>CAYNEL010000007.1:0-31556 GCA_964396225.1 uncultured Bdellovibrionales bacterium | reverse complement strand
GTCGTCGGGGAGGATTTCCAGTTTCGGTTCGCTCACGCCGGCTGAGCCGGAGCCGAGTGTGAGCGCGCGGCTCACCTGGGCCGCATCGCTCCCGATCGCCTCTCGCTCGATGCGGATGAGGCCGGAGAAATGCGCGCTTGAGTCTTCGCGGAGAATCGAGCGTGCAGAGAGACGTGAGACGGTGTGCGGGGCGGTATGGCGCATAGTGACGGAGAGCGTCTGGTTCTCGGCGCCGCGGCCTGAGAAGAGCGAGAAGACATGCGCCTCGGCGCCGGGCGCGGAGAGCTCGAACGTCACCTCGTCCGAGCGGCCGCCCAGGAAGAATACCTGCCGGCCGGGAGCCGTCAGGCGGTAGTGTTTTTTCGTGTCTTTGGAGATGTCGTGAAGCATAGGTTACCCTACTTTCTTTTCGATCTCGAAATTGATGAGGCGGTTCAGCTCGATCGAATACTCGAGCGGAATCTCGCGCACCACCGGATCGATGAAGCCGTTGACGAGCAGGCCTTCGGCTTCGGACTGCGAGAGGCCGCGCGAGGTGAGGTAGAAGAGTTTCTCAGCCCCGATCTTCTCGACCGTCGCCTCGTGTTCGACTTGCGCGCTCGGTTCCTTGATCCGTATGGTGGGCAGGGTGTCCGAGCGCGACTCGGCATCGAGGAGCATGGCGTCGCACGTGACGCTCGACTTGGCTCCGACGGCGTCTTTGCCGATATGCACCAGGCCGCGGTAGGTGGAGCGGCCGCCGTTCAGGCTGATGGATTTGGACACCACGCGCGAGGTGGTCTCGGGCGCCATGTGGATCATCTTGGCCCCGGCGTCCTGGTGCTGCCCCGCGCCTGCGAGCGCGATGGAGAGGACTTCGCCTCGGGCCCGACGTCCGGTGAGGTAGACGGACGGGTACTTCATGGTGAGCTTGCTGCCCAGGTTACAGTCGATCCACTCCATCACGGCGTCCGCTTCGGCCTTGGCGCGCTTGGTGACGAGGTTGTAGATATTGTGGCTCCAGTTCTGGACGGTGGTGTAGCGGACGCGGGCCCGCTCGTGGACGAAGATCTCGACCACGGCGGCGTGGAGCGAGTTGGTCGAATAGACTGGCGCGGTACAGCCCTCGACGTAGTGCACCGAGCTGCCCTCCTCGGCGATGATGAGAGTGCGTTCGAACTGTCCGAAAGCTTCAGCATTGATGCGGAAGTATGCCTGAAGGGGGAGCTTCACATGGACGCCCCGCGGCACGTAGACGAAAGAGCCGCCGCTCCACACGGCGGAATTGAGGGCGGCGAACTTGTTATCGTGCGGCGGGATGAGCGTCCCGAAATACTTCCTCACCAGTTTCGGATACTTGCGCACCGCCGTGTCCATATCGCAGAAAATGACGCCCAGTTTCCGGAGCTCGCGGTCGATGCTTTCGTAGACCACCTCCGATTCGTACTGGGCCGAGACGCCGGAGAGGAATTTCTTCTCCGCTTCGGGCACACCGATGCGGTCGTAGGTCTCCTTGATCTCGGGCGGGAGCGCGTCCCAGCTCCCGGATTGGCGGTCGGTGGCCTTCAGGTAGTAAGTGATGGCATCGAAATCGATCCCTGAAAGGTCGCCACCCCATCCTGGCATCGACTTTTCCTGGAAGGCGCGGTAGCTCTTCAGTCGGAAGTCACGCATCCAGGCGGGCTCTTTCTTGAGCCCGGAGATCTGCCGCACTACCGCCTCATTCAAGCCGGGCGATACTTTGTGCGTGGCGCGCTCGGGCATGGCGAAGCCGTAGCGGTAATCGAAATCGAGCTGTTTCTTGGCGGCGCGGGACATGGCGTTATTTCGAAATATTCTTGAACCCCTGTTTCTCAATCTTCACCACCAGGCTGCCAGGACCCGTCCTCACTAATTCGCCGTCCTTGAGTACGAGCGTGCGGTCGGGTTGCAGGGTTTCCAAAAGTTTGGTCGAGTGGGTGATGACGATGACGATCTGGTCAGGGCGGCGGTGTTTCTTCAAAAACGTGGCGATGGTGCGGAGGGCGTCCACGTCCACGCCAGTGTCCACCTCGTCCAAGATGAGGACTGAGGGCTTGAGCACAGCGGCTTGGAGAACCTCTAGCTTTTTCTTCTCGCCACCCGAGAAGCCGACGTTCAGCGGCCGCGAGAGGAGCTCGGCTGGGATCTTGAGCGCTTTGGCGTAGCTTTCAATGGCGCGGCGCACCTCGAGGGCCGCGCGACCTTGCTTGCCTCCCGCCAAGCGGAGGAGCTGGAAGACGCTCACGCCTTCGAGCGCGTGTGGCGACTGGAAGGACAGGAAAAACCCGAGACGCGCGCGTTGGTCAGGGGAGAGCCGGACAATGTTTTTTCCTTGCCACAGGATGCGCGAACCGCGGCCCATCGCGTAGAGCGGCGAAGCCATGAGGACGTGCGCCAGGGTGGACTTGCCGCTCCCGTTGGGACCCCAGACGGCATAGATCTTGCCTGGCTCAAAATCATAGGAAATCCCGTGGAGGATCTTCTTCTTGTCGGCGGAGGCGGTGAGGTTTTTCAGTGAAAGCATAGATTTATCGATTGGGAGTCGTCGGTCGTGTCAGATATTCCAGCGTGATGTCGGAGAGGGTCTTTTCGATATTTTCCTCGAGCGTCCGCCAGACTTCGTTGGTTTGGCAGTGGGAGACATCGAGACAGGGGAGACGGCCCTTGACCCGCGGGACGGGGAAGGCACGTACCGGACCGTCCAGGGTGCGGATGACGTCCCAGGCGCTCACGGCGTTGCGCGGCCTGGCCAGGGCGTAGCCGCCGGCCGCCCCCTTCTCGGCGCGCACGAGGCCGGCCCGCCGGAGCTTCTGGAGAATCTTCTCGAGGTAGGTCTCGGGGAGGTGTTCGCTCTCGGAGAGGGCCCGGATAGAGAGGGGTTTGTCCGCTCGGGCGAGGGTCAGTATGGCCCGGAGACCGTAGTACGACTGCTTGGATACCTTCATATACGGCTAAAATAAGCCAACAAAAATCAGACTAATCAAGTCTGAATTAGAATAACAAGCTCCTCTTCTATAGTCAAGAAAGGTACGCTATACTGAGGAACCTCTATTTTCGATATGCCCACACCATCCTTCTGGAACAATCTCCCCAAACCGTTCTTCGTCCTGGCGCCGATGGCTAGTCAGTGCAATTGACGAGAATGCACAAAATTGCTACTTTGAAATGTATGAAATTTTTCTCTGCCCGAAACATTTTTCTCGTATTTATTCTTCTTTGTGCCCTTGGCTTGGCAGGACGGTTTTTGTTTTCTGTCAATAAAGGGGTGGAAAGTGGTGATGCAACAGTGGAGACGGATCGGGATTCTATTGAATATAAAGTCAGTCATGAGATTTTAGATGGGGTTGATTATACCCATAAACCGTGCGGTCAGATCACATACTGCGATCCAGACTATTTGTCGGCGTCCCTTGACAGTGTTTATACTAGTACGAAACTTGGAGTGCAGTTTTCATATATAGATAGATATGTAAAGAAAATTGTTGAACAGGGGAATGAGATCTACATTATCGGAGATCATGCCATTCCTGTGGGTGATGAGGAATACCATTACACACATCATCTTGCTGATATAACAGTATTTAGTAAGGAGATTGATGAAACCTTAGAAGAGGCAGTGCGGAGGGTAGTTTTTGAAGGTAAAAAAATGAGTTGTGAAATAAGAAGTTCAACTTACTTTAAGAAAGAATACCTGGAACTGAATCTTCAAAATGTGCTTAGGACTGATGAACAATCTTACGAAAAGTTTCGCGAGGAATGTAAAATTTCGACATTACCATCCTCGTCCTATTTTGTTTCCCAGAAAGGTTGGGGAAAGTTCTTTCTGATTGATACAAGGCAGGATCATCCGATTTTTGCACCTGATTCACTACGTCCTTTTTCGGATTGACTTATTCCAGGGGATGATGATAATGTATCTTCTGTTTAGGTGGTTCATTGACAACTGAAAAGGAGAAAGAAATTGAAGACCACTTCTAAAGTGACTCCCATTGTTTTGTTGAGTTTACTGACTTGCTCAGTGGCTCATGCAATTCAGTGTGTACCATATGCAAGATCAAGATCTGGCATAACAGCGATTTTTGGTGAAGCATGGAGCTCGTGGGATCGAGCTGACGAGCAAAACTTCCAGAAAGGAAATACGCCACAAGTCGGCTCTGTATTAGTTTGGAAAAAGAGGCCAAAGACTGCCCTGTCTGTTGGGCATGTCGCGTATGTTGTGGAGATTGTTGATTCCACGCGCATCAAGGTGGACCATGCTAATTGGGGACAACCTGAGCAGGTTGAGACAGGTGTTCTGGTGACGGATGTTTCTGGCAACTGGACACGAGTCAAGGTGGGGTCTGGAGGAACAGAAAACCAAACTTATGGCTTCATCTACCCCAGCCCTGCTGTTGAAACCGTGAATGTCGTCACGGTGCCTCGTCTCGATGATCAAGGAAACCTCATTGGTCGGGCCGGATGGGAAGAAGGGAGTTCTCCTGGGTGTCCGTATGGCAAGAGATGGTTCACCTTTGGGACGTCGGAAACGGACTGGATGGGAGTGAAGATTGCTTCCAGCAATATCTGTCACGATGTCAGTAACTTCTGTGCTTTGCCGATCGACTTGATCCAGAGCAAATCGGAGAACGTGCAGAAGTCAGGCCTGTTCCACATGATCAAGACGTGGATCAACAAGCACAAGGATTGGCTGTCGCTGAGCGCCTTGCCGGTATCTGCTGCAACCTGTAGCCCAATCACTGAATCTGCTACCCTGACAAAGTACCAGAACGGTGCCTTTGCTCTTGCTGGTGGTGTTGGTTTTCCTGGCAACAATGGCTCTTCCGGTAATCAGTATGTTTCGCCGGAGAGCCAGGGTGGAGTACCTGTCAACGGCTCCAATTCTTCCGGCACCAAACCCGACCTCAAGATCAACGACCTCCAGCCCGAGACGGCCGCCCATGTGGTAACCAGTAGTTTCCACATCAGCGAGTCAGCTCGATGCCGGATGCAGATCAAGAACTCGGGTACGGCCAACGCCGGAGCTTTCCAGACTCGGTGCTACATCTCGGACGGTTTCAAGACGGACGATAATCCGGACGACGAAGGCAAGGAAGACACCCAGGACTTGGACGTGGGTGATACTCACACCGAGCACGAGGACTTCATCACCTCCGAGTATCCAGGGCAGTTCAACATGATGGCCTGCACCGACTCGGCCAGTCAGATCAGTGAACTCAAGGAAGACAACCAGTGTAAGAAGGAGGTCCCCTTCACTGTCTGGAGCAGTCCCAACCTCACCTTGCTGTCCATATGGTCGGTAGACGGGATCACGGACTTTGACCCGGGACAGGCCTTCAGCGTCAGTGCCCAGGCTAAGAACCTTGGAGAGAACTTCGGCAAGGATATTCGTATCGGCTGGTTCGTTACCGGAGGAATGTACGGCACTGACGAAGTGTTCCTCGATTTCGACAGTATCAAGCGCGAGAACCTGAAAGGAGGCACGACCAAAACCGAGAACCTCGGCCAAGCCATCGCTCCGGAAATTCCTGGTGATTACGAGTTGATCGCCCGTATCGACTACGATGACCGGATCGACTACGAAACAAATGAAGCGGACAATGAGATTCGCCTTTTGTTTACCGTCAAAGCCCCGCCTTCAAGCGACGACGATGACGACCTCTTCATGATGCTGTTGTTCTGAACCCCACCCCACTCAAAGGAGCAGTTATCCATGAAACACGCTATCCTCGCTGTCCTCGTCTCCCTCCTCGTATTGCCCCCCCTCACGGCCGAGGCCAACCAGGAGATCAACGGCGTCACTATCAGCCGGGTGTACGTCGATCCCGCCGAAGTGGTCATCCAGACCGACACCCCCAATGGCTGTGGGAGCAATTTCTACAACCTCCCCATGGCCAACAACAACTTCAAGGAGATGCACGCCTACCTCTTCCTCTCCTTCAAGAACCAGACCCCCATCAACCTGAATGTCTACGACGGCTGTACTGGCGACCGCAAGATCATCAGTCACGGCTCCATCGAAGCGCCGTAGAACCCACCTCCTCGGATTCCGAGGTCTCACCCCTGTACTCATCACTGAGTGCGGGGGGTTTTCTTTTTGTTCTGGTACGCTATACTGAGGAACCTCTATTTTCGATATGCCTGCACCATCCTTCTGGAACAATCTCCCCAAGCCGTTTTTCGTTCTGGCGCCGATGGCCAACGTGACGGACACGGTCTTCCGCCGTCTCATCGCCGAACACGGTCAGCCTGACGCCATGTGGACGGAATTCGTCTCGTGCGACGGACTGTGCAGCCCCGGCCGTGAGGCCGTGGAGCTCGACCTCACTTACACCGAGACCGAGCGTCCGATCGTGGCGCAGGTATTCGGCGCGCATCCGGACCATTTCTACGAGACGGCCAAACTCGTGGCCAGTCTTGGCTTCGATGGGATGGACATCAATATGGGCTGTCCAGACAAAAACGTGATGAAGCAGGGCGCCGGGGCCAAGATGATCACGACACCCGATGTGGCACGGGCCTGTATCCGCGCGGCGCGTGAGGGATTGAAGGACGCGGGCTCGTCCATCCCGCTCTCGGTCAAGACACGCGTCGGTTTTAATAAAGACGAGATTGACACCTGGATCCCGAAACTCCTGGAGATGGATCTCCCGCTCCTTACTATTCACGCGCGGACAAAAAAGGAAATGTCCAAGGTGCCGGCCCGCTGGGAGCGGGTGAAGCGAGTGGTCGAGATGGCACAGGGGACCGGGACGCTCATCGTGGGCAACGGCGACGCGACTGATCTCGCTGACGCGCGACAGAAAGCGGAGGAGAGCGGCGCGGACGGGGTGATGCTCGGCCGGGCCATCTTCGGCAACCCGTGGCTCTTCGATCGGAACGGATACGCGCCGGCCGTACCCGAGCGGCTCCAGGCCATGGTCCGGCACACGCGGCTTTTCGAGGAAGTCTGGGCCGGACGCAAGAGTTTCGATATCATGAAGAAGCACTACAAGGCGTACGCCCATGGTTTTGACGGGGCCAAGGAGCTCCGCGTCCGACTGATGGAATGCAGCACGGCGGCGGAAGTGTCCGACGTCGTCGAGGACTTCCTCAAAAACTGATTTCGTGTCATAATGGGCGGTCCTCTTGTCAGGATTCCGGATGGTCCGCAGTCCCTAGGGGAGCGCTTCTCGTTATGAAGAAATCAGCCTTGGACACATCCCTCGCTAGTTTCGTCGGAGCCCTCTCCACGGGCCTCCGGCGGATGAGCGCGTCCTGGAAGCGTTTCCGCCGCGCTGTTTCGAAACGCGCCCCCGCCTGGCGCGAGGCAGTCCGGCGGGCCGTCCCGCGTCCCCATCTGTCCTTTGGAGCGTCGCGTTGGCGCATCGCGCTCTTTGGTATTATCAGCCTGCCTTTCGTCCTGGCGCTCGGCCTTTTCACCGGCCTCGGGATGGTGTACTGGTTTGGCGAGCTTGATACGAGCCGCCTTGCTTATGCGAGCTTCCCTCAGACCACCATCCTCTACGATCGGAGCGGGGAGCACATCCTCTACGAGGTGCACGGCGAAGTGGACCGCAAGATCGTGGCCCATGAAGCCATCCCTGACGTGATGCGCTGGGCCACTTTGGCTGCCGAGGACGATACGTTCTACAGCCACCACGGGGTGGACATCGTCTCGCTCATCCGGGCCGTCCAGGTCAACCTGCGCGAAGGCTCGGCTCGCCAGGGAGCGAGCACCATCACCCAGCAGCTCGCCCGGAATGTCTACCTCACCCGGGCCAAGACCTGGTCGCGCAAGATCGAAGAGCTCTTCCTCACCCTGAAGATCGAACGGCATCTGGCCAAGGATGATATTCTCGACCTCTATCTCAACACCGTGCCGTACGGCTCCAACGCCTATGGCGTCGAAACCGCCTCCGAGACGTTCTTCGGCAAGTCTGCGCGCGACCTCGCTTTGGATGAAGCCGCTCTCCTGGCTTCTCTCCCCAAGGCTCCGACCACCTATTCGCCTTATGGCAACCGCCATCAGGAGCTCATCGCCCGCAAGGAAACCATCATCCGGAAGATGGAGGAAAAAGGCTGGGTCAGCGAGGAGGAGGCCCGCGCCGCCATCGCTGAGAAGACGTTGTCCAAGGTGAAGCCGTTTGCGCATCCCATCGCGGCGCCGCACTTCGTCTTTTACGTTCTCGATCAGCTCGAACAGCGCTACGGCCGCGAAGCGGTGGAGACCGGCGGCATGCGTGTCTATACCACTCTCGACTGGGATAAGCAGCAGACGGCTGAACAGGCGGTACGCGAAGGCGCTGTCAAAAATATCTCACGCGGAGCCACCAATGCCGCTCTCGTCTCACTCGATGCGCGGACGGGCGAGATTCTGGCTATGGTCGGCTCGCGTGATTATTTCGACAAAGCTATCGATGGTGAGGTGAATGTGACTGTCGAGGCTCGCCAGCCGGGGAGCTCCTTCAAGCCAATCGCCTACGGCAAGGCTTTCGAGAAAGGCTTCCAGCCGGAGACGCTCCTCTACGATTTGCCGACCAATTTCGGGCCGGACGGCTCGGGCGAGGAATACCAGCCGAACAACTATGACGGCCGCTTTCACGGGAAGAAATCCATGCGTGAAGCCTTGGCCCAGTCACTCAATATCCCCGCTGTGGAGACGCTCTACCTGGCCGGTGTGCCGGAGACCATCGAGTTCGCAACGCGGCTCGGTATCACCACGCTCACCGAACCCGAGCGTTACGGCTTGGCGCTCGTCCTCGGCGGCGCCGAGGTGCGGCCGCTTGATATGGCGGCGGCATTCGGCACCTACGCCACCCAAGGCGTCCGCTCTGACCCGACACCCTTCACCCGCATCGTCGGGGCGGACGGCCGCGATCTCGAGCTGCCCGCCCGCCGGACGGGCGAGCGCGTCATCGACGCCGAAGTAGCTCGCAAGGTGACCTCTATCATGTCCGACAATTCGGCCCGCGCGCCCGTCTTCGGTTCGCGCAGTCCGCTCATCCTGCCCGATCGGCCCGTGGCCGCCAAGACCGGGACCACCCAAAATTTCCGCGACGCCTGGACCGTGGGCTTCACACCCTCCCTGGTCACGGTGGTGTGGGCGGGTAACAACGACAACCACGCGATGAAGGAAGGCTCGGACGGCGTGTATGTGGCCGCCCCCATCTGGAACCAGTACATGCGCGCAGCCCTTTCCGGCACGCCCGTCGAGAACTTCGAGGACTACGAGCGGGTGGAAAGCGACAAGATGCTCCTCACCGGCCGGCTCGACGACGAGAAGGGGGATCCGAAGTACTGCGACGCGGAGAGTGGCGAGCGCCTGTCCAAAAAGAAACGCAAGAAATTGCCCGACGACCGGGTGGTGGTGTGCGGCGGCGGCGGTCGGCACAGCATCCTTCACTACGTCAACCGGGACGATCCCTTGGGTGAGGCCGAGCCGGACTACAAGGATCCGATGTACAAGCGCTGGGAGGAAGCGCTCGGCAAGGACGTGGAAGAGGAGGATTGAGGGATTTTTGGGAAGACAAAAAAAGAACCCCGACCACGGTCGGGGTTTTATATTGGGCAAGGAACGCTTCTGTCACGCGAACGGGGCTGGCCGGGAGACATGCTCGAAGACCGTGAAGGCCTCTTCGATGATGCTGGCGGTCCGCCACGGCCGGGAGAGCGTGACGCTTCCGATGGCGATATCCGTAGCACCGGCTTCCGCCAGTCTGTGGACATCCTCCCTCGATCGGATGCCGTTGCCCGCCACGATCTGATGCGTGATACCGAGCGTCCGCATGGCCTTGATCGTGCGGAGGGTGACCGGGAGGGCCGCCGGACCGGAGTAGCCGCCCGCCGGCTTGAGTTTCCAAACGGACTGGAGCGGACTTCTTCCGTTGCGGAAGATCCTCGCCCAATCAAGGCACGGGTGTCCCACGGGGATGGTGTTGGCCACCCAGAAGGCGTCGTAGGCCTGACGCACTTCCCAAGTAAAGACTTCCACCGGCATGACGGGGGAACAATTCAGGACGAGCGGGACGCCGATCTGGCGCAGGGCCGCCGCCACAGTCACAATCTCCCGGGCCAATTCCTCGGAACCCATATCCCGGTAAGGGCCTTCATTGGGACAGCCGACATTGTAGACGACAAAAAAATTCCCTCGGAAACGCGGTTTCGCCCGGAAGAGCATGTCACCCATTCGGGATACCTCTTCCGCTCGCCGGTCCCTCGTCTCCAGAATTGAAGTGAGGGTGATGACGAAGCGGCCGGGAAGCGACTCCCACTGCCCGATGCAGTCCTTGAGGCCGGGATTGCTCAAGCCGAACGCGTTCACCAGGTGGCCCTTCCAGGGATTCCAGTGGACGTAGCGGCTCATCGGGTAACGCGGGCGGCCATGCACGTCGAGCGGGACATTGCCCCGATGCGGGTGGAGCGTCACGGTCTTGAAAGCTGGGACGGCACGGATGAGCGAACCGCCGCACAACTCGAACAACAGTCCGCCGGGGATGCCTTCGTCCGCGAAGCCTCTGATGAACGGGGCGCCGAACACGGGACCGAAATCCAGGTGCTGGCCGAGATCCTTGAAATAAAGCTGCATGGTCTTCTCCTTCCGATTTGTCCAAGGTACGGGGGTATGATGCGTGTCTCCACGCTACTGGTTCCGAGCCGCCTGTCAAGGGTTACCGGGTAAAAAGAAGCCCGCGGTTGTTGCAACGCGGGCGGGGTTGTCCGAATGTCCGGCGGAGGGCTAGCGCTTGATCCGCCAGTGGATTTCCTGGCCGGCACGGAAGGGGACCAGCTCGCTGTCCCCGAACTGGATAGTGTCCGGGACAGTCCAGGACTGGCGGACGAGCGTAACGGTGTCCGTAGGGGATTCCAGGCCGTAGAATCGAGGACCGTTGATGCTGGCGAACTCTTCTAGCCGACTTTTCCAGTTAGCCACTTCGGAACCTTCGAATACCTCGGCGCAGAGCTCTATGGCGGCGTGGGCGGTGAAGACACCAGCACAGCCGCAAGCCGACTCCTTGGCTCCCCTCCGATGCGGCGCGCTGTCCGTGCCGAGGAAGAACTTCGGGTGACCAGAGACAGCTGTCTCGATGAGTGCCAGGCGGTGTCGTTCCCGTTTGGCCACAGGCAGGCAGTAGTGGTGTGGGCGGAGGCCTCCCTGGAAGATGGCGTTGCGGTTGATGAGGAGGTGGTGGACGGTGAGGGTAGCGGCCACGTTCGGTCCGGAGCGTCGCACGAAGTGCACGCCTTCCTCGGTGGTGACGTGCTCGAGGACCACGCGCAGTCTGGGGAACCGCTCGATGAGGGGCTCCAGGACGCGGCCGATGAACACCTTCTCCCGATCGAAGACGTCCACGCCCGGATCGGTCACTTCGCCGTGGATGAGAAGTGGCACCCCGAGCATTTCCATGGCTTCGATCGTTCCATAACATTTACGGATGTCGGTGACGCCGGCATCGGAATTGGTCGTGGCGCCGGCCGGATACATCTTCACCGCGACGACGAAGGCGCTGTCACTGAGCTTCTCGATTTCTTCGGGCGGAGTGTTGTCCGTGAGATAGAGCGTCATCAACGATTCGAAAGACATTCCGTCCGGCACGGCGGCCAGGATGCAGTCGCGATAGGCGAGGGCTACGTCCACGGTCGTAACGGGAGGGACGAGGTTGGGCATGATGATGCCTCCCCAGAATTGCTTGGCGCTGTACGGTACGATCGAGGCCATCTGGTTCCCATCGCGGAGATGGAGATGGGCTTCGAAGGGCTTCAAGATGGAAAACTGCTGGATGCCAGTCATGGACCATCTCCTTGAGCTCTTGAGCTATGGATTGTCAGAGAACTGCTTCCAAAGCGCGACAGCGCTTTGGCGTTCAAGCTTAATCTAGGTCGGGAGGGAAGTCAACTGCCTTGCCTTCCGACACGGATTCTGATGAAATGGTACATTGTCGATATACGGCAGGTTTTATCAGAAAGGATTTATCTATGCGTATCGCGATGCTGGTTTCCGGCGGAGTGGACAGCTCGGTGTCCCTGCGTCTCCTCAAGGAGGCAGGGCACGACGTCACCGCCTTCTATCTCAAGATCTGGCTCGAGGACGAGCTTGCCTATCTCGGGGATTGTCCGTGGGAGGAGGATTTGGCGTACGCGCGGGCCGTTTGCGAACAGGCCGGCGTGCCACTCGAAGTGGTGCCGCTCCAGAAAGAATACTGGGAACGCATCGTCTCCTACACCATCGCCGAAGCGCGGGCCGGCCGCACCCCAAACCCTGACGTCCTCTGCAACGCCCGTATCAAGTTCGGTGCGTTCTACGAGGCGGTGGGACAGGGGTTCGAGCGTATCGGCACCGGCCACTACGCGCGGACGGATGTCCGGCGGGGGAAAACACGGCTCCTCCGAGCCGCCGATCCGGTCAAGGACCAGACGTATTTCCTCTCTCAGATGACGCAGGCGCAGGTGGCGCGGGCCGTGTTTCCGATAGGGCACTTGCGGAAACCGGAAGTCCGCGAGCTCGCCGCGCGGTTCGCCCTCCCCAACGCGGAGCGGAAAGACAGTCAGGGCATCTGTTTCCTGGGCAAGATCCCCTTCGACCAGTTCCTGAAACACCATCTCGGCGAGCGGACGGGGGATATCGTCGATCTCAAGACCGGCCAGAAGCTCGGCGAACACCCGGGGTTCTGGTTCTACACTATCGGCCAGCGACGCAATATCCGGCTTTCGGGCGGGCCGTGGTATGTGGCCAAAAAGGATACCGGGCGGAACATCATCTACGTGTCCAACGCCTGGCGGAGCGAGGACGCCGCCCGTGACGTGTTCGATGTCACGAACCTCAACTGGATCGCCGGCGTGCCGCCGCGAGTGCGGGACGTGAGGGTCAAGATCCGCCACGGCGAGAAGGACGCCGCCGCTCGATTGCGGTTTGTGGACGGCGGCCGGAAAGTGCGCGTGAAACTCGAAACCCCCGATCCCGGGGTGGCCCCGGGCCAGTTTGCCGTGTTCTACGACGGCGAGGTTGCCTTAGGTGGGGGAGTAATTGTTTGATTATGCCGGCAACCAAACTGCACTTTTTTTCGAAAACCATCCGTGATTTCGCTCGCAAAGCCGGGCGGGAACACTTGCCGTGGCGGAAGAAAAAGATCACGGCGTATGAGGTGTGGGTGAGCGAGGTGATGCTCCAGCAGACGCAGGTGACGCGCGTTATCCCTTTTTATACTCGGTTCATGCGGCGCTTTCCGACCGTGCGCTCGTTGGCGCGGGCCACCTGGGAGGAATTCCTGCCGTATTACCAGGGACTGGGTTACTACAGTCGCGGGCGCAACATGCTCCGTACCGCGCGGGCGGTGGTCGAGGGGCACGCCGGGCGCTTCCCTAGGGACAAGGCGGCGCTCATGAAACTGCCCGGCATCGGCGAGTACACGGCTTCAGCCATCCTTTCGTTCGTCTACAAGGACGACTATCTGGCTTGGGACACCAACCTGAAACGCGTCGTCGGCCGGTTTTTCCTCGGGACGCGGCATATCGAAACAGCCGACCAGGCGAAGCTAGAGAAAAACCTGCTGACGCTCGCCCCGGCCAAAGAGTGGAACGCCGGCCTGATGGATTTCGGGAGCGCGCTCTGCACGGCGCGGCCCAAGTGCGGCAACTGCCCGCTCGCGCCGCGGTGTATCTATTTCAAAACGAGAGGGAGGAGTGAAGGGAAAAGGGAAAAGGGAAAAAGGGGAGAAGGAAAGAAACGGTTTGTTTCAAAAACGGCGGCGGTGCTCGTCTATCTCCACGAGGGGCATCGAAAATATTTTTCAGCCTCGAAGAAGTCATTTAAACCGTTTCTCTTACCCGCTACCCATAATACCCGAGCGGGTATCAAGGCGTGGTTCCGCGAGCGGCACGGATTGGAGCTGGCCGTCCGCCCGCCGCGCGCCAACCGTATGTTCCGAGGCAAGCCGACGCTCCTCGTCAACGCCCAGATCCTCCTTGGCCGGCCGCGTTTCGCGACGTTTGAAAAAAAGGCCGTTTCGGCGTACAATCAGGCCAACGGATTGGGCGATTAGCCTTCCCTCTATGATGAAAGTCAAGAATTGGAACGCCTACTATTTCTTTGGCCTGCTCGGCGTGGTGGGCGTTCTCACCTTTTTCGTGCTCCAGCCGTTCGTCACGGCCATTTTCACGGCGGCCGTCTTCGCCGCCCTGTTCGGCGGAGTCTACCGGCGCCTCCTCTCCTGGACCGGCGAGCGGCGCGGGCTGTCAGCGGCGGCCACCCTCCTTTTCATCCTAGTGGTCATCATCGTCCCGCTCCTCACCATCGTCTCGGTGACCGCCAACGAAGTGGGCCGCCTCTACCAGGAGATGAGCGCCGAGACCACCATCGCCGAAACGCTCGTTTCCCTGCGCGAGAACCTCTCGGCCTGGCCCATCCTAGGCTATTTCGTGGTCGGTGGGGCGTTCGACTCGTTCCTCGATCCCGAGACGGTAGCCGAGAACGCCCGGGGCGTGAGCCAGTTCGTCCTGGGCATCCTCCAGGCCATTTACCAGAACCTGGCCCATTTCGTCTTCTGGATCTTCGCCATGTTCTTTACTCTCTATTACTTCCTCACCGACGGCGACAAGGCGCTCCGTTTCATCATGCGGCTTTCGCCGCTCAAGAACGAGCATGAACAGGTGCTCATCCGCGAGTTCGTCTCCGTCAGTCGGGCCACCATCAAGGGCACGCTCGTCATCGGCCTTATCCAGGGCTTTTTCGGTGGGGTGGCGTTCGCCATCGCCGGCCTGCCGTCGCCCGTCATTTGGGGGCTCGTCATGGCCCTCCTCTCGCTCATCCCCCTGGCCGGCGCCGGTATCGTGTGGTTCCCGGCCGCCCTCATCCTGCTCTTCACGGGCAACGTCTGGCAGGGTGTCTTTATGCTCATCATCGGTTTCGGCCTCATCTCCACCATCGACAACGTCCTGCGGCCCAAACTGGTCGGTCGGGACACCCAGATCCATCCACTGCTCGTCTTCTTCGCCACCTTGGGCGGCCTCGCCCTCTTCGGCATCATAGGCTTCATCATTGGTCCCATCATCGTGGCCCTCTTCACCGTCCTGGTGCGCATCTACGACCTCGAGTTTCGTCAGGACCTCGAAGTGTACAATGGCGCCTAGCCTCTTCTTGTTATGCTGGACGCTTTCCGGCATTTTCCGCTCCGTTTCGACCCGATTGCCTTGACGGTCGGGTCGTTTGATTTGTATTGGTACGCCGTCTGTTTCGCCCTCGGGCTGGCGGCCGCCGGCGCACTGTTCTTCTATACGCTTCGCGCGCGCCGTCTCGCTTCGCGGGACGAAGCCCTCGACCTCATTGCTCTCCTCGCCCTCGGGGCGGTGCTGGGGGGCCGCCTCGGCTTCGTCCTGTTCTATGCGAGGGAAGCGTTTTGGGCCGACCCCGCACGTCTTTTTCTCCCCGTTTCGGCCGCGGGGGAGTGGATCGGCCTGTCGGGGATGAGCTTCTTCGGCGGGCTTCTCGGCGTCCTATCCGTCCTGTGGGTCTGGAGCGTGCGGCGCAGGCGTAACTTTTGGGAGATGGCCGACGCATTGGCGCTCGCGGCGCCGATCGGGCTGTTTTTCGGGCGGGTTGGCAACTTCCTCAATCTCGAACTGCCCGGCCGGCCCACCACATTCCCCTTCGGACTCCAGTGGCCCGGTTCGGAGGCGCTCCGGCACCCAGTCACGCTTTATGAGGCCGCCGGCGAGGGGTTATTGCTCTCCTGGGTGCTCATCCGGCTCGCGCGGCGGCACCGGGCGCCCGGATGGCTGGCCGGAGCATTTCTGGCCGGGTACGGGGCCATCCGCTTCAGCCTTGAGTTTTTCCGAGAGCCGGACTCAGGATTTGGCTTATTAGCGGGAATTTTTACCTATAATCAGATACTGGCCGGCCTTGCCATAATTTTTGGAATGTGGCTTATTTTCTGGAACAAGGGCTCGGTCAGTGGTACAATACCCTTACAGAAAAACGGGTGACCAGCGGTCCGAACAGGAGGGACCATTGGTCAGTTTCTTTTTGAAATTTTTTCCAGCCTATGTCATCCAAAGCGCTCATCGGTATCGTCGTCCTCATCGCCGCGGTCGCGGGTCTTGTGTTCTGGGGTTGGCAATCCAGCCAGTCCGCCCAGGCCCCGGTCTCCGAGGAAACCCATCCCATCGTCTATTATTACGGAGCCGAGTGTCCCCATTGCCACGTGGTAGCCAAGTTCCTCGACGAGAACAAAATCGCCGAAAAAGTGGACTTCAAGAAAAAGGAAGTGTGGCATGACGCGGCCAACAGCCGCGAGCTCGAGCGCCGGGCCAAGGATCTCTGCGGCCTCGACCGCAAGCAGCTGGCCGTACCGTTCCTCATCGCCGAGGGCGAATGCCTCATCGGCGAAACCGACGTCATCGGCTTCTTCAAGAAAAAAGCCGGCATCCAGTAGCCGGGACGGTAGTCGGACAAAAACAAAAACAATCCCCACAAACACATGCAGCGTTTCATCCGAAACAAACCGATCGTTCCCGCCGCGCGCCGCTCCATGGACGGACTTTCCCGGCCCGTTGCCGCCGTCCAAGGAAGGGCGCGTTTCCGGTCCTTTGGCACCCCTCTCCGGCCGACCGTTTCCCGGATCGCTTTCCGTACGGCCGAAGCCAGTCCACTCTGGACCGTCCGGGCCCGCACCGAACGTCGCCTGCGCCGCGTCCTCCGGGTGGCCGCCTATCATTGGCATCGTTTCATCCTGCCACTCCAGGCTCGCTTCCGGCGCTCCCTCGACGGCGCCCGCCTTTCGCCCCAACCCCTGCCGGGCGAAGCGGCCTTCATCGAGTTATTCCGGCCGGTCTTCACCGCCAGCCGGTTCACCATCGTTTCCGTCTTCGTCTTCGGCATGGCCGTGACCGGCACCCTGCATTTTGTTCTCGGGAGTTCGGCTTCAGCCGAGGAAGCGGCCGTCGCCGGAGTCCAGTCCACCTTCGAGATCACCGAGGAGGGCACCTCGGTGGCCTACGAGGAGACCATCAGTGATGCGGAGCTGGCCTTCCTCCAAGAGATTGTCTCCGACACCCTGGAAAAGGACGCCCTCGAGAAACGCATCCGCGAGATGGTCGCCGGCTACCCCATCGAGCAGATGGTGCCGGCCATCCTCAAGGAAGACCGGCTGGTGGCCATGTTCCTCGTCTCTATTGCCAAGAAGGAGTCCAACTGGGGCAAACGCGTGCCGGTATTGGACGGGGAGGACTGCTTCAACTACTGGGGTTACCGTGGCATCCGGGCCCGGATGGGGACCGGCGGCCACACCTGTTTTGACAGTCCGGAGGACGCCGTCAAGACGGTGGCTGTCCGTATCCAGAAACTGGTCGAACAGGAGAAGCTCAACACCCCGGAAAAGATTATCATCTGGAAGTGCGGCTATTCGTGCGCCGGCCATAGCAAGGAAAGCGTGCGCAAATGGATCGCCGACGTGGACATGTACCTGAAGGCGCTCGACCGGGAGCCGGTCGAGACCGGGGCCGCCGATGCGCCCCAGCGCCAAGTGCTTTTCTGAAAAGTTCCGTAGAGAAAACCAAATCCCTGGAGGGATAATCCGTGAAACGGGGGCTCATGCCTATGACCGTGACAGACCTTCGGGGGGCGGCTTCTTTTTTCGACCGCGTCCGCGCCGTCATTGGCCGGGAGCGGGCGCTTGTGGCATGCCTCGGCCTTGCGGCCCTGGTGGCGTTCCATGGGCGTCTTGCGGTGGATCGGCCAGACGGCTTCGTCTCTAGTGTCGACGGTCTCCGGCCATGCGAAGTGCGGGCCGCCGCTCTCTCCGCCTGGCCCAAAGGGGAGCATCGCCCGTTTCTTTCCTGGAGGGATGAGGCCGAATGCCTCCCGATTCCCGAAGCTGACACGAACGACACGGCGTTGGCCCGCGAACTCGACCTTCTCCTTTCCGGGACGCCCATGCACGCGATGATTCCCGAGCTTGTCTCGCTAGAACGTCCGGTAGCGGCTTTCATAGTAGCCATCGCCAAGAAGGAGTCCAACTGGGGCAAACGCGTGCCAACCAAGGACGGCATCGACTGTTATAACTACTGGGGCTTCAAGAGCCAGGGCACGCGCGGCACGGCCTTGGGACACGCCTGTTTCGGCAGTCGGGAGGAGGCGGTGGAGCGTGTCAGCAGTCGTATCCGTACGCTGGTCTACGAGGCGAGGCGCGATACTCCGGGAAAAATGGTAATCTGGAAGTGTGGTTCGAGCTGCGCCTGGGACCGTCCAGAAAACGTGGCCCGATGGATCCGGGACGTGGCGCTGTATTATCACAAGGTCATGGAGGGAAGCGCGGGTTGATCCCTCCGGCCGTAACTGCCGTATGTACATCTGGCTCTGGCTGGCGGTGGGAGCGTACTTCATCAACGCCACCACGACCATCCTGGACAAGTTCCTCCTTTCCTCTGACCGCCTACCGCGGCCGGCCGCCTACGCTTTCCTGACCGCGCTTTTCAGTCTGGCCATCATCGTCTTCTTCCCTTCAGGCGTCTTTGGCATCAGCTTTATCGGAGGCGTCCTCTCCCTCCTCTCCGGAATTTCTTTCGCTTACGCCCTCGTCTTCCTCTACAAGAGCGTCCAGCGCAACAGCGTCTCCCGGGTAGCTCCCCTCGTGGGGACGGCTACGGCCGCCGCCGCCCTCCTGCCGTTCCTCGCCCTGACCATCACCACCAACGTGGCCACCGCCCTCTTTGGCCTGTCCGCGTTCGCGCTCATGGTGCTGGGCGCTTTCCTGGCGGCGGTGGACCTGCCTATCCGCGGCCATCTCCTCCAGCCTCACTCCCTGGGGGCCTGGGCGGACATTGTACTGGCCGGCTTTCTCTTCGCCCTCTCCAATTTCCTTCTCAAGCTCAATTACGTGTTCGACGACGCCGGTTTCGCCGAGGGCGTGGTGTGGTCGCGTTTCGGCCTCTTCTTCGGCGGCCTGTCGCTCCTCCTCATCCCCGTCTGGAAGGACGATGTCCGGGCTTTCCTCCGGTCGTTTCAGCGAGGGGATTCGTCCACCTCCGCGTTCAAGCGTCTCGAAGGGACCCTCGCGCTTTTCATCGTCAACAAGGTGCTGGCCGGGGTCGGTGCCCTCCTCCTCGCACTGGCCATCTACAGCGGCCCAGCGGGCTTGGTGCAGGCCCTGGTGGGCACCCAGTTCGTCTTCGTGGCGATTCTAGCCGCCCTTCTCGACCGCTGGTACCCGGATGTGTTCCATGAACAACTGACGCTCCATGACTGGGCGCAGAAGATCGGGGCCATCCTGCTCCTCTCGGCCGGCCTCCTCCTCGCCCGGGCGTTGGGTGCCTTCGATACCCTGCCGTTCGCCTGACGCGTTATGCGTTCCCGAAAAATCAAAACCATCCTGAAGCACGCCACCTTCCTCATCCTGACGCTCATCTGTCTCATGATGACGTATTTGAACCTGCCCGGTCCGGAGCCGCGGCCGGCCGTGCTCGGCATCACGTTTTCCGCCCGGTACGCCGCGGCCCTAGGGCTCGCTCCGGAGGAGACGCTGGCCGCCCTCCTCGGCGACCTCGGCGTGCGGCACGTGCGGTTGCCGGTCTACTGGGACGAAATCGAACCAGCGCCTGGGGCGTATGATTACGCCAACCTCGACTGGCAGGTGGCCGCCGTCCGCGAGGTGGGCGGGGAGACCATCCTGACCGTGGGCCAACGCGTGCCGCGCTGGCCGGAGTGTTTCATCCCCGAGTGGGCCAAGTCCGACGACGCCCTCCGGCAAGAAGCCCTCCTCGGAGCCATCGAACGGACGGTGACGCGTTACCGGGACGACCCCTCGGTCGTCATGTGGCAGGTCGAAAACGAGCCGTTCCTTACCTTTTTCGGCATTTGTCCTCCGTTTGACAAGGATTTCCTCGACCGTGAGATCGCCCTCGTGCGTTCGCTCGATCCCTCGCGGCCAGTGCTGACCACCGACTCGGGCGAGCTTTCGCTCTGGTTCCGTGCAGCCAAGCGGGGCGACGTTTTTGGCACCACGCTCTACCGCAAGATCTGGAAGGATCCCTTCGGCTACGTCACCTACCCCGTCGGTCCCAATTTCTTCCTGGCCAAGGAATGGCTGACACGGACACTGACCCGCCAGGAGCGTTTCATCGTCATCGAGCTCCAGGCCGAACCGTGGGTCAACCGTTGGATTGTCGACGTGCCCCTCGAGGAGCAGTTCGTCACTATGGACGAACAGCAGCTCCGTGAGAATGTCCGCTATGCTGAACAGGTCGGCTTCCCGGCCGTCTACCTCTGGGGTGCCGAGTGGTGGTATTGGCTGAAGACCGCCAAGGACTACCCCGCCGTCTGGGAGGCGGCCCGGGAGTTGTTCCGCGAACGCGCCTCGTGATATGGTGGAGGGCGTCATGCCACCCTCTCTCGTCGTCATCGCCCACAATTTCCGGAGCGCCCACAATGTCGGGGCCGTCTTCCGCACGGCCGACGGGGCGGGCGTTGCCAAGCTCTATCTCACCGGCATCACACCAGCGCCAGCGCGGGAGGGCACCGCGCGCCTTTCTCGGGCCGAGAAGGCGCTGGCCAAGACCGCACTCGGGGCGGAGCGCGTGTTGCCGTGGGAGAAACGCGCGCGTCTCGGGCCCCTCCTCGACTGGCTCCGGGCCGCAGGCTACGCGATCGTGGCTCTCGAACAGTCGCCGGACAGTCTCGACTACCGGGATTGCCGGCCGAGGAGGAAAACCGCCCTCATCCTGGGCAACGAGGTGCGCGGCCTCCATCCGCTCATCCTCTCGCGGTGTGATGCCACCATCGAGATCCCCATGCGGGGCACCAAGCGCTCCCTCAACGTGTCGGTGGCTTTCGGGATTGCCTGTTACGCCCTGGCAGGTAGAATGGAAGGAAGGGGGACGTAAGCCGAACCTATGACCAAGAACAAGGTCGCCATTTTCGATATCGACGGCACCATCTTCCGCAAGAACCTCCACTTCGAGCTCATCGACGAGCTGGTGTGGTACAAGGTCTTCCCTCAGGAGGTGCGCCAGAAGCTGACCGAAGTGTATTCCAACTGGCTCGAGCACGAGGGAACCTACGAGGACTACCGCCGTTCGCTGGTGCAGATCTACGCCGACTACGTGAAGGGCGTCTCGGTCGAGGATGTGCAGAAGGCCGCCGCCTCGGTGGTGCCATTCCACAAGAAGCGCACCTACATCTTCGCTGAAGAGCTGATTGCCAGGCTCCGTTCCGAAAATTACTTCCTCATGGCCATCTCCGGTTCACCGACCGAGATTGTCGAGGAATACAACAAAGCCTATCTCAACTTCGACCTGGCGTACGGGAGCGTCTACGAAGTGAAGGACGGGAAGTATACCGGCGAAGCCGTCTTCGAACCCAGCAAGGACAAGGGCCAGGTGGCCCGCCAATGTCTGACCGAGCACAAGCTTTCCTTCGCCGGATCCTACGCGGTGGGGGACACGGAGTCGGACGCCAAGCTTCTCCAGCTGGTTGACCATCCCATTGCCTTCAATCCGAACCAGAACCTGAAGAAGCTGGCCGAGGAGAACGGCTGGAAGATCGTGGTCGAGAAGAAGGATGTCATCTACGAGATCAACTGACCGATCCGTTTTGCGATTCGGAACGTAAAATTTTGATATCATCCCGTATGGGTCTCAACGATACCATAGACAAGTCGCTCAAGAAGACGCTTTGGATCTGGCTGCCGTTTTTCGCGCTCCATCGTCTGTTGGGTGAGTTTATCGCCAAGTACTTCGGCGGAAAGAACCAGCCGCACCACTAGCCGTATGCCGAGGAGGGCCAAGCCGCGCTTCGACCGCGAGATCTTCCGCGCTTACTATGCGCCGATCATCCTCTGGATGACGGTCATTTTCCTGCTCTCCTCGATTCCAGGGGATGGGGAGCAGCACGCCATGCGGCCGCTCGCTTATGCCGTCCGTAAGCTAGCCCATGTGGCGGAGTACGCCGTGCTCGGTTTCCTTCTGGCCCGGCTCTTCCTCTTCCATTTCCACGAGACGGTGCGCCACGCCCTCGTCCTCTCCGTCCTGGGAGGCCTCATCTACGCCATGAGCGACGAGATCCACCAGGTGTTCGTGTTCGGGCGACAGGGCAAGTTCACCGACGTCCTGTTCGATGGCCTGGGGCTCGTCCTCGGTGCCTGGGCGTTCATCCACTGGCGCAAGCGCATGGCAAGCGCTCTGTCCGACAAGTCCGACTCTCGCGGCGGCGATTGAAATATCCAAGGAGGAAAGATGGTCTCCGATCAAAAACACAAAACCCCCGCTCTGTGGCGGGGGTTTTGTGTGGTCGAGGAGGCCTCTTTGGGACCTACTTGGTCATCTTCTCGATGGTTTTCTGGAAGATGGTCGGATTCTCCATCGCGAGCTGGGAGAGGACCTTGCGGTCGAGCTCGACGCCCTGCTTCTTCTCGAGGGCGATGAACTTGGCGTAGGTCAGGCCGTGGAGCCGCAGCGCGTTGTTGAGGCGGACGATCCAGAGGGCGCGGTTGGTACGCTTCTTGGCCCGACGGTCGCGGCGGGCGTACTTGCCGGCCTTGATGAGGGCTTCCTTGGCGGCGCGGAAGTGGGATTTGCGGCGCCAACGGAAGCCTTTGGCGGCTTTGAGGACTGACTTGCGGCGCTTGTTGGCGGCGGTGCCGCGTTTCACACGAGTCATAGCATTCGAAATTATTATCCGATTAACGCATTGCGGATCGACGGATTTTCTAGCGGGCCATCCGTTTATCCGTCGATGGATTGGCGATCATGTTACGCGTACGGGATGGCGCGTTTCAAGTTGTTCTCGTCGGCCCGGAGGAACCCCTGATCCATCCGCTTGCCGCGCTTCTGGGCGCCGGTCTCGCGGGTGTTGTAGTGGTTCTGGCCGGTCTTGCGCCGGATGAGCTTGCCACTGCCGGTCTTCTTCACTTTCTTGGCCACTGCTTTCCTGGTCTTCTGCTTCATAATAATGCGATTAGTTAGGCGGGAGCGATGATGGTCTGAAAACCCCCCATGAAACGCTTGACCTCCTCTTCGGTCTTGTAGGGGATCTTGATGAGGGCGAGGAAGGCCACCAGGTTCTCCTTGGCCTTGTCGCCCATGGCTTTCTCACGGCCGCGGAGCACTAGCTCGATCTTGACTTTGTGCCCTTTGCCAAGGAATTTCTCCGCCTGGGCCCGCTTGAACTCGAGATCGTGGGTGTCGGTGCGGAGACCGAGACGGATGCCCTTGGTGTCCACTTTTTTCTGGTTGGCCCGCTTCTGCTGGGCCTGCTTCATCTCTTTGTACTGGAATTTGCCGTAGTCGATGATGCGGCAGACAGGCGGGACGGCCTTGGGGGAGACCTCGACGACGTCGAGCTCGAACGAACGCGCCTTTTCGATGGCTTCCTCCCGGCTCACCACGCCGAAGTTCTCGCCCTCCGGTCCGATGAGACGAACCTCCGGAGCCTGGATGAAGTTGTTCACCCGGAGCTTCTGGACGATGACGGGCTTGGGTTGGGGTCTCCGGTAACGGCGACGGCGCATAGGCAGATAAATGTGGTGGAGTTGATGGGAATCGCACCCATGTCCAAGTACGGGCTCCCAGAATGCACTACAAGCGTAGCCTGCTTCGTTGTTTTAAGACCCGTGATTATCGAGAAGAGGCGAAAGTAATCACCAGTCTCTGTTTCCATGCCAGCGTGTCAGGATGGAAACGGAAAGTTTCCTGGACGCTCTCTCGGATATGACACCGGTGATCTTCCCTCGAGAGTGGGAAGGCCGATGGCTCAGGCGATTAGGCGAGAGCAGTCGCAAACGAAGGGGCGAAAGCTTTCGCGATCGAGTCCTTCATGCGAGTCATGAAGTTGGCAGTTGTGACTTCCGAAGCCCCTGTTGCGGTGGGACTATCACGAACCGGCTTGCGCATTGTGAAAGATCGTCCTGTCGAAACTAAACAACCCCATGGAAATTTTTAATTTCCAATTTCCAATTTCCAATGAACGGTCGGCCCGTACAGCTCCCAAGGCGGGAATCGTTTGAAAATTAAAAATTGTGAATTAAAAATTCAATGCTTCAGCGCGCGTTCGATCTTGCGTTTGGCCTCGCGCCGGCCGATGTCGGAACGCTTGTCGTAGGCTTTTTTGCCTTTCCCCACGCCGAATTCAAGCTTCAGGAGTCGTTTCTTAACATACACCCGAATTGGCACCAACGTCAAGCCCTCCACCCGGGCTTTTCCAATCAGGGAGCGGATTTCCGAGCGCTTCAGGAGGAGCTTCCTGGAACGCGTGGGATCGTACCCTGGGAGGGGTCCGGCGGCCGGATAGGGAGGGATCATGGCGTTGGTGAGGTAGAGTTCCTCGCCGCGCACCGTGACGAAGGCACCTTTCAGGCTGATGTGGCCGGTCTTGACACTTTTCACCTCCTGGCCAGTCAATACCAAACCCGCCTCGTAGCGGTCGAGGATCTCATAATCGAACGTGGCCCGTTTGTTGACGGCGAGGTTTGGCATAGGTTTTCCTGCCCGCACTCTAGCACGCGCCCCGCGCCATTTCCAGCTTTTGCGGCCGCTCCAGCAACTTTCTTTTTTCCTTTATCTAGGCTACGATGGGGGCTATGAAAGCCCTCCTGACCGGTCTTTTGGCCGACACCGTCCGTGAACTCCAGGCCGCCGGGACTTGGCCGGTTTTCCGCGCCCCCGACCTTGAAGTGGCACCGCCCAAGAATCCGGCGTTCGGTGATTACACCACCAACGCTCCCTTGGTACTCTCCCGTTTCGTGAAGCAGAATCCCATGGAGGCGGCTGCCACCCTCTTGGACGCCCTCCGTGCCCGATCCGAGATCGCCGAGCTCTGCGACCTCGAGGCCACGCCGCCGGGCCACATCAATTTCCGGCTCAAGGATTCGGCGCTCCAGAACAACCTCGCTGTCATCCTCGAGCAAGGGACGCGTTACGGGGAAAGCGATTTCGGTCGCGGCCACGCCGTCAACGACGAATTCATCTCGGCCAATCCGACCGGCCCGCTCCACCTCGGCAACTGCCGCGGCGGTTTCTATGGCGATGCGCTGGCGCGCATCCTGCGCAAGGTTGGTTTCGACGTGGTGAGCGAATACTATGTGAACGACGGCGGCGAACAGGTGATGAAACTCGGCCACAGCGTCCTCAAGGACGATGAGGCTGTTTATGGCGGAGAGTATATCGATACGCTCCATACCGAACTCGCCAGTCTCGAGGTCGACAAGACCCCGCGCGCCGTGGGGGAGTGGGCGGCGGACCGGGTACTCGAGCGCTATATCAAGCCGACCGTGGAGGAACGGATGCATATCGCCTTCGATTCCTGGATCTCCGAGCGCCGCGACATCCTCGACAAGGGCTTGGCCGACAAGGCCATCGCTCTCCTGAAAGAGAAGGGTCTGACCAAAGAGCAGGAAGGTGCGCTCTGGCTCCGTACCACCGATTTCGGCGACGACAAGGATCGGGTGCTGGTGAAGGGCGACGGGACCAAGACCTATTTCGCTTCTGATTGCGGCTACCTCCTCCACAAGATGGAGCGCGGCTTCGACCGCCTAATCGAGGTGTTCGGGGCCGACCACCACGGCTATATCGGGCGTTTCCGCGCCGCCGCCGAGGCGCTTGGCTTCCAGGGTGAGATCCATTTCTTCATCATGCAGCTGGTTCGTCTCATGAAGGACGGTCAGGAAGTGCGCATGTCGAAACGGGCCGGCAACGTGGTGGCGGCTGACGACCTGATCGAAGCGGTGGGACATGACGCGGCCCGCTTCTTTTTCCTCATGTACAGTCCCGATACGCATATGAATTTTGACCTCGGGCTGGCCACCGAACGCTCGAACAAAAACCCCGTCTTCTACGTCCAATACGCCCACGCCCGTCTCTCGAGCGTGTTCGCCAAGGCGCCCGCCGCGCTTCTCGAAGCGCCGTTTGAGGTTTCCCGTCTCTCCCATGAGAAAGAGATCCAACTCATGCGCGAGCTCTTCGTCTTTTCCGAGACGGTGCTGGACGCCGCCCGCGAATATGCCCCGCATCGTTTGCCGCAGTACGCCCTCCGTTTGGCTGACCGTTTCCACGCCTTCTACGACGTTTGCCGCATCGCCGACGCGGAGGACGAGGGGGTGGCCGCCGCGCGTCTCGCCCTCGCCCGGGCCACCAAGACAGTGCTGGCGGAGACGCTTCGCCTGATCGGGGTCTCTGCTCCGGAGAAGATGTAGGCCTATGTCGGAACGCGCTCCCAGCATCCATCTCGTCCGGCACGGGGAAGCCGAAAGCAACACCACCGGTACGCTCTCGTCGTTTCCCGAGGAGCGAATCGTTTTTTCACTTACCGAGGCCGGCCGCCGGCAGATCGAAACGGTGGCCGAAACCCTCCGAGACGTTCCGGTCCGCGTCATCTTCGCTTCGCCCATGATGCGGACGCTCGAATCCGCCCGCATCATCGCCGCCGGCACAGGCGCGCCCGTCGAGGCCGACATCCGTCTCCGGGAGACCGATTTCGGACGCTGGCAGGGCCACGACTTCCGTCTCTTTCTGGAACAGTATCCCGACAAGGAGATGCGTCTCTATGACATCCCGGACCAGGGTATCGAGGGTTTCGTCTCCATCCGCGAGCGGCTTGTGCGGTTCTGGAAAGACCGGTTGGAGCCGCTCCGCGGGCAGGACGTGGTAGTGGTGTCCCACGGCGACATCCTTCAGACGTTCCACGGGATGCTCGTCGGCCTGTCAGCGAGCGGCGCCCTCCGTGGCTGGGATCCCCGGCGCGGCGAACACAAGGCCGTTTCCTGGGAGGAGGTAAAGGGAGTAGAATAAGGGTATATGGGGGAATCCCAGCGCGCCAAAACACAACGTTCGGTTTTCAGGACGTTTTCCCAAAGAGGCATCCGCCGCCGGCGCGATGCCGAAACGCCGTCCGTACCGCTCCATATCGCCGAGAAGACGGTCCCTAGCCTGATGAGTTTCAAGGTGGTGATGCTGGCGGTGGCTTCCCTCGGACTTTTTCTCGTCGTCTTCGCCCTCGTCCTCTACGACGAGGGTGTCAACCTGTTCGATCCGGTGCTCGTCCTGGTGGATCACAGTCCCGACCCGGTACTCGCCGCCCGGGCGTCGGAGATGCTCGACGGCACCCCGATGGCTGTCATGGTGCCGTCCATCGCCAGGCAGAAGCCGGAGATCGCCGCCCTGCTCGTGGCTATCGGTAAGAAGGAGAGCCAATGGGGTGAACGCGTGCCGGTGCTCGACGGGCGCGATTGTTACAATTACTGGGGCTACCGCGGCAAGGCCGAGGAGATGGGCACGGGCGGGCACACCTGTTTCCGCTCGCCCGAACACGCCGTGCGGGTGGTGTCCAAGCGTCTCAGGAAGCTCGTCCACGGCGAGGGCCTCGATACGCCCGAGAAGCTCATCGTCTGGAAGTGCGGCTATTCGTGCGCCGGCCACGACCCCGAAGGCGTGGAGAAATGGAAGAGCGACGTGCGCTACTATTACGACCGCTTCCTGGAGGGAGCGGTTGATATCGGAGCGGCGAAGTGATATCCTCAGGATACAATCCCAAACGGCGTCGAAGGAGCCCCGCTCGCAATGGCTACGTCAAAGCGTTTCGAGCAGGCATCACTCCCGAGCCGCGGGCAGAAATCCGCCACCCGTCGGCTGACGAAGGCGGACGGTAGAACCCGCCGGGCGAGCCCGTAACAGCGAGCAACGAAGGGTCCGTCCGGGACGGACCGAATTAAGGTGGTACCGCGGCCCGTCCGCCCTTAACCCTTGGGTAAGGGTTTTTATTTTTTTCGGGGCCTATGACTATCCGCAAAGCCGACCAGCGCCAATCACTCCCGAAACTTGAGGAGGAGATCCTCCGATACTGGGACGAGCATGGGATTTTCGAGAAATCCTTGGCACAGACCGAAGCGAAACCGCGCTACTCGTTTTACGACGGGCCGCCGTTTGCCACCGGGACGCCACACTACGGGCATATCGTGGCCAGCACCATGAAGGACGCCGTGCCACGCTACTGGACTATGCGCGGCTATCACGTGCCGAGGCAGTGGGGTTGGGACTGCCACGGCCTTCCCATTGAGAACATCGCCGAAAAGGAGCTCGGCATCAAGCGCAAGAAGGACATCGAGACGATGGGCGTCGCGCAGTTCAACGAGTTCTGTCGGTCCAAGGTGCTCGGCTACGTGGACGACTGGAAGAGGGTCATCCGCCGGCTCGGACGCTGGGCCGACATGGAGCGCGCCTACAAGACGATGGACCGCAGCTACATGGAGAGCGTGTGGTGGGTCTTCAAGGGGCTCTGGGACAGGGGCCTGGTTTACGAGAGCTACCGCGTCATGCATGTCTGTCCGCGCTGCGAGACGACGCTTTCCCAGCAGGAAGTGAGCGACAACTACGCCACCGTCAAGGATCTCTCGGCCACGGTCAAGTTCGAGCTCGATGAGGCGGCCGCCGGAGACATCGTAGCGGCGGCCATCGAACGCGACGGCCGACTGCTCTTCGTCCACCACACAGGCGGAGACCAGTACCTTTTTCCGGGCGGCAAGGTGGAAGCGGGGGAGACGCACGAGGAGGCGCTCGTCCGTGAGTGCCGGGAGGAGATCGGCGTCGAGGTCTCGGTTGGAGAGAAACTCTATCAGTCGTACCGGGTGTATTTCGGCCAGTTGAAGCGCGTCCATATCTATCGGGCCAGCCTTCCGGACGGGATGGAGCCGAAGAACATGGAACCTGACAAGCATGCCGAGGTGGTCTGGCGTGAAGCGAAGCGTTCGAACGATGAACGCGAGGCCGCGTCTGACATTGAGATGAACCGCTTCCTCATGGTGCGCGACGGATCCATGCCCGGGACCATCGGGAAGATCTCCCTCCTCGCGTGGACGACGACGCCGTGGACGCTTCCCGGCAATGTGGCGCTGGCCGTCGGTCGGGACATCGGCTACGCGATGGTGTATTCCAAGAATTTCCCGGACGAGCTTCTCGTCCTTTCTTCGGCCAGTCTCGGGAAGTACAAAGACGCGCTCGGCGAATACGAGACGCTCTTCGTCCAGCCGGGTGAGCAGCTGCTCGGCGTGCCGTATCTTGCGCCGTTCGATGCGTACCAGGAACAAAGCTCTCTCGAACATTATGAAAAAGGCTGGAAAGTGTACGCCGGGGACTTCGTCACCGACACGGACGGCACCGGCGTTGTCCACATCGCACCGGCCTTCGGCGAGGACGACATGGGCTTGGGCCAGCGCGAGCGTCTTCCGTTCGTCCAGCATGTGAATGGGGACGGCACGGTGAAGTCGGAAGTGGAAGCGCTCGCCGGACAACCGGTCCGGACCAAGGAGTACCCGCGACAAACCGACATCGAGATCATCAAATACCTGGCGAGCAAGGGGCTCCTCTTCGCCAAGGAGAAATACGAGCACGAGTATCCGCTCTGTTGGCGCTGCGACACGCCGCTCATCAACTACGCCACCTCGTCGTGGTTTGTGAACGTGCTCAAGGTGAAAGAGCGGGCGCTCGAGCTGGCCCGAGAAATCAACTGGTCCCCGGCGCACATCAAGGAGGGCCGTTTCGGCAAGTGGCTCGAAGGCGCGCGCGACTGGAGCATCAGCCGCCAGCGCTACTGGGCGACCCCCATCCCGATCTGGAGATGCGAGGAGTGTCAGGAGACGCGCGTCTTCGGCTCGGCGGACGAACTCAGGGAGGCGAGCGGGGAGGCGGTGGACGACCTCCATAAGCATCTCGTGGACGGGATCACTTTCGCCTGCGGGAAATGTGGGGGCGAGATGCGGCGTGTGTCTGACGTGCTCGACACCTGGTTCGATTCGGGCTCGATGCCGTACGCCAGCGCGCACTATCCGTTTGCGAACAAAGAAGAATTCGACGCGGCTTTTCCGGCACGGTTCATCGCCGAGGGCGTGGACCAGACCCGGGCGTGGTTCTATTACCTCCATGTCCTCTCCACCGCTCTCCGGGACCAGCCGGCGTTCGTGAACGCCGTGGTCAACGGCATCGTCCTAGCTGAGGACGGCAAGAAGATGTCCAAGCGCCTCAACAACTATCCGGATCCCTCGGCCATGTTCGACAAATATGGCGCGGACGTCATGCGGCTCTATATTCTCTCCTCTCCCGTGGTGGCGGCCGAGAATCTCAACTTCTCCGAGAAGGAGATGGGCGAACTCGCGCGCGGACCGTTTCGGATGCTGTGGAACTCGTATGCGTTCTTCACCATGTATGCGGAGATCGACGGGTGGTATCCGGACACGTTGCCTCCACCCGACAAGCTCCACCTCCTGGACCGCTGGATCCTCTCCGAACTCCAGGTGCTCGTGGGCGAGGTGAACGCGGCTATGGAGGCGTACGAGTTGAACCGCGCCGCACGTGCTTTCGCGCCGTTCATCGACCACCTGTCGAACTGGTATATCCGCCGTTCGCGCAAGCGGTTCTGGAAGAACGAGAACGATGCCGACAAGGAAGCCGCCTATTCTACCCTCCACCACGTCCTGGTCGAACTCTCGAAATTGATGGCGCCCTTTACACCCTTCATTGCTGAGGAAATTTACCGCAACCTGACCGGCGAGGAATCGGTCCATCTTGCGGAGTATCCGAAGGTGGATGAACAGTGGATGGATGAGAAATTGAATAACAATATGCGGGCTGTTAGGGAGATTGTTACCATTGGTTTGCAAAAGCGCGCAGCAGCAAAAATCAAAGTCAGACAACCTCTAGCTAGTGTTTCTCTGGGATCAAAATATAAGGAGCCATTCAATTCACTAGTAGATTCTGAAGCAGACTATTACGGAATTCTTGAGGATGAATTAAATGTAAAGAAGGTAAGTATCAATATTCTTCAAAAAGCAGTGAATCCAGACGAAGATGAGCAAGTGATTCTTGATGCAAGCATCACTCCCGAACTCAAACTCGAAGGTGATGCGAGGGAAATCATCCGCGCCATCCAAGAGGGGCGCAAGAAAGCCGGTCTTGAAGTGAGCGACCGGATCACGCTCAGCTACGAGGGGATGGAGCCGGTGTTCGCTGACGCGGAACTTAGGGATATGATCGCCCGTGAAGTCCTGGCGACGGAAGCGTCGGCCGGCCTTTTGGAAGGCGACTACCAAGAGTCGGTCACTCTTGATGGTCAACCATTCGTTTTTAGCTTAAAAAAGGCATAGTTTTCTATTTATCCTTGACAGAAATAGCCCATCGTAGTAAGGTAGTGCTCACGAGCGGTGCCGGTACCATGCAGATAGCTTGGATCGGACGCCTTTCGTCCCCCTGCCAGGTGTAGGGGAGGTCACAACAGTACCTTGGTGCAGACGGTCGTGCCGCGGGCGCCCTTACCGGATTTTTCCTGAAAATTTCCTGGGGAAGGGTCCCCGGGATTCCAGGCTCAATGTCAGGGATGTCCTGGTGAGGCCGCGGCACGACCTCGCAGAATTCGCTACGACGGCCACGCCGTCATATGGAGGCCAATCGCCTCCGCAACCCCCGCCCGGCATGCTGCCTGGTGGGGGTGTTTCTTTTTCCGTTGACAACGGAGGGTTTTTTCATTACAGTAGGTGGGAACCGGGGCCGGAGCGCCCCTTTTATATTCGATTGATATGGAAATCAGGAACATCGCCATCATCGCGCACGTCGAC
>CAYNEL010000006.1:0-36126 GCA_964396225.1 uncultured Bdellovibrionales bacterium | reverse complement strand
TGAACGGCACCTCGGTTTCCGGACGAAGGTTGCGTTCGAGAAGCCAGTGAGGAAAAATCGCCATCCCAAGCCGGATGGCAGTACCAGTCGCCGTGTGGGCCAGCCGGAGACAGCGCTCCATCAGGTAGCGGTCCTCTCCTTCCCTCTGCCACCGCGCCTCCCGTAAAGGGGCCCGGATGGCGTCGAGGCTGAAAAATCCGACAAACGCTTCCAAGCGGGCCGCGGTGCGTCCGTCTGCCTTGGCGACGATCTTCACGAACGCGCCGGCATCCTCATCCACTCCAAAACGCTGGAGTGTCGAGGGGTTGAGGCCGCGCTTCTCGGTCCATGTCAGGAAATCCGGACCGAAGAGGATGCGTTCCTGGTGGCGATCGAGTCTCTCCTGCCACACCTGGGCGAAATCATCCCGAGTCCATGGACAGTCGCAGGGCCAGTCGCCGAAGCGCACCGGCTCACAGGGCACGTACCGATGGCGCTGGCAGAGCGCGTCGAAAGCCTCCTGCCAGGCGGTATCAACAACCCAGAGGGCCAGGATCCTGCCGAAGCCAGCTGGTGAGATGGCCGGCCTGGTCGAAGTCTCTCCTTTCTTTTGGCCGGGCACGTTCACCCGGAAAGGCTGAAGGTGCCGCTCGAGACTCCGAGCGGCCGGTCCGGCGATAAACAGCCGGGGTGCCGCAGTCGTGAGACTCAACACGGTATCCTCCTTTCAAGCGCTGACGAGTATCAAAGGACTTTCAACCGGACAAAATCTTTTTTGCCGACTTTTAATATGGCAGAATCGTCTGATTTTGTCAATGGTCGTTGCCAGGCGGTGACCTTCTCCCCCGAGAACTCGACGCCACCCTGTTCGATCTTGCGTTTGGCATCGGACTTGCTCTCAGCTAGGCCAAGATCGGTGAGCGCGTCGGCGAGGAGCGTCCCCGCTTCAACGGTTTCCTCGCGGATATCCTCGGGTACGGTTTTCTTGGAAAAAGTCTCGACGAAATAGGTTTCGGCCTCTTCGGCTGCCTGCTCGCTATGGTAGAGCCGGACGATCTCACGGGCCAGACGGAGCTTGGCGTCGCGCGGATTGCTTCCGCCCTCGAGCGTCTCCTTGATCTCGGCCACTTCCCCCATCGCAAGGCGAGTGCAATGGACGAAATACGAGAGGATCAGCTCGTCCGGCAAACTCATCACCTTGCCGAACATCTCGCGCGGCGTGTCGGTCAGGTTGATGGTGTTGCCCCAGCTGGAACTCATCTTGCGCCCGTCGGTGCCGAGGATAAGGTCGGTCATCATCACCGCCTGAGGCCGCTGTCCGTAGCGCTCCTGGAGAGACCGACCGGCGAGCATATTGAAACGCTGGTCGGTGCCGCCGATCTCGAGATCAGCCTCGACCGCCACACTGTCGTAGCCCTGCATGAGGGGGTAGAGCATCTCGCGGAGCGACACCCGCTTGCCCTGGTCGAGCCGCTTACGGATATTCTCACGAGCGGTGAATTCGGCCACGGAGAAAGCGTCCGCCTGGCGGCCGATCTCCTCGTACCCGAGGGCTGAGAGCCACATCGAGTTGTGGCGCACCTCCACCCGTTCCATGTCGAGGAGGGTGGCGGCTTGGGCGACGTACGTCTTCAGGTTCTCGGCCACATCCTCTCGGGAAAGCATCGGGCGCTCGCTTTCCTTGTCGCTCGTGTCACCGATCTCGGCCGTGAAGTCACCCACGATAAAGACGACCTGGTGACCGGCCTCCTGGAAATCGCGCAGTTTCAGGAGCGGCACCGCCCGGCCGAGGTGGAGGTTGGGACTGGTGGGGTCGATACCGAACTTGATCCGCAGCTTCTCGCCGGCGAGTAGACGCTCATGCAGACGCTCACCGCCGATGATCTCGGCGACGCCGCGGGAGAGTAGATCCTCGATGGTGCGTGCCTCAGCTTTCATAGGAAATCGGATAGTGAGACTGGAAAACTGGCGATTAGATCCCCAGCTTGCGCCGGGCTAGACGGTACTGGTCGTCGCTCATCTGCCCCGCCTTGCGGGCCTCCTCGAGCTGGGCCAGGATCTCATCTTTGTGCTTCTCTACGTTTTTCGGGGTGAGCATCTTCTCCATCGTTTTCTTCTGTTCCTGGGGGCTCATGGCCATGAAACGCTTGTAGGCCATTCTTTCGAAAAAGCCCATCTTTTCGGGATCGGGCAGACCGGCCGGCGTCGCCTTCTTCGCATCGGCAGACGAGGCTGATGGATCGGTTTTTTTCTTGAAAGGAGACCACATAGGCGAGGGATTACTCTTTCCAGGAGGTTCAGCCGTGAGCCTTCTTCTGGCGGTACTCGTGTAACGAGACGAGGAGGGCCGAGGCTACGTAGAAGGATGAATAGGTGCCGGCAGCGATACCGACCAGGAGCGTCACCACGAAGGAACGGATGGACTCGCCGCCGTAGACGAGGAGGGCCGCCAGGACGAAAAGCGTGGTGAAGGAGGTGTTGAGCGAACGGGCCAGGGTCTCTTCAAGCGAACGGTTCACTATCGTCTCGAAATCGGTTTCCCCGCGGGCGCGGATGAGATTCTCACGGATGCGATCGTACACCACTATCGTATCATGGACCGAAAAACCAAGGATGGTGAGGAGGGCCGCGATGAAAGTAGCGTTCACTTCGAGCTCAAAGAAACGGGCCAGGACTGCGAAGATGCCGAGCGTCACCACCACGTCGTGGAAGAGGGCTACCACCGCGAGCGTCCCATACTGCCAGGAGGTGATGGGCCGCGACACCCGCCGGAAAGCGTAGGCGATGTAACAGGCGATGACAATGAGCGCCACCGCCACCGCCTGGAAAGCGTTCTGTTTGATCTGGGCCGAGACCGAGGCGCCGATGAAGTCCACCCGCTCCTGGGCGACGGCCGGGTCGAGCTTCTTCAGGCTCTCGAGCACACGCTCGTTGGCCCCTTCATCGGAGGCCAGGTAACGGATGATGGCTCCCCGCTCCCCCGTCGGCTGGACCGAGAGGCTCTGGAGGCCGAGGGTGTCTAGTTCACCGCGCAGAGCGTCGGCCGAAGGCGGGGCGGCGGCGAACCGCACTTCCATCAGGGTCCCGCCCTTGAAATCAAGGCCGAGCGGCAGACCCCAGACCGCGAGCGCCAGGACGGAAAGCGCGGTCAGGATACCAGAAAACCAATAGGCCAGGGTGCGGTAGCGAAGGAGGCGGTCCATAGGGTTAGGCGACAGAAGTGGTTTCCGAGGCGGGATGCTTCGAGCGGGGGGCGATCAGGGATAGGCGGCGCGAGAGCCAGTCCCCGCCGAGCGTCCGGAGCATGGTACGGGTGAGCATCACGGCCGTGAACATCGAGAAGACGACGCCCAGGAGGAGGACGAAGGCGAAACCCTTGACGAAGCCGGTGCCGAGCCACATCAGGATGAGACAGGTGAGGATGGTCGAGGAGTTGCTGTCGCGGATGGACGGCCAGGCCCGGCGGAAGCCTTCTTCGATGGCCTTGGGCACCGATTTGCCGTGCCTGATCTCCTCCCAAGTGCGTTCGGAAATGAGAATGTTGGCGTCCACCGCCATGCCGATGGAGAGGATAAAGCCCGCGATCCCAGCCAGAGTGAGGGTGATGGAAAACGGAGTGAAGACCGAGAGCTTGAAGGTGGCCACGAGGAGCACGGTGTAGATGAGGAGGGCGATGACGGCCACCAGACCGAGGAAACGGTAGTAGAGAATCATGAAGACGGCCACCACGAGCAGGCCGACCAGGCCCGCCCGGAGCGACTGCTCGAGGGACACCTGGCCGAGGGAAGCCGAGATGCTCTGCTGGCCGACCAAGGTGATGGGTACGGGCAAGGCGCCCTCGTTCAGCCGCGCCACCTTCTGCTTGGCCTCATCCAGGGTGAAATCGCCAGTGATGACCGCCTGGCCGTTTAAGATCTCGTCCTGGACCACGGGCGCGCTCTCGATCTCGCCGTCGATTAGGATGGCGATGCGCCGCCCCACGTTCTCGCGGGTGATGTCGGCGAAGAGCCTGGCGCCCTGGTCGTCGAAGCGGAGCGCCACCTGCGGATTGGCCACGCCCTGGCTTTGATAATCCACGTAGGCGTCCTTCAGGTTCTGGCCGGTGAGCCCCGTCTCCACGAACATCTGGTCGGGGTGGTTCTCGATCGAGTCCTGGAGGAAGAGGATGTGGGCGATGCGTATCTCGCGATTCTCGCCTTCGCCCCGTTCGTCGAGCTTCTTCAGAATGTGCCAGCCGAAAGAGGTTTCCACCAGTTCGGGCCAGACCTGGTCCTTCTTGAAGTCGTCCTTGAACGCCACGTCGTCGAAAGTCGTCACGTACGTCCCGCGGATAGCGAAATCAAGATCCCCGCCCTGGTCCTTGGAGCCGGGGTCCTCGCTATACTGTTTGGCGAGGGTGGCGAAATCCTCGCCCTGCTTGGCCCGCTCGAGGATATTGCCGGCAAGACGCTTGATCGCCTCGTTCTTCTCCTCAAACGCCTTGGCCGCCTCAGGCGGAGCTTCCTTGCGGAATTCGAGGAACGGGGTTTCCTTCAGCATCCGTTTGGCCTCCTCGATGTCAGAAACGCCGGGAAGCTCGACGATGATGCGGTCCTCCCCGCCGGATTTGAGAAGCTGTACCCGAGGTTCCCCCACGCCAAAGGCATTCACCCGACGTTCGATGACGGCCTCAGCAGCTGCTAGCGCATCAGCACGCTTTTCTTCAGGCAGCCCCGAAACATCAGCATTGTATTCAAGGAAAATACCACCTTGGAGGTCGAGGCCGAGGCTGAGATGGAGCGACTCGACCGGCGCGCGGAACGACTCGGGCAAGAAGAAAAGCGCTCGCGGATAGGCGATGACGCCGGCTGCGATGCCGAGCAAAATGACCCCGGCGAAACGGAGCCTCAATTTCTGTCGGACGTTCATAATACGCGCATTGTAGCCGAAAACCCGGTCCCGGGCAACCTACCGCCCCAGGTCGCGGAGGTGGGTTTCGGCCCGGCGGATGAGTTCCCGGGCATTCTCATAGGTGAGACGGCGGAGGGCCTTCTGGTATGGGAGCCAGACGGCGCCCACATGCTCATGGGAAAGGGCCACCTCGCGGCCGACCGTCTCGGCCAGATAGAAATGCACCGTCTTCCAGACATAGCGGCCGGTTCCAGAGGCGGCCCGCTTCTCGCGTTCCCGGCCCTTGGCCGCGTAGTAGTAGCGGGTCTTCTCGTGGTAACCCGGGATGAGGGCGAGGTCAGCGAGGCCGGCCTCCTCGAGAGCTTCGCGGCGGAGCGTCTCCTCGTGGCTCTCGCCTTGCTCGACGTGACCTTTGACATAGTCCCAGTGCCCGTTGGGATAGTGGAGGAGGAGATACTCGCGGCCGCGCTCCCCCGCGCGGAACACTACGGCACCCACTGACACCTCGATGGCGAGCGGCAGGCCGAGGAACTTCTTGAAACCGGGTCGTTTGCGTGCGGCGGTCATATGTTCTCACGCTACCGGAAAAGCGCCCTGCGGGCAAGAAAAAAGAGCGTCACGTGGGACGCTCCCGTCAATCCTCGGGGCGGCGGACTGACCGTCACCTGTCCTTGGGCGGATGGTACTGCCAGCCGATCCGGCGGAGCTCCCGCAGGATGGCCCGCCGCTCGGATTGGTCCGTCTCGCTCATATGTAGAAATTTGCTCTGCAGCCTCCTCGACTCGAAAGCCCAAAGATGGAAACACTCGAGCGAGGCGAAACGGAGTTTACCGAAGACGGCCAGACTGAAACCCTCTCCTCCCGGGCACCGCTGGTCCAGCCGCAGCCATTTCGCTCGTTGGTCGTGATCGCCCTGTATGCCGCAACCGCAACCGCACGTCTTGATGTCATCGTCTTTGGCGGATTTCGCCATGTGGTCGCCCTCCGATTTTGGAAAAGACAAGGGACTACCGAAAGCCTAGGCCGTTTTTCCACAGCCCGTCAAGACACCACCCACGGAATCAGCCGTTCAATGTTTCCGGTCGCGCGGCGGATAGGGGTCACGGGCGGGGGCCACCGTATCGCTGTCGCGGATCGGTCCGCCGTGCGGGTAGTGGACGCGTACCTCGCCTCCGCCCGAACGGCTGGCGAGACGCTTGGCCAGCTTCTCGGCAGCGGCTTGCGTCCCGACCACGGCCGAAGCCCGCTTGGCCCGCTCACGGATGACCTTCCATTGCCGCGACCCCTCTGGGTTGGTGACATGGTAATTGGCCATAGGTTTCGGTGTTGATGGAATCACTCTTTCTTTTGGTTCTACTATCCCTCCCGCCCGAAAGCCTGTCAATCATCTCCGGATGGCGTCGATGGGTAGGATGCGGGCGGCGCGGGTGGCCGGATAGAGACCGAAGAGGAGCCCGGCCAGGAGGGCGAAGCCGAAAGCCAAGCCGATGTTGCCGAGCGAGAGGGCGAGCACCGCCGGAAAGCCGAAATACGCCGCCACCCGTCCCACCACGATGAGCAGGAGGCCGGCCAGGACGATCCCCGCCGTCCCGCCCAGGACCGCCAGCATGAGCGCCTCAACCAGAAACTGCTCCACGATGTCCGCGTCGCGCGCCCCGACCGCCTTGCGGAGGCCGATCTCCCGGGTGCGTTCGGCGACGGAGACGAACATCACATTCATCACTCCGATGCCACCCACCACAAGCGAGACACTGGCCAGAGCCACGAGGAGGATGTCCACCGCCCCGAGGACGGAATCGAGGATTTCCTTGACCTCCTCGATGGTGGTCACCGAATAATCCTCTTCGCCCGGCCGGTCGATGTCATGCCGGTCGCGCAGAAGGGCATCGATGTCCGCCGCCACGGCGGCCGCGCGGTCCTCGTCCACCACGGCCACGCTGATGGCGCTCACATGGTCCACTCCAAGGATCCTCTTCTGGAGGGTGTGGATGGGCACGTAGACAAAATCGTCGAAACTGACGAAACCGGTGGAGCCGCGTTCGGCAAGCACCCCCACCACGCGGTAGACCTGGTCCTTCAGTTTGAACGTCTCCCCCACCGGATCGCGACCAGCAAAGAGCGACTCGCGCACGCCGGAACCGATGACGGCCACCTGGGCGGCGCCTTCGTCCTCCGAGACCCCGTAAAAACGCCCGCTTGCAAGCTCGATGCCCGGATCCACCAAGGGAGCGTCCGCGCCCGCCCCGAAGAGCATCACCTGCTTGTTGACGTTGTCCTTCTGGGCGAGGGCCTGGCCGATCATAGCCGCGTACCAGGTCCGCACGCCCGGCAGGCGGCTGATGGCCTCGCCGTCGTCCAGGGTGAGCGTCGTGATCTGGGCGCCCTGAGCCACGGTAGTGGCGTTGCTGGCCGAATTGCGCTCGGCCGAAGGCGCCTTGACCTCGACCTGGACGATGTCAGTGCCGAAACTCTCGATCTCCCCGAAGACGTAGGCCCGCACTGCATCGCCTAGGGAGAGCACCAGGAGGATGGCCATCGAGCCGATGACGATGCCGGAGAGGGTGAGGACGGTACGCGCGAAGTTGGCGCGGAGGGCGCGCCAGGCGAAGACGAGGGACGAGAGAAAAAGGGTCATAGGCTCATTCGAAACGAAGGGCTTCCATCGGGCTGACACGCGAAGCCTCGCGGGCGGGATAGAGGCCGAAGACGATGCCAATGGCGGCCGAGACGGCGAAAGCGATGAAGGCGGCCGGGAAAGTGAGGAGGAACTCCCACTCGTAGTCCAGGGCCCGGATGACGACCGCGGCGACATAGGTGAGGGCCGCCCCGAGGAGGATGCCGACGGCTCCGCCGGCGAGCGACAGGCCCACAGCCTCGGCCAGGAACTGGAGGCGGATGTCCCGGTCCCGCGCCCCGAGAGCTTTGCGGAGGCCGATCTCGCGGAGCCGTTGCCGGGCCGCGATGAGCATGATGTTCATTATCCCTAGGCCTCCTACGAAGAGCGACACCCCCGCCACAAAAACGAGGAAGAACTTGACCGCGTCGGTGATGCCAGTGAGGAGATCGAGGGCGGAAGCGGTGTCGCGCACGGAGAAATCGTCCTCCTCGTCCCCCTCAAGGTCATGCCGGTCGCGCAGGATGCGTCGGACGTCCGCCACGGCAGCCGGGATGGCTTCCTCGCTCTCCACCTTGAGCCGGGCGAAGTTCAGGTAGTCAATGCCGAGGATGAGTTTCTGGGCCGTCCGGAGCGGTACGTAGAGGTTCTGGTCGGGACTAGAAAAAGCCACACTCCCGCGCTTTTCGAGGACGCCGATGACGGAAACCGAGATCGGTCCGAGCGTCAGGCGCCGGCCGACGGGGTCCTGGTCGCCGTAGAGATCGCGCGCCCGGTCCGCCCCGAGCACCACCACTTTGGCCAGGGAGTCGGCTTCAGCCTCGGTGAAGAAACGTCCGGCGGCGAGCGGAGCCTGTTCCACTTCCGGCCAGGCGGCCGACACTCCTTGGAACGTGACAGGATAGGAACGTCCGCCGCTCTTGGCGATGTCGGTGCCAGTAACGTAGCCGGACACCGCCGCAAGACGCGGCACTTCGCGCTCGAGCGCCTCCAGGTCGTCGTTGGTGAAAGTGGTGTTGACGATGCCGAAGACGGATGCCGGCGGACCCTCCTCATCGGAAGCCCCGGGCAGCACGGCGATCAAGTTGGATCCCACGCTCCGGATCTGGGAGAGGATGAGACGCTGGGCGCTCTCCCCCACCGACATCACGAGAAAGACCGCGGCCACCCCGATCACCATCCCGAGGATGGTGAGGAGAGTGCGCACCTTGGCCGCCCCGAAATTGCGCCAGGCGGTCAGAAAAGCGGCGAGTAATTGACGGCTGGTCATTTTCGTGGTATATAGATATCAGTCCCTTGTCTCATGGAGGTGTCCCGTGGCCAAATCGCTTGCCGCCCTCGATCTTCTGAACGCCCCGGCCCAGTCCCGGCCTACGGAAGCCGATTCCGGCTTCTGGAGGAAAGCTTGGTCGGTTATCGTCCCAACGGCCTATATGGGATGGTTTGCATTTTGGATGCTTGCTTCAGCTTTGAAGCAACGACTGTTCCCCAAGCGCGACCCGCATCCCCTCGATCACCGATTCAGGCATCGGCAGAAAAGTTGATGCCTCGCCGGCTTCCAGCCCCGCTTTCCGCGGCGGCTTTTTTTATTTGTTCGAGGAACTATTTGAGCGTATCGGCCGCCTCGCGGGCGAAGCGCCGCTTCGCCACCGGACCGCCCCCGACGATCTGGCCGTCCTTCAGGAGCACAATCCGCTCGGCGTGTTCCGACGTGGCCGTCTCATGGGTCACGAGGACGATAGTCCGACCCGCCCGATGGAGGTCCTGGAGGATGCGCATGACGTTCAAGCCCGAAACAGAATCGAGATTGCCCGTCGGCTCGTCGGCGAAGATGACGGCGGGATCATTGACGAGGGCCCGGGCGATGGCCACCCGCTGCATCTCGCCGCCCGAGAGCTGGTGCGGCTGGTAGTCTCGCCGGTGTTCCATCCCGACCGCTGTGAGGGCGGCCATGACGCGGCGTTCGTTGCGTTTGGGATCAAAGAGCGAACCCACCCGCTGGTCTGTCGGGTTTTCCCGTCCGTCGCCGTAGAAATCGTAAAGGAGCGGCAGTTCGACGTTGCTGTACACCGAGACGCGCGGGAGGAGGTTGAAGGATTGGAAGACGAAGCCGATCTCACGGTTACGGAGACGGGCCAATTCGTCGGACGCCAGGCGTGTCACGTCCTTGCCGGCGAAACGATAAACGCCGCCGCTCGGCCGGTCGAGGAGTCCCAGGATGTGCATGAGTGTGGACTTGCCGGATCCGGAGGGTCCCATAAGCGCCACGAACTCGCCCTTCTCTATATCGAGGGAAGCGCCGTTTAAGGCCCGGGTGCGCTGGCCCTCGTTCTCGTAGATCTTGGTCAGGTCGCGACACTCGATGAGCGGCATAGCGGATGGCGTTGGTGGTCGCCCGCACCCGTCCGATGGGCACAGGCGGTGGTCAGTTGAGAGCGCCGGCGTCCAAGACACGCTCCCCTTCGGAGAGGCCGTCCGTGATTTCCACCTGGCCGTCGTCACTCTCAAGGCCGGTGGTAATGACGCGCTCTTCCTCGTCCCCTTCGGCAGTGACGACCGTCACCAGTTTCCGGCCGCCTTCACTTCGGATGAGACGGGCGGGGAGGAGGAGGGCGTCTCGCTTCTCGGCCACCAGAAAATCCGCGTCGGCGCTCATCCCCGGCTTGAGCCGCTGGTCGGGCTGGGCGAGACGGAGCGTCACCCGGTAGAAGACTACGTCCTGGACCACGGTAGCCTCGGGCTCCACGGCGAGGACGCTCGCTTCGAGGCGCTCGTCGCTCGGCAGCGCGTCGAAAGAAACGCGGGCTGTCTGTCCCGCTCGGATGCCGGCGATATCCGATTCGGACACCCGCGCCTCGAGAAGGAGGTCGGCTGAGAGGAGACGGCCGAACGGTTCGACCGCGGCCGAACCTACCACCTCCCCGATTTCGTAATTGATCTTGGTGACGGTGCCGTTGGCCGGGGCCGTGAGCGTGGCCTCGGACTGGCGCTCAAGGGCGGCCAGATAATCGGCCCGGGCGGCCGAGACGGCGCTGTCGTCGGAAAGTGCCTGGGCGCGCGACTCGAGCGTCTCCACCTTCTCCCGGTTTCGATGGAAATCCGCCTCGGCCAGGCGGACAGCCGCGTCGCGGGCCTTGCGGGCGCTCTCCTTGGCTTCCTCGGCGGCCTTCCTCGCATTGGTAGCCGCGGTCAGGGTAAGACGCGCGCTCTTGGCGGTGGCCGACGAGGCGCCTTCTTCCGTCACCACCTGGTTGTAATAGCTCTCGGCGTCGTCCTCGTAATCCTCGGCATTCTCGAACGCCACGTCGGCGGCCTCCACCTTCTGGTTCTCCGAGGCCTCGACCGCCTCCAGGTAATCCTCGGCGTCGTCCTCCGACTGGCGGGCTTCGCGGAGGGCCTCGTCCGAGAGACCGGCGGCGGCCAGCGCCTGGTCGAGAGCGGCTTTGGCCTTGGCCACTGCCTGGTCGAGTTCGCCGGATTCGAGGATGGCCAGAGTCTCGCCGGCGGAGACGGCCGCTCCCTCGCGGACGGCGATGGAACGGACGCGTCCGGTGCGCTCGAAGTCAAGGTCGATGGGCGTGTCGGCCACCAGGGTGCTCGAGGCGGAGACCGTCTCGGCTGCATCGCCGCGCGTCACCGCGACCGTCACGAGGGGCGTTTCCTCGCCGCCCCAAAACCACCACCCCGCCCCGAGGACGGCGAGGGCGAGGATGATCCACCCGGTCTTGTGTTTCACGAAATCCCACATACCCTCCAGTGTAGCAAAGTCGCCGCCCGTCAGCGAAATTCTTTCAGGCAAACAGCGTGCGTTCCCCTCCTCCGCCCCGGTCCATAGCCTGGTTGGCCAATGCGTCGGCTTTCCGGTTCTTCTCGCGCGGCACATGGGTGAAGGTCACCCTTTTGAAGTCGAGCATCAGGTTCCACACTCGGATGAAAGCGGCCTGGATGCGCGGTTCTTTGAGCTTGTACTGGTGATTCAGCTGGCGCACGGCGAGTTCACTGTCCATACGCATGTCGATTTCCGTCCGCTTGGCCCGCTCCTTGCCGAGGAGGGCCTTGGCCTTCTGGAGCGCGTTTTCGATAGCGGCGTACTCGGCGTCGTTGTTGGTAGCCGTGCCGAGGAAACCGGAAAACCCCTGGTCCACGGTTTCGATGTACGCTCCCCAGCCGGCCGGTCCTGGGTTGCCACGGGAACCGCCGTCGGTATAGATGACCAGCTTGTCTTGGGACATAGGCATCGGGGTGTTAGGCGGCCGCCCGGAGGTCGACCACTTTCAATTGGATAGAGGTCTGTCCGTTCCAGCGGTTCTCATCCGGTTGGGCCAGGACGTCCAGGCGCTGGCCCGGCGCGATCTCGGGGAAACGCTCTCCCAAGCCGAAGGCGATGGCGTCCACCTCGCGGTAACCAGTCTCACCGCCCGAGAGGACGAGCTTCCAGTGCTTCTGGCCGTTGCCCACCAGGCGGGCCGAAGCCACGTGCGCGCCGTGGATGAGAAAGAGCGGCTCGGGATTGCCCTCGCCGAAGGGGGCAAAACGCCGGATCTCGGCCACCAGCTCGGGCGTCACCTGGTGCAGACCGATCTCCGTGTCGTACCAGATCTCCGGCTCCGTCACCACCTCGCGGAGCTGCTCCTCGATGAGGGCTCCTAGGCGCTCTTCGAAGGCGGCCAGGTTCTCGTTCTTGATGGTCAGGCCCGCCGCCATGGCGTGGCCTCCGAATTTCTCGAGGAGAGCGCCGCACTTCTCGAGCGTCTCGATGATGTTCAGTCCCGGGATACTCCGGAGCGAGCCTTGGCTCTCGTCGCCGTTCTGATGTAGGACGATGGTCGGCTTGTTGTATTCGCGGGCGATCTTGCCGGCCACCAGTCCGGCCACGCCGAAAGCGAACTCGGGACCGACCGCTAGGATGAATTTGCGGTCCCGGAAACGCTCGTCGGCGATGCGGCGCACTGTCTGGGTGACCGCGTCCGAAAGCTTCTTGCGGTCGATGTTTTGCTGTTCAATCTCGAGGGCCAGGGTGCGCGCCTTGACCCGATCGCGCTCCATGAGGAGGGCATGGGACAGGGCGGCATGGGCCATCCGGCCAGCGGCGTTCAGACGCGGGGCGATCTGGAAGCTGATGCTCCAAGCGGAGAGGGGCTCGAGATCTTTCTGGATCTTGCCCACCGCGAAGAGTTCCTGGAGGCCCACCCGCTGGGTCTTGGAAAGCACGATTAGCCCGTAGTGCACCAGCACCCGGTTCTCCCCGATGAGCGGCATGCAGTCGGCCACCGTGCCGGTGGCGGCCAGATCGAGGAGCCACTTGAGCTGGCCCACTTGCTCGGGCAGACAGGAACGGTAGAGGGCGGTGGCCACTTTATACGAACAGCCGGCGCCGCACAGTTCCTTGAACGGATAACGTTCCTCCTTCAGTCTTGGGTTCACGATGGCGAGGGCGTCAGGTAGTGTCTCAGGCACGTGGTGGTGGTCCACGATGATGGCTTCCATCCCGCGCCGGTTGCCCTCGGCGATCTGGGCGTGGTTGGTCATCCCGCAGTCCACCGTGAAGTAGAGCTTGATGCCCTGCTTCTCGAAGGCGTCCAGAGCGTTCACGTGGAGGCCGTGGCCTTCAGTGATCTTATCGGGGATGTAGACGGTCACGGGCAGGCCGAGGGCTTCGAGAACGGTCCGCATGATGCTGGCGCTCGTCACCCCGTCCACGTCGTAGTCTCCGAAGACGCCCACCGGCTCGCGGCGCTCGCGGGCCAGGCGTACCCGCTCCACGATCTTATCCATGTCCCTGAAGAGGAACGGGTCGTGGAGATCGCGGTCGTAGTCCGGATGAAAGAAGCTTTCCAGGGCGGTGTCGTCCGAAACACCCTGCCGGAGGAGGAGCGTCCGGGTGACGGGGTGGAGGGAGTCGCCCCAGCCGGACGGCGAGGTGGGAAGAGGGCGGAGGAGCCAGCGCGCCATAGCGTCCTCAGACCGGGATAATTTCGGCGTCGAAAGTCTTGGCCGAAGCGTCGCGGACACGCAGACGGAGCGCCAGGCGTTCGCCTTGCCCGCCCGTAGCCAGGTAGTCCGGATGGAGGCCGAGGTCGGTGGCCATCTTGCGAGCGTCAAAGAGTGTCGGGTCGATGCCGATGACGTATTCGCCGCCGGAGAGCACCGCCCGCACCCGAGCCACCGTCTCGGTGGGCGGGGTGACGCCGCGGACGATGAAGTCCTTGCCGCCTAAGGCCCGCGCTTTCTCCTCGTCCTCGCGCCGGCCGAGGTGCGAAGAGAAAACGACTGGGATATTGGCCGTGGCCACGTTCTTCTTGAGGGCGTCGAAAAGCGCGAAACCATCCATACGCGGCATGATGATACCGGTGAAAATGATGTCGGGCTTGGCGACAGAGACCATCTCAAGAGCCTGGAGCCCGTCCTCGGCCTGGGTGACCGTGAAACCGGACTGCTGGAAGATCTCGGCGTACGTCTCTCGAAGCTCCTTGTCGTCGTCGACAAGGAGAAGGGAAAACTTGGATTCGGCCATATCCGGAAAAGGTTAAGTGTTCCCCTGTATGATACCACACCTCGCTTCCCGCGCGGGCATGAAAAAACCGCCCCCGGGAGGGGCGGTGGCGTCACAGTCCGGCCGTCTTCAGCTTCTCTACGAGCTCGCGCTCGGTCTTGGAAAGTTTCTTGGGGACAGACACCGCCACGGCCACGAGCAGGTCACCCCGGCCGTAGCCGCCGAGCCGGTCGATGCCGTACCCTTTGAGGCGGAACGTCTCGCCGTTCTGGGTGCCGGCCGGGATCTTGATGGTAACCGGCTTCTCGAGTGTCTCCACCTGGATACTGGCTCCGAGGGCAGCCTGCGAAAAGGTGACGGCCTGCTTGACGAGGATGTGGTCGCCCCGCCGCTCGAAACGCGGATCCGGCGAAACATGCACGGTCACCAGGAGGTCCCCCGGCCGCCCGCCGTGTTCGCCCGCCTCACCCGCACCGCGCACGGAGAGGGTGGCGCCGTCCTGGAGGCCGGCCGGGATCCGCACCTTGACGCTCTCGCTCCGCATCGTCCGGCCGGCACCATGGCAGTCGGAACAGTGTTTGGCGTAAGTCCGGCCGGCACCATGGCAGTCGGAACAGGGGGCCACCCGTACGAACGCGGCGCCGAAGATGCCCTGGCTCGAACGTTTGACCTGGCCGGTGCCGTGGCAGGTGGCGCAAGTGCGCGACTCGGCCCCGGCCGCACCGCCCGTCCCGTCGCAGGTCCGGCAGACGGCAAGCTTGCGCAAGGCGAGTTCGCGCTCGGTGCCGCGGGCCATCTCGGCGAACGAGATGTCCGTGTCCACCGAGATATCCCGGCCGCGGCCGCCCTCCCCCGCCCCGGAGAAACCGCCGGTGAAAATCTCAGAGAATAAGTCGTTGAAGGGCGAATCGCCGAAATCGAAACGGAAACCGCCCTGCCCGCCGGCGAAATCGCCGAAATCGAAACCCCCCGCCTGGCCGTCGAAAGTGCGGCCGAAACGGTCGTACTGGGCGCGCTTGTCCTTGTCCGAGAGCACCTGGTAGGCCTGATTGATCTCCTTGAACTTCTCGGCGTCGCCGCCCTGCTTGTCGGGATGGTATTGGTGGGCCAGCTTGCGGAAGGCCTTCTTGATGTCGCCCTCGCTCGCGTCACGTGGCACACCGAGGATGGAATAGTAGTCTCGGGCCATAAAAAAAGGAATGTTGGGACATCCCTAGCGTAGCGCATCCGCCCTGGTTTAGCAATCTCTCTCGATGATTGCTAATACACGATCGTCTCCTGCTCGACATTCCGACGCTCGACACGCACCACCTTGAGCCGCCGCAGCAGCCGGAAGCCCAAGGCAGCCACGGCGATCCACAGGAGGCCGAGGAGCGTCCCCAGCGGGAAGATGGTGAGGAACAGGAGGAGGCAAAGGAGGAACGGCAGGAGCACCGGCGGATAGTGGCGCGCCTCGGGGTCGAAGAAGATCCGGGTCTGGTAGTTGAGTATCCCCGTCAGGACGTCCGTGACGCGCTCGGCGCCCGAGAATTCGCCGCCGCCCGAGAGGGTGGCGAAACGTTCGCGTCCAGCCCGAAGGTAGGCCTCACGCTCCAACGCCGCCAGGGCTTCGGGCGAACGCAGTTCCGGCGGGAGGAGCGCTTCCACTTCGGGCGGCACCGAGACGGGTGGCAGCGTGCTGTTTGGCGCCACCGTATCCTGGAGAGCGAGGAGGAAGGCGTCCAGGGTGAGACCGTCCTCCCCCGCTTGCTGAAAACCGGGATGGGTGGATTCGAGCGTCCGGATGAGGAGGGCGTTGGACTGCTGGCCCAGGTTGAAACGCGGCAGAAGCTCGGTCCACGGCAAGGCGTTGATGTGGAAGTAATACTGGGTGACAATGGCCAGACAGAAGCCGAGGAGGATGAGCGGCAGACCCGCCCCGAGTGAACGCCCGATGGCGATTCGAATGCGGGCCTCGATCTCCCGGGCGACGCGGACCAGGCCGTACCAGACGCAGACAAAACTCAGAACGAGGATAGGGAGCAGCCTCCAGTCCGGGACGAAAAAGAAGGCTGGGCCAAGGGAGAGGGCGGCGGCCGCCAGGCGGAGCTTGGGATGCTTCTCCTCGGTCAGAGCTATGAGGCACAGCATCACCGCCACCAGGGAGAAGACGGTGGCTGCTTTGACCCAGGAGAGATCACCCCCGTCGAAGGCCATCTCGAGGTACCACCAGGCCGAGAACGAAAGGCTGGCCAGGACGACGAAGCCGACCGGACGGAAAAGGGTACGTGTCGGGCGGGACGGGGCCGCTGCGGCGTCGGGGGCGGCGTTCATAGGCCGTACTTCAACTTGTTCTGCTTATGCTCCTCAAAGGTGACCGAAAAGACAGTGGCTCCGGTTTTGGGATCGCTCAGGAAGAAGAAATATGGGTTGGGTTCCGGATTGAGAACGGCGTCGATGGCCTCGAGACCTGGGTTGCCGATGGGCCCCGGGGGCAGGCCTGCGTTCACATACGTGTTGTAAGGGGACGGCGTACGGGTCTCCTCAACCGAATGCTGGATGACGTTCTTGCCGAGGATGTACTTGATGGTGGCGTCGCTCTCCAGCCGCTGGCCCGCGGCCAGGCGGCGGAGGAAGATGTCGGCCACTTTGCGCCGGTCGGCGGCGGTGGGTACCTCGTTCTCCACGATGCTGGCCAGGACAAGGGTCTGATAGGGGGTGAAATCGCCGCGCGCGGGCGCCTCGGGACGGGGCTGGGCGGCCTTCTCCCCGAAAGCGTCAAGCATCTTGGCGATGATGTCCTCGGCCGTGGCGGTACGGGCGAAGAGGTAGGTGTCAGGAAAGAGGAACCCCTCAAGCGACGCCCCTTCGGGCAGTTCCTGGAGGAAGGGGTGTTCCTCCTGCCAGACCGACAGCGGCCGCTGGGCCAGCCTGAGGAACGCTTCACCCGGCAGACCGTTGGCCGAGAGGCGTTCGGCCATCTTCTTCATATCCCAGCCCTCGGGAAACGTCACCTGGACGGCCGTCTGGCGTACGTCCCCCTCGGTCAGGATGCGGGCGATCTCAGGGACGGTCAGGCTACCGGAAAGGAGGTATTCTCCCGCGACGGTCTGGCCGCGCAGGCCGTGGCGGGCGAAATAGTAGACGAAATACCAGCGGGAAGCCACAAGCCCTTCGGCCTCGAGCCTCCGGCCCGTCTCGAAAACGTCCATACCGCGCTCGATACGCACTGTCCGATCCTCGCGCGTCTGGCCGAGGGCGTAGGTGGAGCGGTATTCCACGAACAAAAAAGCGAGGCCGGCCACGGCGACGAGGACGACCAGGGTGATGGACAAGGCGCGCAGCATGGGTGTGTCTCGTTAGGTTACGGACGGGGCATCACGCGCCGGTCACTTGGACCACCACGTCCCGCTTGCGGGCCCCGTCGAACTCTACGGCGAAGACGCTCTGGCGTTCGGAGAGGAGGAGTTTGCCACGTTCCACGGGGATGGTCTCACTCGCCCCGAGGAGGATGGACTTGCAGTGCGAGTGGCCGTTGCTCCGGCCGTCCGAACGGGTGTCCTTGCGGAGCTCGAAGAGGTCGTGTGAATAGTGGTCGTCCACCGGCACGAGCTTGTAGATGAGACGGGTGAAGTCCTGGATGAGCATGGGCTCGTTGTGGTTGATGACCACGCCCATGGTGGTGTGCGGCGCGTAGACCAAAACCGTCCCTTCCCGGACCCCGCTCTCGTCCACGATGTGCTGGACTTCGGCTGTGATGTCGCAGAACTCGACCTGGCTCCGGCTCTCGAAAACGATGCGCTGGCGATGCAGTTTCATAGTGTTGTTTGTATTTCCCTCCTTCCGATCCCCGCCCGGTTCGGTCGGCGGGCGCCTAGACCAGCTTGGCGAACTCGGCCGCCAGCACGTCTTTCGGTTGGGCCCCGATGAATTCCTTGACCGGCTGGCCGCCCTTGAAGACCTTCATGGTCGGGATGGACATGATCCCGTACTCGCGGGCGTGCTCCGGATTATCGTCCACGTTCAGCTTGCCGATCTTGATCTTGCCTTCGAACTCGGTGGCCAGCTGTTCGATGATGGGGCCCATGATCTGGCAGGGTCCGCACCAGGGGGCCCAGAAATCCACCACGACTGGCTTGTCGTGATCGAGCACTTCGGTCTTGAAATTCTGGTCGGTGATTTCGATAGCCATAGATCTTGGTGCCGGCCCCAAACACTCCGGGAAACGCCAGGAATCGGAGAGCCGTGCGCGCTAATATGTTATGTCTCCAGTATAGCCAAAAAGCCGCAGGCGGGCAAAGGTTCGGCGTAAAAAGAAACCGGCCCCGAGACGCATCCTCGTGACCGGTCAGTGAATTTGTTTCAAACAGCGGGCTTCTGCAGACTCGCGGAGCGCCAAACCTAACACGATGATGAGGTCGCATTGCGTCCTCTCTCCCGTGAACTGGCGCTCGAGAAGATATGGGTCCTCTTGATACGCCACGCCTGCCGGCGGCGGTCTTTGCCGAGCCTGAATAAGGCGGAGGTGCCGGTCGCGATCGGTATGCATGACCTGTCGGTATGCATCCATCACCGGCCCCGGCGGAAGACAGAGGACCCGCATCCGTTCCGGGAGGCAGATTTCGTTCGCGGACCAAATCCCGCTCGCGATGCCCCGCTTCCAGGTTTCCGGGTCGATCACGGAGAAATCGATCCCCGCGTCCTCGAGCTTGAGGAGACTCTCGCCGAGAAACCGCCCAGAGGTCGCCGACACGATCTTTCTATCGACGCAAAAACCGACGATTTCAAAGACAATTGCGGCGTGGTCCATGGCGCCTCCCTAGGTTTCTGTCCCAGGAAATTCACCGAGCTCAGACCCGCAGAGATCGGCCAGCCTCTCAGCCGTCCGATAAAGTTGCAGGTTCCCTGCTGGATCGAGCACGCGCACGTCCGGCATCGGGAAGGGGGAGCACGGACGAGTGACACACCCTGCCAAATGCGCCTCAAGAGCGCACAAGGCGGTGATATTACGGGGTAGATTCGGGTCCAGCTTCATGGGCGCCTCCTATACGCGTGTGGGTATGGTTGATGAAAAAAACTAACTACTTTATACACTGTTTTTTATTTTTTGTCAATAAAGAGGAGGGCTTGGAAAAAACCGTCCGCGGAACATGTCCGGGACGGCTCGAGAGGAAAGACGACGGTTACTTGTCACCGACAGGGGGTGGGGGCGCAAAGTAGAGGGCGTTGCAGCTGACGCACCCGAAGAAGTGTGGCGCCACGGCTCGAAGCTTGGGAATACCCGCTGCCGGAAAGACTGCCCCGCCGCAGGTTCGGCACTGACCCGCCGGCCCGGGCTTCGCCTGCGGCCGGACCGTTTCAGCCACCATGTCGGCCGCCATCTGTGACGACTCCGACAGAACATCAGGTTGTCCGCTCGCGGAACGGTCCAACGGGTCATCTACCGCTTCCCTGGTATTGAATCTCTGGTGGAATCCGCTCGATGCGCTCACATTGGCCTCCTTCTGGGTCGGTAGGGATGAAAAAAAGAACCTGCCTCCACCATACCATCCGCGCCGAGTGAGGGTCAAAGGTTCTTACGGAGCACCTTCAGAAAGGCCTCCCCGGGAATCTCCACCCGGCCGGACTCGCGCATCTTCTTCTTGCCCTTCTTCTGCTTCTCGAGGAGTTTGCGTTTGCGGGTGACGTCGCCGCCGTAGAGTTTGGCGGTGACGTCCTTGCGGAAAGCTGAGATGGTCTCGCGGGCGATCACCTTAGCCCCCACGGCCGCCTGGAGGGCGATGACGAAGTTGTGGCGCGGGATGACTTCTTTCAGTTTCTCCACCGTCTCGCGGCCCTCGCTGTAGGCCAGGGAACGGGGCACCATGCGCGAGAAGGCCTCGATCTTGTCCCCGGCCACCAGGATGTCGAGCTTGACCACGTCGCTCTCGCGGTAACCAGCGTACTCGTAATTCATCGAGGCGTACCCTTGGGTGGCGCTCTTCAGTTGGTCGTGGAAGTCCACGATGACGTCCATCAGGGGCGAGAGGAAGGTGAGGAGGACGCGTTCTTCGTCCAGGTATTCGGTGTTCTGGTATTCGGCCCGGATGCGCTGGCAGAGTTCCATCACGGCGCCGAGGTAGGCCCCGGGAGTGACGATGGAGAGCTTGACGTAGGGCTCGAAAATGCGTTCGATGCCGGCCGGATCAGGTAGGGCGCTCGGCGAGTAGAGCGGCACGCGCTCCCCGCTTCCGCGCAGTTCGATCTCGTAAACCACGGACGGCGTGGTGATGGTGGGCTTCAGGTTGAACTCCCGCTCGAGCCGGGCCTGGATGATCTCGAGATGGAGCAGTCCCAGGAAACCGCAGCGGAAGCCGCGGCCCAAGGCCTGGTTGCTCTCGGGTTCGAAAGTGAACGAAGCGTCGTTCAGCTTCAACTTCTCCAAGGCGTCGCGCATGAAATTGTATTCCCCGCCGTCCACAGGATAAAGGCTGGCATAGACCATTGGCCGCACCTCCTTGTATCCGGGGAGGGCTTCGATGTTCTCGGCGCGCTCGAGGGTGATGGTGTCGCCCACGCGGCAATGGGCCACCTCCTTCAATCCCGTGGCGATATAACCGATCTCGCCCGCCTCGATGGAAAGTTTGGTGAAAAAGGCCGGCCGAAACTCCCCTACCTCGACCACAGTGCTCTCCCTGTCGGTGGCCAGGAGATGGATACGATCGTCGCGGCGCACCGCGCCGTCCACCACCCGGACATAGGCCACCACCCCCTTGTAACTGTCGTAGACGGAATCAAAGATGAGGGCGCGGAGCGGCTTGGCGGCGCCCCCTCGCGGAGCCGGTACCCGCTCGATGACGCGTTCCAGCACCTCGCGTACGCCCTCCCCCGTCTTGCCCGAACAGGAGAGGATGTCCTCTTCGCGGCACCCGAGGATATGGACGATCTCCTTTTTCGTCTTCTCGACGTTGGCGGCCGGCAGGTCGATCTTGTTGACCACAGGCACGATTTCCAATCCCTGCTCGACGGCGAGGTAGAGGTTGGCCAGCGTCTGAGCCTGGACGCCCTTGGTGGCATCCACGAGAAGGATGGCCCCTTCGACCGCGGCCAAGGAGCGCGAGACCTCATAGTTGAAGTCCACGTGGCCGGGCGTGTCGATGAGGTTGAGCGCGTAGTCAGCGTCCCGAAACCGGTAGTGCATGCGTACCGGTTGGAGCTTGATGGTAATGCCACGCTCCCGCTCCAGGTCCATCTGGTCGAGGAGCTGTTCCTTCATCTTGCGCTTCTCGACCGTCTGGGTGATCTCAAGCAGGCGATCGGCCAGCGTCGACTTGCCGTGGTCGATGTGAGCGATGATGCAGAAATTGCGGATGGTCTCTTGCATAGAGGTATCCTACCAAACCTACGGGAAATCCGCCCGGATGGCAAGAAAAAAGAGACGCCCCGGACGGAGGAGCCTCTCTTGAATGAAAACACGCGGACCGGTTCAGTCCGCCGTGACGACGCTTGCCGGAGGATGCGTCGGCTGGATGGCGATGACCTTTTTCGGGGTGTCCGACAGGGAGCCCCGGGCGGTTTCCAGCATCACCTTGAGCCACTGGCCGTATTGGAGCGCTGGATGATACTGAGCGCAGTGGGTCGTAAGCTCGAACAACATCTGTTGGCCATGGCACAGGGCGTCGAACATCAGACGCTCACCATCCCGATACACCTCCAACACCTGGACGATCAGCGGCGGTGCCGATGGCGGAGCGGCCATGGCGCCCGTCTGGATACTGCCACGGAACTGCGTGGGTTGTTGCATGCAGACCCCCTCTTTTTTCACGATGCGTTGGATCAAGGAACTCACGAAAAAACAATAGCGGCAGTATACCACTTCCGGCGTTGCGCGCAACTTCCGCTAGCGTTCACCGGCTTCCTGTTCGGCCAGCGGCAGGCTCTCCGGATGGCGGCGCAGTACCCGCACCATGACAAACCGCTTGAGTCGCTCGAACTCCTCGATGCCGAGGAGGACCGAAAACCACCAGAAGGCGGTGGCCCCGACGACGAAGGTGGTGACCAGCTGGACGAAGATCTCAACAAAGGTATCGAGGGGTGTGGGCGAGAAACCGAACGTCATCTTGGCCAGCTGGGCCATAAGACCAGCGCCGAGGGAGGCTAGGACGATCTTGAGCGAAGGCTCGATGATGTCCCGGTCATGCCAGGAGGCCACCTTGCGCCGGAGGAGCAGGAAAAGCGTCCCGCAGTTGATGAGGGCCGCCACGGTGAAGGCGAGTGCCACGCCGATGACCGGATAGGCGAAACCAGCGTCCTGGAAAGAACGGATGAAAAAAGCGGTCAGGCCGATATGAATGAGCTCGCTGCCGGCCGCCACGTACAGCGGCGTCCAGGTGTTCTGGAGGGCGAAATAGGCCCGGGTGAGAAGCGGCAGGAGGCTCTGGGCGAAGAGGCTCACCGAGAGCACCCCCAAGACCCCGAATGTCGCGCGAGTATCATCCCAGTCGAACTGTCCCGATCCGAGAAGGACGCGCACCACCTGGGCCCGGGCCACTATGAGGAGGACGGAAAGCGGCAGAACGAAAAAGAGGATGCGCCGGAACGTCTCGGCGAAAGCGCGGAAGAAGGCTACGCTGTCGCCCTCGGCGGCGTGGCGGGAAAGCATAGGGAAGACCGCCAGCGCGAAGGCGATGCCGAAGAGCCCCAGAGGAACGCTCTGGATGTTGGTGGCGAAGATGTAGACGGCCAGGCTGCCTGAGGCCAGGAGGGAGGCGAACACCGTCATCACGACAAGGCTCGCCTGGTTGATACCCATCGAGAGGGCCCGCGGCACCATGAGCGCGGCCACCCGGACCACCGCCGGATCGCGCAAGGCCGAAACGAAAACGGGACGGAAGCGGAAGCCGGCGCGGACCACTTCCGGCACCTGAATGAGGAAATGGAGGAAGGCGCCCGCCACCACGCCCCAGGCCAGGCCGGCCGGACCGAGGAAATCCGAGAGCACGCCGGCACCGAAGATGATGCCCAAGTTGTAGAACAGCGGCGCCAACGAGTACGCCACGAACGAGCGGAAGGAAATGAGCACGCCGCCGAGCACCGCCGAGAGACCGAGGAAGAACGCGGAGAGGAGCATAATGCGCGTCAGTGTCGCGGTCATGGCCTGCTTCTCGCCGGAAAAACCGGGCGTCAGCCAAGGGATGATGTCGGGAGCGAAAAAGGCAAAAACGGCCCCGAGACCGGCCAGGGTCAGACCGAGAAGGGAAAGCATACCGGAGCTCAACCGCCAGGCTTCCTCCTCGCGTTTCTTGGTGATGAGCTCAGTGAAGACGGGCACGAAAGCGGCCGAAAGCGCGCCGGCCACCAGGAGGCCGTAGAGAGTGTCGGGGATGCGGAAAGCGGCATAGTAGACATCGAGCGTGTCCCCCGCTCCGAACTTGGCGGCCAGGAGCCGGTCCCGGAGCAGACCCAAGACCCGGCTCGCGATGCCGGCCAGAGCGATGACGCCGGCTGCCACCCCCACGCTTTCGATCGGTCCGCTCCGCCAGAATTTCCGCAACATAGGCAGTCTCTTAGCGACACCCTCCCTAACGTCCGAGCACTATGGCATAGAACCGGTCTTCTTTCAAATCCCCAATGAACCGGACGCGCTCCCGGGAAACGGAAAGGTCATCGCGCGACTGCCACCGCACGGCCCAACCGGCCGGGAAAGAAACGGTCGACGCCAGGGCGCTCCCCCGCGAACCGGATTGCTTCTGGTAATACACCGAATACGGCGGCAGTTGGCCGTCCTCCCCAGCCTTCAGTTTGAACGGCAGGAGATAGGAATAACGGATCACCACCGTCTCCTTGGGACTGACGTAGGTCCAGTTGGCGAAGACGGTCTTGCCGCTGTCCTCGTAGACGAGGGTGCCGGTGGCTTCATCCCGCAACTGGGCGCGTTCCTCGGCTTCAACATCCCGATCACGACGGAATCCGAGCGCCTGGTAATCGAGCGGCGGAAGGAGCGTCTCACGGGTATGACCCTCGGCCGAAAGGAGCCGGGACCCTCGGGGCACATAGACGCGCAGGTAGTTGGCGTTCACCTTGTTCCACCATTCGTGCGGCGAGTCGCCGCCCTTGTGCCGACGGGTGATGGTGACCGTGTCCACCACGCTCCCGTCCTCGCGGATCTCGGAAACGTGCTCGATGCTCTCGTCGATGATGCCGTCGGTCTTGTAGCCGTTGATGTTGGTGTTGATGACCGCGAGGTAGTCCCCCGAAACGTCCGCGATGCGGCCGGACCAGCCTTCCTTTTCGATGAGGTCTTGGATGGAGCGGTCGCGGGCATAAAGGAGGGCATGCTTCTCCTTGAGCGAGTCTTCGAGGATGCCGAGGAGAGAGCGCACCTTGGCGAGATCGCGCTCCGCAAAAAGCCGATTGAGCAGCTCGGGCACGAGGTCGGAGAGGATCTGTTTGGGCCGGTTCTTGGTGCGGTCGTACTTGTCCTCGACTTCCGACTGGACGGCGGTGAGAAAATTGTCAGCCCCGATGGTCACCCCATAGTCCGGCATGGGGATGGGTCCAGTGACGGTGAGGAGGCGCTCGACGACCGCGGGCGTGAAGGTGATCACCCCGTCCACGGTGGGTCCGCCCGTCTTCTCATAGAAGAGGATGGCCTTCTCGGCGCTCTTGGGGAAATCAGGCCACCAGTTGCTGTCGTGAAGGCTCCAGCCGCCGGTCACTTTCTGGAGCGGGGCCGGCGGGACGATGTCTTCCTTGAACTGGCCGTCGGGATTGAAAATGCCGTCCACGAAAAAACGCCGCACCTTGCCCTGGTTAATATCGAGGAGGGCGTAGCTCCCGATGAAGCCGCCGGTGGCCCGCATTTCCTGGTTGTTTTGGAAGAGGAAGAGGTATTTGCGGGGGCCGTTGCCGCCGAGGAGCTCGTGGAGCACCGTACCGTGTTCCATGAAGCCGGACAGGAGGGTGATGGCTTCGGGCAACCGGCGCTTGAGTTCGATGAAGGCGGCCTGCTTGTCGCTCGGTAAATCGTCCACGTTGACCTTGGCCAGGGCGGCCTGTGCCGCTTCAAGGTGTTCCAGGGTGGTGCCGCCGCGTTCCTCGGCCGCCTTGAAGATATTGAGAAGCGACAGGCCCTCGACCTGTCCCTCCCGGAGTGACTGGTCGAGCGGACCGAACATGAGAAGGAGGGTGTTCACTTCCTGGCCAGCCAGAGCCAGGTGTTTGCCAGCCTCGATGGCGTACTTGCCCGAAGAGACCTGGCTGGCGCCTGGGATGAAGCGAGCGAGCTCGACCAAAAAGCCGTTCCATTCGGAGAGGTCACCCGAAGCCGTTTCGAAAAGTTCTGCGGCCCGGGCGAAGGACCGGGCTGAAGCCGCAAAATCCTCGCGCTTGAGACTCTCCACGCCTGCCTCGAGTTCGCGCACGCCGGAAACGCTGATGCCCATCACCCGCCCCTTGAGCGTCGTTCCGCTCTCGAGGAGATGGTAGCCGCCCCAGCCGAGACCGGCGAAACCGACAAGGGCCAGCGTCATCCAGGCCAGATCGCGACGGAAGACCGATGCCAACCATCCCCCCAAGGAGAACTGCTGGGACGGGACCGGGACGCGCTCGGTCGGCGAAAGTTGAGGAAAAGGGGGTTCAGAAGGAGTGGATCCGAACCCCTGAGGAAAGGCCAGCGGCGGTTCGGGTCGCGGACTCTCGATGTCGGACGGCGCGGCTTCCGACCAGGCCGGAGGGACGGGCGGCGGGAGCAGCGTAGCAGTTTCCGGCCACCCCTCGGATCCGGTCTGCATCCAGGAGGCGCGGCCGTCCGGCCGGCGCGGGAGCGGGCCGCGACGGGCATGGGGATTCCGGATATCGCTCATCGAAGGCATAGCAGGATGGTGTTTGTGTCAGGATCGGCCGGCAAAGGCGGTTTCGTAAACACGTAGCGTCTCGGCCGCCATGCGTTCCCAGGCATAGCCGGCGGCATGGGAACGCAGAGCGGCCGAAAGGTGTTCCCGGAGCGGAGCGTCCTCCCAGAGCGAGACGAGCGCTTGCCGGAGGGCAGTTTGGTCGGTCGGATCGAAATACAAAGCCCCTGGACCGAGGATCTCGGGCAAGGAGGCGGTGCGGGCCGCGGCCACCGGCACGCCGTAGAGCGCCGCCTCGAGCGGCGGCAGGCCGAAGCCCTCGTAGAGCGAAGGAAAAACGTATCCCCGGGCATGCCGGTAGAGCATCCCCAGCTCGGCATCGCTTGTTTCTCCTGCAAAAAGAACGTTGGTGGCTCCGACCGAGGCCGCGGTCCGCTTCAGACCGGCATAGAAATGATCCGGTTTACCCACTAGGACGAGCCGGAGACCGCGCCCCCGTTCCTCGGCCGCGGCCCGCACCAACCGGTCGAGATTCTTGTGCGGATAGGCGTTGCCAACATAGAGGAGATACGGCTCCAGTATATCACGCGGCTCGTCCCGGCCGGCAGGCCGTCCAAGGCCGAGCCGCGCGAAAAACCGCCGTTCGATATCGGGCGGACTCCAGACGCACCACGGTTCGGCCGCTTCGTAGGTCACAGCGATCTTCTCCGGCCGCACGGCGTAGTGTCTCAGGATATCGGCTTCGGTGAAGCGGGAGACGGTGAGGATGGCCCGGGCCCGCCCGACGGCCCTCCGGATGACGGCCCGGTACGCGGCGTATTTGAAAGCGTAGGCGAGCAGGTTCAGGGTGCTCCCCCGCCGTGTGGGGTAATGGAGGAGGATGAGGTCGTGGATGGTCACCACAAACGCCCCTCGGTAGAGAATCGGCACGTTGAAATGCGGGAAGTGGACGAGATCGGGCTTGAGCCGCCGGAGATGGCGCGGCAGACGCCACTGCTCCTCCCACGAGTACCACTGGTAGTCGGCTCGTTCCTTCCGGAAACGCGGCGAGTGCGGCACGTAGTCGTCGAAATTTTCCTTCCGGAGCAGGATGGTGTAGCGGTGTTCCTGGTCGAGGCGCTCGAGGGAAGCGATCAGTTTTTCGGTATAGCGGCCGAGGCCCTTGCCGAGGCGGCCGTAGAACCTGGCGTCGATGACGATGTGCATGAGGGTGTCCGGTTTCCCCTCAGTATACCAAGGCCGGTCAGGCCGAAAGCGGGAGGGCGGGATTCTCCCGTTCCCAGACGAAGAGGAAGAGGGCCTGGGCCAGGACCGCCCGTAAAAGATCGAGGTCTTCGGTATGGGCGGACTTCTGATCGAGAACAATGAAAGCCGCATGGTGGCGGAGGGTTTTCGGGGCACGCACCACCAGGCGGCCCTTTTTGCTGAGCGCCCCATTCTTATAGCCGAGGAGGGCGCGGCCCGAGAACTTCCAGCGCGGATGGCCGGCCGAAAGCGTCTCGATCACCGTGCTCGTCCGGGTGTCCACGAAGTGGAGGGTGAAGCGTTCGCACTTGCCAAGGGCGGCCACGGCCTCGAGCACGGCATCATAGGCTTCTTGGCGCTTGGCGGGGGTGAAGTCCTCAACGCTCGGGAGACCGAGGGCGGCGTTCTTGAGAATTTCCAATTTTCGGTTGATCTCACCGATGTAGGAATAGGACTGGACCAAATCCTTGGAAATGGCGTTGGCCTGGCGCTGGTAGCGGAACTTTTCCCGGATCTGCTTGCGGAACTGCTCTTCCCGAAAGAGGAACATCACGAAGCCGATGAGGCCGAGGCAGAAGATGACGGCGCTTTCCAGGTGCTCCTCTGGCAGCCACGGCAGGTCCCTGCGGAACACCTGCGGCACGGCCAGAATGAGAAGAAAGACGGCTAGATAGAACCAGTGCATCATAGTCGGTCCGTTCAATGACTGCGGCTTTCAAGCAACACTGCTCACCATTCGAGCGTCTTCAGGTAGGCCCGGAGCTTGTCCCCGATTTCGGGATGCTTCAGGCCGAGATGGATGGTGGCCTTGACGAAACTGAACTTGTCCCCGGTGTCGAGCCACTCCCCCGTGAGCTTCTTGCCGTAGAGGGGCTGGCCGTTTTCGAGCATCAGATCGAAGGCGTCGGCCAGGCGGATTTCGCCGCTCTTGCCTTCCTTCATCGAGCCCAGGACTGAGAAAACCTCCGGGGTGATGATGTACTTCCCTACCGCCACCAGGTTGGACGGGGCGTCCTCGGGCTTTGGCTTCTCCACCATCCCCTTCACCTCGTAGGTCAGCTCGTCCAGCTGGACGCCGTCAATGACCCCGAACTTGGAGACATCCTCCTGGGGCACTTCGGAGAGGCCGATGACGGGGTCGTGGTATTTCTCGTAGGTCTCGATGAGCTGTTTCGAAGCCGGCACCTCGGAATCGTAGAGGCAGTCACCGAAGATAACGAGCACGCTCTCGTCGTCGTCCACGAGGTGGGCCGCCTGGAGTAGGGCGTGTCCGTCGCCCAGGGGCACCGGCTGGCGGACGTAGGAAAAGCGGGCCAGGCCGGAGATGCGCTGCACCGTCTCGAGAAGATCATGCTTGTTTTTCTCGACGAGCGTGTCCTCGAGTTCGTACGAGACATCGAAGTGGTCCTCGATGGCGCGCTTGCCGCGACCGGTGACGAAGATGATCTCTTCGATACCGGCGGCTACCGCCTCCTCCACCAGGTACTGGACCACCGGCTTGTCCACCACAGGAAGCATCTCCTTGGGCTGGGCCTTGGTGGCCGGGAGGAACCGCGTCCCGAAACCGGCGACCGGAAAGATGGCTTTCTTGACTTTGCGCATAAAGGATGGCTATTTTTTGACCGCGACGATACGTTTGAACTCGGCATTGAACTGCTGGAGTGCTTCCTCGAGGAGCGGATGGAACGGCGTGGCGAGACCTTGGTCCCGCACATACACCGACGCGTCGAGGAGGGCGTCATGGGTGCCGGTGTCAAACCACTGGCCGGGCAGGATGCGCACGTCGAGCGCGTTCTCGGCGAGATAGGCCTTGTGCATGTCCACGATCTCGAGCTCGCCCCGGTCCGAAGGCTTGAGCGACTTGGCGATCTTGGGCGCGCGACCGTCGTAGATATAGGCGCCCGGGATGGCATAACGGCTCTTGGGACTTTTGGGTTTCTCCTCGATGGAGATCACCTCGTAGCGCTCGCTGTGGAATTCCACCACGCCGAAACGCTCGGGATCGTCCACCTCCTTGGCGAAGATGCGCCCGCCCTTCTCGAAAGTCGTGATAGCCTCGGTCAGGTCGTCCTCAAAGATGTTATCCCCGAGGATCATGGTCGAGGCTTCGCCGTCGAGGAAGTCCTCGGCCAGGCGGTAGGCGTCAGCCAGGCCGCTCGGGATCTTCTGGACCACGAACGAGATGCGCGCGTCGCGCGGCGAGAAGAGCGAACCAAGCAGGTTGAGAAAATGGCCTGCGTATTCCGGCGCGATGATGATGAGGATGTCCTTGATGCCGGCCGTGATCAGGGTGTTCAGCGGATAGAAGATCATCGGCCGATCGTAGACGGGCAGGAGCTGCTTGGAAGTGATGGCGGTGGAGGGAAGCAACCGCGTCCCAGTCCCGCCCGCGAGGATGATGCCTTTCATAGATTTGGTGCGTCGGTTACGGGTTCACGTGTTGTCGGGTTGGGACATCCTACCCCTTATCCGCAACTCGTTAACTCGCGAACTCGTTAACAGAATATATTGGCTTCTAACGATACATCGGGAAGCGGCGGCACAGCCTGGTCACCGCCCGCCGGACCCCCGCTAAAACTTTGGGATTCTCCCCTGCCCGGAGAACTTTGTCAATCCATTCGGCCACCTGGCGGATTTCGGCTTCGCGGAAACCCCGCGTCGTCACGGCCGGCACGCCGATGCGGATGCCGGAGGGATTGACCGGGCTCCGCGCGTCATCCGGCAGCATATTCTTGTTGACGGTGATACCAGCCCGGTCGAGGAGCTCCTCGGCGTCGCGCCCGCCCAAGCCGTAGCTCGCCACCGTGTCCACCACCACCATATGGTTGTCGGTCCGACCGCCGAAAGCGAGTATTGCCCCACGTTTCACCAGCCCGCGCTCGAGGGCCTTGGCGTTCCTCACCACCTGCTTCCCGTAGCGCCGGAAAGCGGGCGTGAGCGCCTCGCCAAAAGCCACCGCCTTGGCCGCGATGGCGGTCATCTGCGGCCCGCCCTGAAGGCCGGGGAACACACTTTTGTCTATTTTCTCCGCGAAGCTTCGTTTACACAGGATCATCCCGCCCCGGGGACCCCGAAGCGTCTTGTGGGTGGTGGTTGTGACGATGTCGAAATACGGCACTGGATTGGGCAGGGCCCGGGCGGCCACCAAGCCGGCGATGTGGGCCATATCCATCATGGTGACGGCTTTCACTTTCTTGCCGATGGCGGCGAACTTCCGGTAATCAAGCTGGCGGGTATACGAAGAGAAGCCCGCCAGGATGAGCTTGGGTTTCACTTTCTTGGCCAAAGCCTCCAGCTTCTTGTAGTCAATGGTTCCGTCGGCTTCCGTCTTGTACCGCACGAAGTTGAAGATTTTGGCGGAAAAAGTGACCGGATGCCCGTGGGTGAGGTGGCCGCCGTGCGAGAGATCCATCCCGAGCACCGTGTCCCCCGGCTCGAGGAGCGCGGCGTAGACCGCGTTGTTGGCGTTGGCGCCCGAGAGCGGCTGGACGTTGGCGTGGTCAGCGCCGAAGAGTTTCTTGGCCCGTTCGATGGCGAGGGTCTCCACTGCATCGGTGAACTCCTGCCCCCCGTAATACCGTCGCCCGGGGTAGCCTTCGGAATACTTGTTGGTAAAGACCGTGCCGAGCACCTCGATGACAGCCGGCGACGCGTAATTCTCGGAAGCGATGAGTTCCAATCCTTCCTCCTCGCGCTTTTCCTCGCCGCGCACGGCGGCGTACACACGAGCGTCGGTTTTCTTCAGATGACGGTACAGGAAGGGCATAGGGGAAAATTTAGCGGGGTACGGAACGGGTGGCGGCCTGGTCGTGGAGAAATTCGACGAGCGCCTCGCGGTAGTGACGGAGCCGGGGGCGCTTGGTGTTCCGGAGGGTGGAAAATTTCGGCCGCTTGGCCGGGCGGGGAAAGCGGTCCGCATCTACGGGCTCAACCCGGGTCGGGACTCCGGCCAGACGGTAGAGCTCGCACACCGCCTCGTACCACGAGGCCGAGCCTTCGTTCGGGAGATGGTAGACACCGTAGGGGTCGCCGCTCTCGACCAGCTCACGGGTGGCCCGGGCGGCATCGGGAGCGTAGGTGAAACAGCTGGCTTCGTCGTGCACGGCCTGCACGCTCTCCCTGGAACGGCCCGCTTCCAACATCATAGCAAAGAAACTCTGCTTGGCTTCCGGCGAACTGCCCGGCCGGCCGAAGAGGCGGCACAGCCGGATGAGATAGAACAACCCGCCCGCTTCGACCACCTCCTGCTCGCCCATAAGCTTGGTCACGGCGTAGCGAGAGACTGGGGCTGGCGGGGCGTGTTCCGGGTAACCCTCCTCTGGCCTATCCTCACCGCCGAAGACGTAATCCGTCGAATAATGGACGAAAACGACAGAGAGGCGTTTGGCCAGACCGGCCAGGAACTTCGGGACTTCCCGGTTGAGGAGGAGGGCTTTTTGGTACTCGGCCTCGTCCGTCTCGCACTGGTCCACTGCGTTGTAACCCGTAGCGTTCAGGAGGATGTCCGGCCGGGCGGCCATGATCTTCTCCCCGGTGGCAGCGAAATCGGTGACGTCCAATTCGTCCCGGTCCCACGCCGTCACCGCGTATCCCGCCGATTGAAATTCCGTCACCAGTCCTTGCCCCAGCATTCCCTTGGCTCCCAGTATCAGGACATTGCGTGCCATGTCAGTACACGTTTGCGTTTTATACCTATATTGTACCACGCGGTGTCGGACGAAAAACAGCCCACTGATAAGCGGGCTGCTGAAATCTCTCTAGAGATTTATCGGGATGTGTACTGCTTCTCGTAATACTCCTGGTAGCTCCCGTCTTTGACATCGCGCCACCAATCCTCATGCTCTTGATACCAGCGCACCATGCGGGCCAAGCCTTCTTCGAAAGTCACTTCCGGCTCCCAGCCGAGCTCGCGCTTGATCTTGGAATAATCCATGGCATAGCGGCGGTCGTGCCCAGGCCGATCTTTCACGTACTCGATCATGTCTTCACCGAGAGCGAGGTGCTTCAAGATGACACGGATAGCATCCAGGTTGGTCGGCTGGTTGCCACCGCCCACGCAATAGGTTTCACCGATGGTACCCTGGCGGAGGACGAGGTCGATGGCGCGGCAGTGGTCTTCGACATAGAGCCAGTCTCGGATCTGCTGACCGTCGCCGTAGACGGGCACCTTCTTACCTTCGAGCAGATTGGTGATAGCCAGTGAGAACAATTTTTCAGGAAACAAATACGGACCGTAGTTATTGGTGCAATTGGAAAGCGTCACTGGCAGGCCGTAGGTATGGAAGTACGCCCGAACGAGATAGTCGGAGGCAGCCTTGGACGCGCTATAGGGACTGCGCGGATCGTACTTGGTCGTCTCGTTGAAAGGAGGGTCGTCCGGGCCGAGCGAGCCGAACACCTCGTCGGTCGAGACGTGATGGAAGCGCGTGCCGTGTTTGCGCGCCGCTTCGAGGAGCACATGGGTCCCGAGAACATTGGTCCGCACGAAGACGCCCGGATCCATGATGGACCGGTCGACATGTGACTCGGCCGCGAAGTGCACCACAGCGTCGCACTCGGCCACGAGCGGCTCGACGACCGCGGGGTCGGCGATATCGCCCCGGACAAACCGATGGCGCGGTTCATGCTCCAGGTCCTTCAGATTCTCGAGGTTGCCGGCATAGGTAAGGAGATCGAGCGTGATCACTTCGTCATCGGGATACTTTCCGAGGATATGGTGGACGAAATTGGAACCGATGAATCCGGCGCCGCCGGTGACGAGGAGTTTCATATGGCTTTAGACTTGGAATTCGAATTCACGCGCGATGGCTTCGAGGAGCGGCTGTTGCTGATCCTTGGGCGAGACGAGTGGTGCTTCTATCGGCCACTGGATACCGATCGCTGGGTCATTCCACAACACTCCCCGATCGTGTTCCTTGGAATAGAGATTGGTGCATTTGTAGGTGAAGAGCGTGTCGTCCTCGAGGGCGAGAAAAGCGTGCGCGAAGCCGGCCGGGATCCAAAACTGCTTGTGATTGCTTGCTGAAAGCTCGACCGCCGCGTGCCGACCGAAGGTCGGTGAACCGAAACGGATATCCACCGCCACATCAAGCACCGCCCCTTGGAGGACCGAGACGAGCTTCCCTTGGGCCATCGGCGGAGCCTGATAGTGGAGCCCGCGAAGCACCCCTTTTTTCGAAAGAGAGAGGTTGTCCTGAATGAATACGTCGGGAATACCGGCGTCACGATACCGGTCGCGATTGTACGCCTCAAGGAAAAACCCCCGCTCGTCGGCGAAGACCTGCGGCTCGATGATAAGCAATCCTGGAATATCAGTCTGATGCACCTGCATATTGAATAGAAAAAGGTCATTCGTATCCTAGCGCACCACCCTGAAAAAGAAAACTCCCTGCCGGGCAATCGCCAGACAGGGAGTATCGGTCGAGGAGACCTCGCCCTCAACCCTCGAACAAGGTGTGCGGGGTGCGGGGCGTATACGCCACCCATCGCATCCACTCCAGTTCGAAGGGAATGATGAGGCAATCGGGATTCCTCAAATCCTGGACGGTCTTCCATGTGGTCGAATCGGTAGCCACCCGTTCCAGAAACACATCATCCGGCAGATCCACGATCATGCCGAGATGAGTCTCAATAGATTTCCGGAAAGACACGCGGACGAACGTCGGCGGCAGCGGCTCAACATCGAGCATGAGCTCGGTGATGGCCTTACCCGCATACAAGGGATGCGTCCCGAACACTTCCTTGGTGAGCCTCTTGAGCGCGTCTTGGTAGGGATCCGGACTGGCCCGTAGGATGGTGCCCGGCAGATGGTAGTAGCCGTGGTATCCGTCATCCCCCGCCTGACGCAGTTTGACGGCATAGCCCAGAGATTGGCCCGTCTTCCGTTCGATGATGCGCGGGAGAACGACAACCGCGGTATAGCCTATCCCGATGCCGACCACCGCGTTGAATACGGCCAGTGGCACCAGTCCGTCATGGGTCTGCCGGCTTTCGGAGCATAGATCGCGCAGGGCTTCGAGAACCGGCACGAATTCGCCCTCCAGACCGCCCACTCCCCGTTCCCGGACATAATCCGCAAAAGCTTCCGCTATCGGTTTCGACATACTTGGCCTCCTCTGGTCTATCCTCTGTGTGAAATGAACTTCCGTCCTTTCTACACTGTTTTCAATTTTTTGTCAAGAGAAAACCCCGCGAGGGCGGGGTTTTTCGGCCGGAAATTAAGCCTGCCGCGCGTCAGATCCGGATGTCGTTCATCACGTCGTCGAGCGAACGCTTCTCCTCGGTAGCCGGGGCGGAACGCTCGATACGGGCTCCCCGTTCGCTCCCTTCGGGTTCGTTGATTTTGAGGTTGACTCGCGCGTTGTTCCGGGCGCCGATGACGCGGAGGAGGGTGCGGAGCGCCTTGGCGGTCATCCCTTCGCGACCGATCACCATTCCCATATCCTTGGCGTTCACGTCGAGCGTGATGAGGACGCCCATCTCGTCAATCTTCCTGTCCACCTTCACTTCGTCCGGATTGTCCACGAGCAGTTTGACCACGTACTCGATGAACTCCTTGTCCTTCTCCTGCTGCATACCCGTGCGGTTAGTGGGTTACGGCGCGTCGCGGCGTTCCTGGTGTTTGGTGTTTTCCTGCCTGTCGGCAGACAGGCGAGCGACCGGAAACGGCCTAGCTCGCGTTCATGTTTAGTATAACACAGGGGGCAGGCCGCCCCACGAAAACAAAAAGCCTAGGCGGACGAGGCCACCTAGGCTTGGGACTGGGAGGGAGGGATCAGGATCCGCCGACAGCGCGATTGCTGACCCGGTGGAACGCCGGCTTCAACGGCGACCGCGTCCGACGACCGGACGTGATGATGCCCGAGATGTCGCTCGCCCCGGAATACACATTGCACCTGCTGGCCAAGAGTCTCCTCACCTGAGAGAGTGTCCGCCCGATCTTGCGCTGGCAGGAAATGCACCGGAGCACGCACTGCAGCGCCATAGCTACCTGGGCGATGGAGTGCTGGTACTCCGCCGGGCGTCCGGACCACAGGGCCACCTTGACGGTGTCGACCACATCCATAACCCTGCAGTCGAGCCGCCGGGCGATGAGTTCGACGATGGGCACGGGACCCGGCCGTCGGTTCAGTTGGAAGCGTTCGTCGTTTAGGAGAACGACGCTCACATTCCCTCTACCCATGTAATAACGCATTGTTCTACCCCCTTCAACAAAGAACTGGCGGACTGAGAGTGGTGGTTGGACCGCCGATGGAACAAGCCTCCCACACGAGGCGTCGAGTGTGCCGCTACCAAAGACCCGGCACTCCTTCGACCATACACCTCCTCTCCGAATTTGTCAATGCATTCTGACACTTTCAGGGATGGACAAACGGTTTTTTCCGCCAGACCAGCGACTGTCGGCAGAGTCTCCCCTGGTCGCGGTCGAGATCGGCGAGGAGCCGCTCGACGGTCTTTTCCATGCGCATCCCCTGCGAACCCTTGACCAGCACTACGTCGCCGGGCTGGAGGACCTGTTCAAGGACGTTGCCGGCGGATACAGGATCAGGCAGCCAGGCGTACCGGTTCTCGGGATAGCCGGCCTCGCGGAGGGCTGAAGCGGCCTCGCGCATCCGCTCGCCCACAAGGAAAGCCTGATCCACCTTGAGGGCGGCGAGACGCTCCCCTACTTCGCGGTGACGGGCGGCGCTGTCGGGACCGAGTTCCAGCATGTCCCCGAGAGCCACCAGCCGACGCTTGGCTGGCAGGTCGGCAAAGACATCCAGGGCAGCGGCAAGGGAGACGGGCGAGGCGTTGTAGGTATCATCCAAGATGAGGGAATGGTTTCTACCGGCGAAGGGCTTCAGGCGGCCCGGAAGGGGTTCGAGCCGGGCCAGGGAGCGAGCCGCTTCGACGAGATTGACCTTGAAAGCGGTGGCCACGGCGAGGGCCGCCAGAGCTGCATAGGCGTGGTGCCGAGCCAAGACGTGCGGCAGGCGGACTGGCAGGTGCTGCCCGCCAAAACTCACCTTGAACGACAGACTCGGATGCCCGGCTTCGTCGCCCACCAACACCACGTTCTCGGCCTTAAGATCAGCCTTCTCGCCGAAACCGAA
>CAYNEL010000005.1:0-39956 GCA_964396225.1 uncultured Bdellovibrionales bacterium | reverse complement strand
GACCCGCGCCTCAAATACTCCGCCACTATATCCGGTTTCCACCCTTCCGTCAACAGAAAAACCGCCCGACAAGGGCGGTTTTTCGTGACACAGAGGAGAGGCAGAGGCGTTACTCCTCGTCCTCGCAATCCTCCTCATCGCCCCGATCATGGTCCCGGTCGTCCTTATTCTTCTTATCGTTCCCCTTGTCATCCTTGTCATGCTCACGGTCGTCCTTGTCATTCTTCTTGCCGTGTTCCTTGTCGTCCTTGTCATGGCCGCGGTCGCCATGCTCGTCCTTCTTGTCATCATTCTTCTTGTCGTCATGACGATCCTCGTCGTGATCCCGTTCGTCATCATGGCGATCGTCCCGGTCATAGTCCTCGCGGTGGTCGCGGTCGCCATGCTCACGTTCATCACGGCGGTCGTCCTCCTCGCACTCCTCGTTTCCATCGGATTCCTCGGAGCTATCCTCTTCGGAGTCGCCCTCCTCATCGGTGTCTTCCTCCTCGCTTCCCTCTTCCTCCTCATACCCGCCCTGACCTTCCTCACTCTCCTCGCTGTCGGTCTCTTCACCGTTCTCATTCTCATCAGAACCCTCGTCGGTGCCGTTTTCCTCATTCTCCTCACCGGTCTCACCACCAGTCTCATCGGACGGATCGGTCGGCTCTTCGATGGGAGCGGTCCCCTCATCGGTGCCACCTACGCCTGCGTTCGTGTCATCCTTATCGTCCTTGTCGTCATCATCGTTATCATCGTCATCATCATCGTCATCCTTGTGTTTCTTTTTCTTCGCATCAGAAGTCTGATCGGCCACGGCCGCAAAAGCCGTCGGGGCCAGAACATCGCCGAACGACAGAGCCGACTGGCCATCCTTTTCATCCGTCTCGCCCGAGGCCACATAGCCGGCCGTCTCGCCCGCCGTTTCCGGAGCGGGAGCCGCTTCCTCCGCGATCTGTTCGCTCCACGAATACGTCAACAGGGCGGCCGCCAGGAAAAGTCCGAGCAGCGCCAGCGCCCGTACAAGGTTCTTTTTCTTTTGGCTCATCTCCTGTTCGCCTGCCATAAGATGGTTGACTCAAAAATTAGGGGGTGCCGCTCTCCGAGTGGAACGCTCAACCGTAAGACAAACCCCGTTTTCTGTCAAGGGATAGACAAAAAAAACCGCCCCAGAGGGCGGTTTTCTTCAGGCCGAATGGTCGGCGCTTACCAGTTCGGCTTTCAGGACGAGACGGGAAAAGGTGGTGCCCACCGGCCAGCAGGTCGAGAGGGTAAGCTCACTCTTGTTTTCGGGATCCTCGAAGATCCAGGGGTTGTCGGCGCGTACCACGCGCTTCTCCCCCACCTGATAGACGTAGTCGAAGGTCTTGCCGTTTGCCTGTTTGACCCGGAGCGTCACCTGGTCGCCGGCCTCGAGCTTGCCCAGGTGGCGGAAGACGGAGTTGTAATCGCCCTTGGCCCAGACGTAGTTGGAGCTGTGGCCGGCGATGATGAGATTGCCCTCGCCGCCCGGGACGGCCGTGTCGGGATAGCGGATGACACCCGTCTCGAGGTCCTTCATCATGGCCTGGTCGTCCTCGCTCTCGGTCCACACCATCGGCGCGGCCACGTTGATCTTCGAGATGAGCACGGTCACCACCGCCTTGGCGGCGCCCGGAGCGGCCGGGTCGAAACCGTTCAGGATTTCCTGCAGGTCGGCGAAGCCGTCGCCGTCGGAGTCAGTGTTCCGCGGGTCGAGGCCGTGGGCGTGCTCGAGGAGATTGGAAAGGCCATCCTGGTCGAGGTCGCCCTCCCGGTCGTCGGCCAGGGGGTCGAGGCCGTGGGCGTTCTCCCACGTGTCCGGCAGGCTGTCCCGATCCTCGTCGAGGATACCGGTCCCGTGCGGGTTCTGGCCCGCCTCGAGTTCGGCCTTGTCGTTCACGCCGTCCCGGTCGGTATCGGCGTCAAAGGGATGGGTGAAGGCGCGCGCCTCCTCAGTGAAAGTGAGTCCGTCATGGTCGGAGTCGCTATCGGGCGTGAGCCGGTCGGTAACCACGATACTGTAGGTCCGCACCCATTCGGTCGGCAGGTCGGCGGCCACCACGCGATGGCCGGTCAGCCGGGCCACGCGGTCGCTCCAGGCCGAGAGATCGGTATTGATGAGCGTGAAGAGGAGGATGAAGAGCCCGAGACTGACGAAGAGCGGACGGCCGGCCGAGGCGCGCCGCGGGGTGAAGTCATGGAAGATTTCCCGGCGGGCCGAACGATCGTCCTGGGAGACGGCCGAAAGCAGCTCGCGGATGCGTTTCCCGCGGGCCTCTTCGTTCACTTCATGCATGGCCACAATACCCTGGTACATAAAACGTTCAAGCTGAAAGTTTGGGTCTTTCTCTCCCGCACTCCTGGATGCCAGAAGGGAGGAAGAGAAAGGAGCGCTACTCGCGCTCCTTTCTGGAATAGTGTTTGTGTTGTGGAGAAGCGCTCCGTTACTTCGCGCGATAGCGCTTGGTAGCGAGGTAGGCGCCGGTGGAAAGAAGCGTCAGGCCAGCCACGCCCGCGAGGGGCAGACCGGTGGCAGGCAGGGCCTGCACGACCTTCTTCTTCTTTTTCTTCTTTTTGTCATCATCATCGTCGTCATCGTCGTCATCCTTATCCTTGTAGACGACCTTCTCGACTTCCTTGATGACCTCGACCGGCACTTCCTTGATCACTTCTTTTTCCACTTCCTTGATGATTTGTTTCTGGCACTTGTTGGAACATTCGTCGTTGTCGTTCCGGTTGCCATCATCGCACTGCTCGCCCTTTTCGACTTTGCCGTTGCCGCACTCGGCGCATTCCTCCTCTTTCGGAGGCTTGGGCTTATCGTGCCAATCGCCGTTGGCGGAAACCGGCGAAGCGGTCAACGCGAAACTGGCGAAAGCAATCACGGCGAAAGCCAAGAGAGACTTGTTCGCAGTCATAAGTGGTTAAGAAAATGAATGGATTAGGCGCTTTGTGGGTTCGGCCCTCGACCGGAGCTTCTCCTCCACAAAACTGCACATATTATCATATAAAACGTTCTCTGTCAAGGGTCGCAGGTCACTAAAATAATGGCTTCACAAAAGCTTTTTTGGCTTGCTTTAGCCATCGATGATTTTTCGGGAGTACTTTCGACAAACAGAAAACCACCCTGCTTCGGGTGGTTTCTATCGATGTTGCGGGGGTGGGACTTCCTGTGCGGGCCGGGGCTCGGCTGGCAGGCCTCGCCCTTCAAATCCCACCCGCACGCCAAGCAGTTGGCCTGGCTTCCCGCCCAAGAGAAAACCGCCCTCAAAAGGCGGTTTCTGCTTTGTTGCGGGGGTGGGATTTGAACCCACGACCTCGTGGTTATGAGCCACGCGAGCTGCCAGACTGCTCCACCCCGCTATATATTCCTACGGTACCCTCTACTATTCCGCTTTTTTCCTCTCTTGTCAATCGAAGTCGCGCAACGACACGTTTCATTGCTCGGGACAATCCTTGCTGTGGGTGATCGTGGACTCGAACCACGGACCTCGACATTATCAGTGTCGCGCTCTAACCACCTGAGCTAATCACCCGCGCCGGACGGCTCTATCCTATCAAAAAAGCCTGCCCAAAGGGAGGCCCCAATACTTTAACAGGGATCGCTTCGTTTTTCAAGGTTTTGGGACAGTCCGGGACGTACTAGGTCATTTTTCCCCGTGTCGGTCAACGGCGACAACTCGGCGCCACGATGTTACACTGGACGATAACACCATTCGGAAGGAGGGATTGGTGGCCTGCTTCACACTAACCCTTATTTGCTTCCGGACTATGGCCCGTATCGCCATCGTGGGCAGCGGCGTCGTCGGCCAGGCGACGGGCAAGGCGCTCGCCCACCAAGGTCACGCTGTTTTTTTCTGCGATGTCGACGAACGCAAGATTGGGACCCTGAGAAACGAGGGGTTCGCCGCCGGGCGGGCCGAAGACCTCGATAACGAGCTTTTCGACATCGCCTTCCTGTGCGTCCCTACCCCGACCGTCGACGGCGAGGTGGACCTGTCCTTCCTCCATCAGGCCTGCGAGACGGTGGGCCGGACCCTGCGCCGGATGAAACACTACCCGGTCGTCGTTTCCAAGAGCACCAATCCTCCCGGTACGGTGCGGCGCGTCATCATCCCCACCCTTGAGCTCTTCTCGAACAAGAAGGCCGGCCAGGACTTCGGGGTGGCCGTCGAACCAGAATACCTGCGAGAGAAGCACGCTCTCTCGGACGCCGAGAAGCCCCGCCTCTTCACCGTCGGGACGGACGACCGGCACGCCGGCCATATACTGGCCTGGCTGCGCGCTCCGTTCGGCTGCCGGGTCGAGCAGCTCAATCTCGAGGAGGCTGAGATGCAGAAATACGTCCACAACCTCTTCAACGCGGCCAAGATCTCGTTCTTCAACGAAATGCGAGTGGTCTGCCGCAAGGCCGGTCTCGATCCGGAGAAGATCTTCCCCCTCGTAGCCGAGACGGCCGAAGCCTCGTGGAACCCGGAATACGGCGTCCGGGATTTCGGCCCCTTCAACGGCATGTGCCTCCCCAAGGATACCGCCGGCTTCCTCTCATGGGTCCGGGAGCGCCTGGGGTACGACATGCCCCTCCTCTCAGCTATCATCGAGGTGAACACCCGCCTCATCGCGGAGCAGGAAGCCAAGCCGGTTGCCCTGCTCTCCGAGGGGCCCCACTCGTCCATTACGGACATGTTCCGCTTCATCGACGACGGCGCCCGGCGGCAGACCGGCGGCACCGGGACAGCCTCCTCGATGTGAACCCGGACGCCCTATGGAATATTGGCGAGAGCTCCTCATCTACTCCCCATTCGGCATCATCGGCGTCTGGCGCTGGAGCGTCTGGCTGTTCCAGACGGTCATGCGCCAGCGCTACCACACCATCCCTCCCATCCTCTCCGACCGGCCGCGGCGTTCGCTGTCGGTCGTCACACCGGTCTATAACGAGGATCCCGACGTCTTCGAGCGAGCCCTCCGCTCCTGGCAAGCCAACCGCGTGGACGAGATCATCGCAGTCATCGACTGGAGCGACGAGACCTGCATCGCGATATTCAAACGCTTCGCGGAAGGCTTCCCCGGCGCCAAGCTCCTTATCATCGAGGAGCCAGGCAAGCGCCCGGCGCTCGCCATGGGCATCCGCGCCGCCACGAGCGACATCGTGGCCCTGGTCGACAGCGACTCGCTCTGGGACAGAGGCGTGACCGAGGCCGTGCTGGCCCCGTTCGCGGACGACCGGGTGGGTGGAGTGGCCACCCGCCAGGCCGTCCTCGACCCCAAGACCCCGGCCGAACGCCTTTTCGCCATCCGCCTCGACCTGCGATACCTCCACGAGTATCCCTATCTCGCCTCGATGGGCAATGTTCTCACCTGCCTTTCGGGACGCACGGCCGTCTACCGTCGGGAAGCCCTTCTCCCACTCGTCGACGGACTGATCCACGAAACCTTCCTCGGCAAACGCTGCATCTCGGGAGACGACAAGCAGCTCACCTACCTCCTTCAGTCGGCCGGCTGGTTGACGCGTTTCCAGCAGAACGCCGTGGTCCGCACCCCAGGCATGCCCGGCCTCAAGAAATTCTTTCTCCAGAACCTGCGCTGGGGACGCAACAGCTGGCGCACCGACCTCCGGACGATGTTCCGGAGTTGGCCATGGCGGCGCGAGCCGTTCTTCGCCTACCACCTCGTCGACCGCGCCATCCAGCCTTTCACCCTCCTCTTGGGACCGATCTACTTCGGCGTCTCGCTTTGGCTGGGGCACGCTGTGATAGCCGCCCTCCTCATGGGTTGGTGGCTGGCGAGCCGGACGGTCAAGCTCTACCCTCACCTCCGTGAGAATCCGCGCGATATCCTCTCCGTCCCGCTCTTCACCTTCTCCCAATACTATCTGGCGCTCATCAAGATCTACGCCCTTTTCACCCTCGATTTCCAATCCTGGATCACCCGCTGGCACGCCTCCCGTCTCAACCTGGCCGGACTCTCTCTCGTGCCGTCGCGCCTGGCTACCGCCTCCGTCGTCATCGGCCTGGCCTTCATGGTCGGCCAGCATGAGTATGCGGCGGCGGAGGCTTTGGCCGAGCGGCGCAACCGGTCGGCCATCCCCGTCACCGAGGATTTCGCCTTCCTGGACGTAGCCGGACAAGACCGGGCCTTCTGGCAGGAGCGGGAACAACACGCCGCCGTCTCCTACGTCACCCACCTGGGCGACACCCCGCTTTCGGTGATGCGCCGCTTCAACCTCCCGGCCGAGGAAGTCACCCGCCTGTTCCCCGGCCGGCCGCGCCTCGCCCTCATCCCTGCCGGCACCCGGATCGACATCCCCGTCTCCTCGCTCCGCATCGCCGCCCTGCCCACAGGCATCCCGAGCCTCGCTCCGGCCCAGATCGCCTACGATGCCCCGTCCCGCACCATCCGGATCAAGGGCCGTGAGAGTACGGTCACCCTCGCGACTATCGCCCGCTCCCGGGCCGTGCCCACCGGCCTCCTCACCGAAACGGCTCCGGGCGAATGGCTGCTCAAGGCCGATCTCTACGTCGGCGAGCGGGTAACGCTCGTCCTGGATGGGCAGGATACCCGGTGGCTCAAACTGGCGAGCGGTCCGAACGGCTTCGCCTCCCTGCGCACCCACAACGGTAACCTCATCATCCGGAACACCAAGATCACTTCCTGGAACGAACAGGCTGGCGCGCCAGACGAGGACGTCTCTGATGGGCGGGCGTACGTGCTCGCCCAGGCCAGCGGCCGGATGGACGTCCTCGGTTCGGAGATCGCCTACCTCGGTTACTCGCTCGCGACCGAACAACGCATCGACCGCAGTCCCGGCGGCAACTACGGCCTCTCCTGGAAGATCCCCAACGGCACTTTCGGCCAAAACGTCCTCACGGGGGTGGTCACCGGCAACCGCATCCACCACAACTATTTCGGTCTCTACACCTACGGCGCGAGCGGGATGGTCATTCGCGACAACGAGGTGTACGCCAACCTCCAGTACGGCATCGACCCACACGACGACTCGAACAACCTCCTCATCGAACAGAACCTCGTCCACCATAACGGCAACCATGGCATTATCGTCTCCAAGCGGGTGGTCTACTCCACCATCCGGGACAACCGCTCCACCGACAACCGGCTCCACGGCATCATGCTCGACCGCCAGTCCAACGCCAACCTGGTCGAGGGCAACTTCGCTTCTGGTAACGTCAACGGTCTGGCCCTCTACGACTCGCACCGGAACCTCATCCGCCGCAATACCTTCACCAACAACAAATACGGCCTGCGGGCCAACCAGAGCTCCTCGGCCAACCTCATCCGGGACAACCGCCTCCTGAGCAACGAGCGAGGCGTCTTCCTCTATGGTAAAGCCTCAAAAAATGTCATTATAGACAATGCCCTCACTGGGAACGCCATCGGCGTGGCGCTCAAGGAAGCCGAGGCCAACGCGGTGGCCAATAGCCTCCGAGACGGACTGAACACCCTCAACATCAAGACCGATGAAGCCTCGCGAACTGCCAACTACGTGGAACGTATACTCTGACCGGCACGGCTGGGTGATGCCTGGCGTCGCACTCTTCGTCGCGGGCGGCGTGCTCCTACTCATCTTCCTCGCCGGAGGCTTCGACCACTTCCTGCCAGGCGATGGGCCCTCGCTCGCGCCCCGCTCCCCCTCCCTCCAGAACTTCGAATACGTCTGGCAGGAACAGCCGGACTACACCGCGCCGCCGCCGCCCGATTCCGCCGCCGCCGGCCGGACCCTCCATGTGGCGCCAAACGGCGACGATGCCAATGACGGACTGTCGGCGGACGCTCCTCTCAAATCCATCCAGACGGCGCTCGATCGGGCCGAACCGGGCGACACCGTCCTTCTCGCCGAAGGCCAGTATTTCGAAGATTTTCGCTCCCGTCGCGACGGCACCCGAGAACGTCCTATCACCCTCTACGGCAAGGCTGGAGCGATCATCAAAGGCTCCGGTAAGAGTGCTCGGGTGATTGAGATCAGCCACGACTACCTGACGCTCACCGGATTCACCGTGGACGGGTTGGTAGGCAACGGCAACAAGGAATCCCACTACCGCGACAAGCTCATCTACGTCCAGGGCAAGGAGAAGCGCTCGGGCGTCACCGGCCTCAAGCTCCAATACCTGACCGTCCGGAACGCCGGCGGAGAATGCGTCCGTCTCCGCTACTTCGCCGAGGACAATGAGATCGCCTACAACACCATCGAGCGGTGCGGCGCCTATGACTTCGCGCTGGACGGGGACGGCAAGAACGGCGAGGGTATCTACATCGGGACCGCTCCGGAGCAGCGGGACGACGGCAATCCGACCGAGGACACAGACGTCTCCAGGAACAACTGGATCCACCACAACCGGATCGATACCCGGGCCAATGAGTGTGTGGATATCAAGGAGGGTTCCACCGACAACATCGTCGAATACAACCAGTGTACCGGCCAGCGTGACAAAGAGTCGGGAGGCCTGGGTTCGCGCGGCAGTGGCAATATCTTTCGCTACAATCTCGTCCACGACAATCGTGGCGCGGGCGTCCGCCTAGGAGGCGACAAGAAGACCGACGGCATAGACAATGAGGTCTACGGCAACACTTTCCGAAACAACCAGGAAGGCGGCATCAAAATCATGCGCAAACCTCAGGCCCGGATCTGTAGTAATACGTTCGCCGGCAACGGGGAAGGCAAGCTGACTGGCGACTACGGCGACGACTGGGACGCCAGTGACAAATGCTCCTAACGAACACTGGAGAAAAAGAAAAAGCGGTCGGACCATACAGGTCTCGACCGCTTGTTGTGCCAAGGAGAACACTCCTACCGGACGACATGTTCGAGAATCTCGATCATCGTCCGAAGCCGGTCCTCCTCGCTCCACTCACCGGGCAGATACTTCTCCCCGAAATACTCGAGATACCATCTCGCTTCTTCGGCTGTCGAAGCCATGCGGATAATCTCAACTATGTCCCGGTCCACCCCCATGAACGGCGCCGCGTAGAACGCATGCCAAGGTGACGGCCAGGACCGGCCCCTCCAATCCGGCAGTGGCTGGTCGGACAAAGTTTCGAAGCGTTGCCGGATATCGGCTGTTTCAATATTCACGTCTCTTGACCTCCCCTCGTGACAAAAAAGAACTACGGATGCCCCACCCTACCCCATTGACAGGCTCCTGTCAATCGAAAACCGCCCCGGACAGGGCGGTTTCGTTTGCGTTGATCAGCGGCTTCATTGTTCCATGATGTCCACCGACGTGACGACTACTGGCTGGACCGGGCTCGAGCCCTCGCCGCCGGGTTTGGTCGGGGCGCTGGCGATCTTGTCCACGGCCTCGAGGCCGCTCGTCACTTTGCCGAAGATCACGTAGTTCGGCGGCAATGGATAGTCTTGGTGCATAATGAAGAACTGGCTGCCATTGGTGTCCGGACCGGCGTTGGCCATGGCCACCACGCCGCGCGTGTATTGCCCGGTGAACGGCTCGTCGTCAAAACGGTAGCCGGGGCCGCCGGTACCATTGCCCGCCGGATCGCCGCCCTGGATCATGAACCCCGGGATGGTGCGGTGGAAGACGGTACCGTCGTAGAATTTCTCCCGGGCCAGAAAGACGAAGTTGTTGACGGTGACGGGCGTCTTGGCCACATCGAGAGCGACGGTGATATCGCCCGCCTCGGTGTGGAGAATGGCGGTATACGCCCTGGCTTTGTCGATCTGCATGGCGGGAGCGGTGGCGTATTGCTTGGGCATAGATTTTGGGGTAGCGGGTGTCGGTTTAGCTCGGACGGGCTGGGAGGCAGCGGACTCGGTGGGTTGGGATGAGTCAGGCTCGGTAGGCGCGGAGCATCCAGAGAGGACGACCACGGAGAGGACTATCGTCGCCAATGGGGCATGACGCATAGGCGTGTGTTTCAAAGAGTACCGCTCCAGTATACCAAAATCAAAGCGCTTTTTCGATGATGTGGAAAAAGCGGGTCGAGAGCGTCCAGAGACGGTCGCTATTGCCCCACGCCATGAAAACGAGGAGTCCGTAGGTCATGAGGTTGGCGGCGGTGTCGCGGGAGAGGAATTTGAGAGCGCTGCCGAGCGACTGCTTGGCCATGAACGGCATCCCGCCCCAGTTGACCGCCGCGTAGAGCTCGTCCAGGACGAGATGGACGAGGTAGCCCGCACCCGTCGCCACGCCTAGGAGGAAAGCCTCCCACTCGGCGAAACCGAACTTGCCCGCCCCGTAAAATCCGGCCAGCGCCGCGATGAACATAGCCGGGATGGAATGCGCCATCCCGCGATGGTGGGTGAATTGCTTGAAGAGGAACCCGACGACGATCCAGACGCAGGCCGCCGTGCCGAGCGGAACGCCAACGATCATCGTCCAATCCTCCGGGTAAGCGTCCAAGGCATAGGCCAGAGCCACGCTCCCCGCCACGAGCGAAAGCGACCCGAAGGTGACGTGGAACGGCACTCCGGAATCGCTGTCCATATCCGGCGCCAGCGCTCCCACTACCGCCATGACGAAGAGCGACGCCAGCAGCCCGGGCTCGTCGCCGAGCGCGAACGAGAGAGCGGCCGCGATGGCGGCCACGCCGAGCACGATACCGGCGGAAAAATGGGCGCGGAAACTGGCCATAGGCAATTGTCCGAATTTTACCATGGGCATGGATTGGTAAAAGAAAAAACGGACGAAAGCTTTCGTCCGTTGGGATTGGGAAAACAGCCCCGTCAAGTCTTCCTGAGCGCCCGCCTGATGGCCGCCTCGGCCGTTTCCTCGAGGGAAGAATGGAAAGTCAATTTCCTCTTGTGTTCGGCATAATCCTTCTCGATGTTCCTCACCATCACATCGAGGCCGGGAAACCCGTTCTCCGCCCCGAAAACCATCCGAAGGCGCGGGTCACAGGCCGTCTTGACGCTCCATCGGCCTATCTCCCCTCGGGTATCCGTGGCATACGGCTGGCCGTCGTTACGGGGATGCGTCCGACTCTCGCACGGCAACCAGAAGACGATGCAGCCCTGCCTCGCGGCCAGATCGAGATAATACCGCTCCCAGGAGAGCTGGTCATCGAAACCGTTCGACTTCCCTCCCATGACCTGGCGCGAGTACAGCGTGTGGTCAGGCGTGTATCGGCACGGGAGAGCCACATAGAAGTCCTTGGCCGGAAGCCTTTCGACCAAGGCTCGATACATATCCCACTGCCAGTCCCCGCCGCCCAGGATAGGGCCGGCGAAGAAAAACAACGGCTTTTTCGATAACTCGTCTTCGATGTCAAAGTACGACTTGGGTAACAGCACGTTGTGCGCCATATCTTCCTCTTGCTCTGTTGTTTCCGAAGGAAAGCCTAGCATACTCGGAAGCCCGCTACCTGACAAGGGTGGCTGCTTTGCCGGCGACGACATGCCACCAATTGATCAATCTGGGGATCCAAGGTTTGGTCCGGAACTCGTCGAGGAGGAGACGCCGTTCGACCAGCATGGCCTCATGCGAGGCGATCAGGCTCTGGAGAAAAGAAAGATGCTGGGAGCCGCCTGCCCGCTCGAGCAGGCCTTGGAGAAGAGCGAGACGCGTCTCGGTATTGCGCGTTTCTTCATCGAGAATGATGAGCTGGCTCTCGGGCAGACCGAAGACCGCGCGTTTGCCAGACGGCATCCGGAGCCAGACATCGCGGACGGAAATCACTTTGGCGAGCGCCGCCTCTTCTTCGTGGGCGTAGCCTTCAAACACAGCAAGCAGTTCCCGTTCCGCTGCTTCACGGGCCAGCCGAGCCTCTTCGGCCGCCCGACGCTCCGCCTCTTCCTGCTCGGCCTTGGCCTTCTTCTCCGCCTCCAGCTTGTTCGACGCCTCCTCGGCCGCATCCACCGCGTCGATCAGTTTGCAGTACGCATCGATCTCCCCGTCCTTGTTGTCTGTGATGGTGTTCCCGGACACGGCCAGCGATTTCTGGAAGTAGCCCGGACTCGGCTTGCCGGCGCTCGGCATATTGCAGTCGATGCCATAATCGCCGTTTCCGGTGAGTTTGTTGTTCTCAATGGTGACCGTCCCGATCTGGCTGGCTTCCGAGTAAAATTGGGTCGCGATGCCGCTCGACCGGTTCTTGGTAATGGTGTTGCCGCTGATACGGAGATCCGCGCCGCCCACCACGAGCTCGATGCCGCCTTCGCCGTTGGCGGAAATGGTATTGCCCGTGATGCTGCCCTTCACCTTCTCCCGGATGTCGAAGCCTTCTTCGGCGTTTTCAGTGACGGTATTGCCGGAAAAGCGGATATCGTTCCCCTTTTCCACATAGACGCCTTTGCCGTTCTTCTTCAAGGTGGATTTCGAAAGAACGAGGGAGCCGCCGCCTTCGTCTACCTGGATGCCAACCGACTTGGCGCCCCGCACCTCGACACCGCCGATAGACACTTCGGCGTCCTTGGCCACCAGGACGCCGATGCCGGTCGTCGCGTCCACCGTCAGGTCCTCGAGGGACGATTTGTCGTTCATCGTCACCTTGCCCTCGATGACCGTCTTGCCCTTGCCGGCGCCGGAGAGCTTGACTGATTTGCCGAGCGTCACGCTTTCCTCGTACGTGCCGCTCCGGACCTCGATGCTCCGGTCCCCGGAATCGTTGTCCATGGCTTCCTCGATGGCGTGGGCGATGGTCCGGAAGGGGTGATCCGCGCTCCCGTCGTCGTCATTGTCCCCGTCTTCGTCCACGTAGAAATCCGCCGCGTTGGCCGGCAGGACCGGTACGGCGAAAAACACCATGAGAGAAAAAAGAAACACTGTAAAAAAAGGCCGGGCGGCCATAGGGTGTGTTTTGTCTCTATTGTATCACGCGAGAGTCAAAGAAAATCCGGCGCCCGAAGGCACCGGAAACCCGAAAGAAAAGCTGGCTGAACCAGAACTAGTCGCTGATACCCAGTCGTTTACGGAGGGCCGAGGATTCTTCAGGGGAAAGAACTCGCGGCTGTGCTTTCCTGGCCTTGCTCGATAGTGTGTGGCCGCATTCGGTGCAGTGCCAGCCATTGAACACCGGTGGACAGGCTCCACACTCAGGACAAGTAGGATTTTCGTTGTTGTCTTCGGAATGAACGGCCGTACCAGATCCCGATTGTACGCCATAGTCATCCGGACCCGGACCGATCAAGGCGCTCTGGCCACACTGGAAACAGCTCTCATTTCCACCCTGATAACCATTGTAACCACAGTTGGGACAACGCATGGTTTGCCTCCTTTTCCGGTTGATGGGCTACAAAACTACTGTACACAGTTTACCACGGGCCGGCTTAGGTCTTCGGGTGTCTCCTCCCCCATTCGAGGAGGGCGCCGGCTCGACGTTCGAACGGACTGGCGGGCCGGATGAAACGCCGATTTTTCCGTGGCACGAGGGAATAGTGCCGGATGCCGTCCAGATAATCTCCGATAGGGAGCACGCCGCTCTCGTCGGTGATCCAGTCGAGACCGAAACGCTTCAGATTGAGCGGTCGCGAATAGCTGACGAGCGTCTTCTCCCCCGTGTCGTTGACGAAGTACTCGTGAAAATACGAGAGGGCCAGCTCGCGCACGGTCCGATAGACGGGATCGCGCCAGCGCAGGCTGACGTGTTCGGATTTGGAGATGGCTCCCCAGTAGCCGTTCCGGCGGTAGAGCGCTACCACGTGGTCGAGATCCCGGCTGTTGGCCTTGAGGTCGAGGAGGAGTGGTGGCTCGCCATGGTACCAGAGCGCGGCGGCGGCCAGACAGGCTCCCTCGATGCAGTGAGCTTTCTTCTCGCGCAATACCTGGCGCGGCGAATAGCAGGTATCGCCCCGCTTCTCGTGGTTGCGCGGCAGGCGATCGAGGAAATCCTGGATCTTGGCCGGAGTGGAGAGCCGCTCGAAGAGGGCCAGTTCCCGGCGGGTAAGCTTCGTCATATTCCCCAGTATGGCACAAAAAGGAAAAGCGGCGGAGAAATTTCCGCCGCCAAGCAGACAGTTGCCTGAGGTAATTCCTTAGAAACCGGCAGCTTGTTTCATCACAGGAAAGATGTCCTGTTTGGAAACACCTTTTTCGGCCAACTCTTCACCATGCACCAACCATAGGGCTTCCACGCCTTGATGGACCACCATAGGGATACCGTCCAGCGTCTGGTAGCCTTCTTGTTTGGCCAGAGCGATCAACGGCGTATCCCCCGCCCGCAGAACGACATCGCTGATGATGGTTGAATGTGGGATGGCGCGCAGGATTTTTTGCGCTTCGACACGATTGATGTCGATGGCTCCCCCGTTGGCCATCAGTTCCGCCGGAGCGAGAGCGATATAGCTTTCCAAGGGGCCAACCGCGCCTTTGGTAGATGCGTTGACGACTACGGCGGCGTCCAGAACCTCGGTAGGAACGTCATTCTCTCCACCGAAACGGCAGGCCTTGTCACCGATCAGGCCAAACTGAAGATTGACCCGACTGGCAAGAAGCTCGGCCTTCTCGACGGTACGGTTGAGAACGACTACCCGCATACCTCTCGCGGCCAGAGCGAAAGCAATGGCGTTGGCGGTACCACCTGCCCCGAGGATGACTGCTTTAGTACCGGACATCTCCTGACCGGATTGGCGGAAACGCTCCTCTAGACTGGCAGCGTATCCCTCGCCATCGGTGTTATAGCCGAAGAGTGTATCATCAGCACTTTTGACTACGATGTTGACGGCCCCGATCTTGCGTGCGACCGGATCCACAGTATCAAGATGCGCTACTACCTCGTCCTTGAAACCTACGCCCATCCCTCCACCCAGGTAAGTCGGATCGGCCTTCAAGGCAACCAGAATGGCACGGGTGTCAGCGACATCGGCCACGTACATCATATGGGCCACGTCCGAAAGATCGAACTTTCGATACACGGCATTCCACATAGCCGGCGTCCGAGCCGGGTAATCGTGCTCAATGAACGAGACGGAGTAGCGGCGCGCGGTACTCAGGTGGTCTGGGTTGTCTTTGGGCTGACTGGCCAGACGGGCTAGCCCGCTTCGGACAAGATCTGAAACCGAGAGACAGGGATGATCGGCATCACACACTCGGCGAGACATAAAGCTGAATTTGATCACGGTTACCTCCTCGATTTCGTTGGGACTCAGATTATACACCACGCCGAGATGATAGAGAAGCGACTGCTGGTCATGAATATCCGGACTGGAACCAACAAAATCGGACAGCTCAAGATCGGCTACGGCTTTGACATATACCTGATCTATTCTGAGGCAACGGGTTACCTCAGGTACAAAGGCAGGCTCGATGCAGGCCCAATCGAGACCGGGACGGTCGATGATGCGAGCCATGACCATTTGGTTGGGACGGTAACCCCGCTCATCGCCAGCGAGACGATGCCCGGGACGGAAGACGGTGGTCAGCTTGCCGTCGAGTACCAGTTCGGCGTACGGCTTGCGGAAAGCCATCTGGTTCGGATTGAGGTAGGGTTTGGTACGTTTGAGACTGTTCAAGGGAACCTCCTTCAAGGAAAGTTATGCTGTACGGATTTGTTAAGGGACAAGTATTGATTTTTACCACAGAAAAGGGGTCTGGTCAACTGTAGATTCGATCTGATGGTTCATTCACCACACACGTACTGGCACGGATCGAGCCAGTCCGAAAGTCCTGTCGCCGTACTGACATACCCTCGGATATCGGTCGCCGCTCCCTGATGGATCCCGAGATGGAGGTGCTGGCGCTCACCGTCGGTCTCGGCGCTTTTGTCCGCGCCGAGGAGACCGAGCGTCCCGCCCCGCTTCAATTCCTCGCCGGACTCGGCAGCGACGCTGGAAAGTTTCAGGTGCCCGTACACGACCGTGATCGGTCTGCCATCAAGTTCGCAGCGCTGGACTGCTACGCCGCCGTAACCGTCTGCCTGCCGCTTCAGGAGGAGCGTGCCGTCGCACACCGCCCGCACCGAGACGTCCCGGCCGAGCTCCTCCGGGAAAACCTCGAAATCCGTCCCGACGTGGTAGCCGCTGAAACGCTCCGGCTGGACCGGCGAATCCTCGCGGGTGATAAGGATACCAAATGGCTTCTTGGTCACCCGTTCCTGTGGCCGGTCAAGCGGCGGGACGAACGCCGTTGCCGGCGTGGCCGGAGAGAGGCTTACCGGGAGGCGGAATTCCCGATCCCGCCCCGGGTCGCCGCTCGGGTTCTCATTGCGGAACACAAGCGTACCGGACTGCGGTCGGGACGGGGCCTCAAAGAGAAGCGTCCCCGTGAAGGAGACGGGCAGCGTCATCCAATCGCCCGTGACGGAGAGGATGCCAGAGGCCAATCGTTTTCCTTCCCCGTCGAGGAGCTCGACCGTCCCGGCCTGAGCCTCGAACGCGACCCAACCGTCGCCGGCGATCTCGCCGGCGACCCGAAGCGGAGATGAGATCGAGGCGTGCGCTGCGGGGGTTGTGACGGTCAGACCGGACATGGTTACGGGAGTAACGCTTTCCTCTATGGGGAGGGGGGATTCAAGATCCGGAACGCTAGAAAAAACGAGCCAAGCCGCTACGGCCAGAAGAAAAATGGCTAATCCAAGTGATATCTTGGCGGTAGACATAGGTTTTCAGGAGGGGCGGTCGGACCCGTCCGAGCCGACGCCGCCGAACCAGAGGGCGAGACCGGCGACGACCACTAGGACGGCCACGAGCAGGACCATAGGCGGGGATTTTACGCTACCCCCAGCATACCACCCCCAAAAGGTGTATAATGGGAGCCGTAACCCCTAAGTAGGAAATTATGGCGAAGAGCAATGCCGCGTTCATGAAACCGCTCAAGGTCAGTGAGGAGCTGGCTGTCATCGTGGGTGCCGGTCCGATGCCGCGTTCCGAGGTCGTCAAAAAACTGTGGGTCTATATCAAGGAGCACAACCTCCAGGACAAGCAGAACAAGCGCAATATCAATGCCGACGAAGCGCTCACCAAGGTGTTCGGCGGGAAAAAGACCGTCAATATGTTCGAGATGACCAAGCTCGTCTCGGCCCATCTCTCCTAACCCTCCCTCGCATCGAACAAAAACGCCCCCGGCCGGGGGCGTTTTTTATTGCGCTCAAAAAGCTGGTTGGATAATCAAAAAACCGCTCTTCTCTGTATGATTTACATGAAGAGCGGTCTAAGCATCGTTCGAACCAAGGATTCGATCGATCAGTCTTAATCGTACACGGTCCACGAGGACACTTCGCACGCATTCACATTGTACCGGGTGGCCACATGCCCGCCAGTGAACTCGGCCCTGAAATCATAGCGGCAATAACCGGTCCCGTCATCGATGTCGACGACGACGCTGTCACCAGGCTCGAGCACCCCATCCCTCAGAATATCGTAATACCAGGTGTTGTAGCCGACATTCGAGGCGTAGAAATGCAGCATCACTTGGGATGTCGCGTTGGTGACAAGAACGCGTCGATCAAGTCCGTCCCGGGCGACGGCTTGAGAAGCAAGCACGGAAGCGCAAAGCATGAGCACAGCGGCGCTGATTTTCTGGCGCATATCCAGTCCTCCTTTGCTGGATTGGATATTAAAGTACAGTATCGCCCAAAAGCTGGGCTTATCCAGAAAGTAACACTTCGCTCAACAAAAAACAAGGATCTTCACGCCGCCCAACGGCCAAGGACGACGGCGTAACAGGCAAGCAGCACCCAGAATGACAGGGTGAAGAAGCGCCGCCCGCGCGCCTTGAGTGTCGGATCCATACTGATCTCCTTGGTCTTCAGGCCGAAATCCCGGAAGAGGAAGACCGACTCGTAGAGACGGACGAGCACCACCCAGACGAGGAAGAGCATGACCAAGATGCTGGCCGGGGTCATCCAGGGATTGAGGAGTTCCGGCGTCTGCTTGACCCCCTCCCGGAACCAGCGTTCCCAACCGGACCATTTCATCGGGATGACGTGGAGGAGGGTGGCCAGGATGACGAGACGCAGGCCCCAGCGCTGGAGGAACCACCAACGCGACCCACCGACCCACTCGATGGCGCTCTTGAGCGAAAGGACGATGAGGACGGCGAGGAGAATGACGCCAAGCAGACCGGCGAGCGAGGTCATGAGGTGGTCGGGAGCAAAAAGACCGGCCAAGCCGAATTTGGCCGGGACGAACCAGGCCGAGATGACGCCGTGCGCGATGGCCAACACGCCACCCACGATGCCGAGCTCCTTGCGATAGTTGAGCCATTGGTCGAAACGGTCGAAATACCGCGCGATGGGCCCGATGAGGAAGACGAAAGCGAGGAGCATCACGCCGGTGGCGGCCACCACCTTGTTGGGGACGTAGAGCGGACCGGCGGAGGCCGGCGCATCGAGCATATACCCCCGGCGGACGTAGAGGTAGCACCCGAGGATAACAAAGAGGATGAGCCCGACGAAGAGGGCGATGAAATAGTCCCGGGTGCTCGATGGTTTGTGCAACATAGTGGGGAGTGACGGATGTTTGGATTATATCACCCAGAGACGGCTGCTCCGGTCACGCCCGGATGCCGACCTGGGCGACCGAGCGCTGAAACATCCACCCGATCCCCTCCGTCTCCTCCGACGAGAACGGGTGGTACCGGGCGAACCGCGGATGGAGGGTGTGGCCAGGACGGAACCGCTGGAGGAAGAGGCGTTCGGCTCCGGCGAGCACCTCCGCCATCTCGGTGAGCACTGCGGGGGTATGCACTTCCTTGATGAGGGTGGTACGGAACTCGTACGGGAGAGAGGTGGACTTGAGGCAGGCGACGCTCCGCCCGATGCGTTCCGCCTTGGCCGACGGTCCGACCAGGGAAGAATACCGACTGAGCGAGGTCTTGAGGTCCATGGCCACGTAGTCCACCAGACCCTCCCCGATCAGCCGCTCCAGCATCTCCGGATGGTTGCCGTTGGTGTCCAGCTTCACGAGGAAGCCGGCGGCGCGGATCCGTCCGAGGAACTCCGGCAGGTCCTGCCAGATGGTCGGCTCCCCTCCCGAGACCACCACCCCCTCGAGAAGGCCGGCCCGTCGCCTAAGGAAACGGAAGAACGTCTCTTCGTCGATGAAGCTCTTCTGAAGTTTTGCCACGTTTTCCGGCAAGACGAACTCGGGATTGTGGCAGAAGCCGCAACGCATGTTACATCCGGGCGTGAAAGCGATGCAGGCGATCTTGCCCGGATAATCGAGGACGGTGAACTTCTGGACGGCTGAGAGCCTCATATGTTTCCGGCCGGATCCCCGTAGCGCTCCGAGAAGGCGGCGTTGGACGCCACACACTCGACGAAGTGCTTGCGCGAATAGTGCTCGGCTTTCTTGCCGATGTTGAAGTGGGAGACGGGACGGTGGTATCCCATCACCCGGGTCCAGACCTCGCACCGCGTCCTCCGCGCGTTGCCCTGGTTGTCTTCTGTCTGCGTCATAGGTGTGTGTATGAATGGTTTATTACGATGGATTATTTGGCCGCCTCAGCACTCGCGTACGTCTTCCGATAGGCCTCGTCGAACCGCTCCCCCCGGAGGCCCAATTCCGTGTCGCATTTCGGGCAGAAGTCGTGCTCGCCGGCGAGATAGCCGTGCTTGGGACAGATGGAGAACGTCGGCGTGATGGTGATGTAGGGCAGGCGAAAATTGGAGAGGATCGTCCTGACGAGGCTGCGGCAGGCTTCCGGCGACGAGAGGCGTTCCGTCATATAGCAGTGGAGCACCGTCCCCCCGGTGTACTTGGTCTGCAGGCTGTCCTGGAGCTCCAACACCTCAAAAACGTCGTCCGTGTAGCCGACCGGCACCTGGGACGAATTGGTGTAATAGGGGGCTTCATGCGTCCCGGCCTGGAGAATGTCAGGGAAGCGCTTGCGGTCCTCCTTGGCGAAACGGTAGGTCGTCCCCTCGGCCGGCGTAGCCTCGAGGTTGTAGAAATGCCCCGTCTCCTCCTGGAAGGTCTTGATCCGCTCCCGCATGAAGTCGAGCACCTCCTCAGCGAAAGCGTGGCCCGCCGGCGTGGTGATGTTCTCCCGGTCGCCGGTGAAGTTGCGGATGGCTTCGTTCAGGCCGTTGATACCGATGGTCGAGAAGTGGTTCTTGAGATAGCCCAGGTAGCGCTTGGTGTACGGGAAGAGGCCGCGGTCGATCCATTGCTGGATCACCTTGCGTTTGATCTCGAGCGAGGTCTTGGCCAGTTGCATGAGGTGTTCCGTCTGGGCGAAGAACCTGGCCTTGTCGCCGTGGGCGAGGTAGCCGATGCGGGCGGCGTTGAGCGTCACCACGCCGATGGAGCCGGTCATCTCGGCCGAACCGAAGAGTCCGCCCCCGCGCTTACGGAGCTCGCGAAGGTCGAGCTGGAGCCGGCAGCACATCGAGCGCACGTCGCCCGGATTGAGGTCGGAGTTGATGAAGTTCTGGAAGTACGGCGTGCCGTACTTGGCGGTCATCTCGAAAAGCGGTAGGTTCTTCTCGTCCTGCCAGTCGAAATCCTTGCCCACATTGTAGGTGGGGATGGGGAAGGTGAAGGTCCGCCCCTTGGCGTCCCCCTTGGTCATGATCTCGATGAACACGCGGTTGATGAGGTCCATCTCCTTCTGGAGCTCCCCGAACGTGTAGGCGAACGGCTGCCCGCCCAAGAGGAGACGCTTGTCCTTGAGGTCGGCAGGGCACGTCCAATCGAGAGTGATGTTGGTGAAAGGCGTCTGCGTCCCCCAGCGCGAGGGGATGTTCAAGTTGAAGACGAAGGACTGAAGGTTCTGGGAAACATAATCGTAGAGCTTGGTTTCCAGGTAGGCGGCCCGCTCCTTTTTCGAAGGGAATTTCATCCGGTACTTCCGGATGTCGGCCTCGAGCTCCATCTCCTTCTTTTTCACAAACGGCGCGAGGTAGGTGTCGAAGCTCGAAAAGGCCTGGGCACCGGCCCACTCGTTCTGGAGGGTGCCGAGGAAATTGACCATCTGCGACACCGCCGACGAGAGGTGCTTGGGCGGGGCCGACTCGACCTTGTTTTCGACGCCGTTGAAACCCTCCTCGAGGAGGACCCGCAGACTCCATCCGGCACAATACCCCGAGAACATGTCGAGGTCGTGGATGTGGATGTCGCCGTTCCGATGGGCGTCGCCCACGGCTTTCGGATAGATGTGCGAGAGCCAGTAGTTGGCGATGACGCCGCCCGCGGTGTTCAGGATGAGGCCGCCGAGTGAATACCCCTGGTTGGAATTGGCATTGACCCGCCAGTCGAGCCGTTCCAAATACTCCTGGACGGTCTTGCCCACCTCGACCACCACATTCCGGTCCTCGCGGGCGGTCCGGCGCTTCTCCCGGTAGAGGATATAGGCCTTGGCCATCTCCTCGTAGTCATAGCGGATGAGCATGCTCTCCACCGTGTCCTGGACCTGCTCGACTGAGGGGATCCGGCCGCCATGGCTCTCCTCCAGGGCGACCAGCACTTCGCCCGCCAGCGTGGCCGGTACCACGGGATCGTCCTCCCCCACCGCCTCCGCCGCCTTCGCGATGGCCCGTCTGATCTTCTCCAGCTCGAAATCCACGATCGACCCGTTGCGCTTCTGGATCTTGTATATCGGCATAGCCTGTCTTGGGTTAAGGGTATTTTCCGTCCGGGAGCACCGGCCGGCCTGTACCCTATTAAACGCAGACAAACAAAAAAGGTGTCATGCGACACCCGGGATCCCCGCTGATGGGTCGGCTTCAGGCCCCAAGAGCCCTTCGGGCCTTCCGCCTGGCCCGGCTCAAGATGAGCTTCACGGCATTCTCCGTCTTGCCCACCTTCGCTCCTATTTCCCTCGCTTTGAGCCCCTCTCCGTACTTCATAAGCATGATTTTCCGTTCCGCCTCCGTGAGGTTCCGGAGGAGTGTCCCGACGTCTCCCCCCTCGACCTCATTTGGCCCGCCCAGGAGACGGTCGAAGTCGCCGCCGATCGGGAAAGGCACCGTCTCCACCCGACGCCTCCGGTAATGGTCCACGAGGACGTTGTGGGCGATATGGAGGAGATAGGTGTAGTACGAAGCGTTGGCGAGACGGAAGTCCGGTAGACGCCGGAAAGCGAGCGCGAACACCTCTTGGGCGAGGTCCTCGGCCAACTCATGGTCGTACCCGAGACGACGGGCGAAATATTCCCGCACTGGGACGCGGTATTTGTCATAGAGGCGCGCGAAAGCCTGCGGGTTCTCTTGCGCCTTCCGGATGAGGACGGCGTCCTCGGAGCGGCGCGCGAAGAGCGCCTCGACCGGAGCAATGAGAAGTTCGCGGAACAGGGACGCGAGGTCCGAGAGCCCTCGCCGCGGTTCGGGTTTGGCCGCCACTGTGTGCGTGCCGTCACGGCGCCTCCCGAGCACCCGGAGGATCCATGCGAGAGGATCGCTCTCCCGATGCAGACCCTCGGCGACGTCGAGGAACTCGTCGCGGAAGGCCTGGGCGTCCGCCTGGCTCGCGAAATCAGGACGGATCTCGGCGAAATAGCGGGTCTCCCCCTCTCCGTCCCGGATGGGCGTGATGAAGAGCCGCTCCTTGTGGACGACGCCGTCCTTCCTCGCGTTGCGCGCCACACCGCTATAAGGCCGCCCTTCCGTGCCGATGGTCTGCCACATCTCACGGTAGAACGCGCGATCCATCCGTCCGCCCCAGAGCTCACCCGGCTTCCGACCGACGATTTCCCCGACGGCAAAACCAGTCCGGCGCCCCACGGCCGCGTTGGCGTACAACACCTTCGACTGGGCATCGGTGATGAGGAGTCCCCCGGGCAAACGGTCGATCGTGTCTTTGACGGAAGCCTGGTCCATAGGGGCGTTTCAGTGGTCTTCATCATACCACGGGGTGCGCCTCCCATTTCCGCACCGGCTTTCCCCTCTCGAGATTGGAAATCCCAAGCCTCACTACGCCTCCACGATGGCGGTGAATCCGCCGTACGCCATCCGCCGCACGTCAAACGGCATAGCTACTTCCTTGTTTTTCGGATCACTCATGAATTCCGCGGTGATGCGCTTGTTCACCTGGTCGCGGTGCTGGCGCGACCGGTAGATGATGAAGGCGAAAATGACCGTCTCGCCCGGCTTGGCCTTGGCGAGGACGGGGAAGGTCCTCAGTTTCGCGCCGGGCATCTTCGGCTTGAGGTCGTCCCCGACACACTCGAAGTAATCAAGCGCGCCGTACCGCTTCCAGGTCTTGCCGGCCTCCCGCGCCATTTTGTGGTAGGCGGCCAGATTCTTCTTGGCCACGGGCAGGACGAATCCGTCGACGTACTTCGGCATAGGGTTGTTGAAAAAATAATACGAACATCATACGGAAACCCCATCGCACACCTCATCAGACACGCTCCTCTTCCTATGGACGGTCCCTATACCTGGTCAAGCGGAACACCCCTCTGGACGGTTTATACACCCGGTCAGGGAATTTCTCGACCAGCTTCCAGACGCATCCGTTGACCGTCTTCGGATGGAAACCCGGATCGGACTGCTTGATTTTTTCCAAAAGCTCCGACCAGCGTAGCCCTGCCGGATATCGTTCCAGCAGTTCGAGTGCCCGCGCGTTGATACGCCCAGTGATTGTGGATTTGCCCATAATGATGCCGGGAAGGGCTTCTGATGCCGGCTATAGACCAACCTTCTAGCTGTCCAGACGCTGTTTCTTGAAGACTTCCTCGATTTCCTCGTAGGTCGCGGCCTTCCGGACGGGCGCCACGGTGGGCCGGGAGCCGAAGCGGGCGCGGAGGTATTCGACCACCATGGGGAGAAGGGAGAGCAGGATGATGCCCATCACCACGTATTCGAAATTGGCCTTGACGAAGGGTAAACCGCCGAAATAATAGCCGGCGAAGGTGAGGGAGGTCACCCAGACGAAGGCGCCGACGACGTTGTACAGGAGAAACGTGTTGTAACGCATCTTGCCGATGCCGGCCACGAACGGAGCGAAGGTCCGGACGATGGGGACGAAGCGGGCGATGATGATCGTCTTGCCGCCGTACTTCTCGTAGAAGGCCTGAGTCTTGTCGAGGTATTCTTTCTTGAAGAAACGCGCGTTCTCGCTGGCGAACACCCGGGGACCGATGAGGTATCCCGCCCAGTAGTTCACCGTGTCCCCCAACACGGCGGCCACGAGCATGACGACGTAGACGATCCAGATGTCGAGGAAGCCGCTTCCGGCGAACGTCCCGACGGCGAAGAGGAGTGAGTCGCCGGGGAGAAAAGGCGTCACCACGAGACCCGTCTCAGCAAAGATGATGGCGAACAGGATGACGTACGTCCACGCCCCAAAGAGGGTGATGATGGCTTCCAGATACTGGTCGATGTGCAGGATGAAATCGATGATCGGCATAGTGTTTTTAGCGACACGCAATAGGCAGTATACCAGAGCACCTCCCTCCGAGGCACCTCAGCCGAAAAATCAAAATACCACACCGATACCCTGTGTCAACCGCAAAAATTGGAATGGGTAGGGGTATAAAAAGAAACGAAGCCGCTGGGTGGTTACCCTGCGGCTTCGGGGCTGATAGCCTTTTATCAAGACATTATTTGGTCTTGATGGCGGCAAGCAGGAGAAGTGCCAGCGTGATGACGGCGAAAGCCGCCACCGTCTTGCCGAAAAACTTGGCCGCCTCCTCTTTCTTGTCGCTGAAGTAGAGCCTGAGTGGCTGGTAAAAGAAGAGGTAGCCCATCACCGCGGCGGACAGGGTCAGCAAAGACAGTGCCGCCAAAGGCATAAAAAAATTGTCATCCGGTTTGCCGCCGGCGGTGTACCGCATAAAAGACACCACAAGCAAGATATAGGCTGCAGCCGCCAAGGCATGCGAGTAGGGATGGCTGGTCATAGCTCCATTGTAACAGCTCTTGGCGAGAGTAATAGAAAAAGAGGCGTATCTTAGCCTCTTTTGTCTTAGCTCCGAGCTGTGCGAGGACTTAGAACCGTTATTTTAAACGGCTGGCACTCCTACGAAATGGAGGCAGCCGTCAAAATGCTCCGGGGAGAGGAGCCTTTCACCGATGAGGCAATGAAGTGGATGGAAAGAGCGAAATAAACCGGTTAATTAAAGTTAACCGCAAAATTGTACATTCCCATACTGCAGAGTCCCTGCAGGGTTCCGGCCTGTGGAGTACCCAAGTCTATAATTTCTTCTCCGGTATTCGGTAAAATTTTCTGATAGCCGATTGACCTGATAACCAGTGCCGCCGAGCAATCGTAAGTGCCGTTTGTTTTCACAATCAATTTCGTCGGCACGTTTGCCTGAGCGGTAGATGCCTTGGGCGAGTATCCGCCCCGGGCGTTTATGGTGACATACTGAACTCCGTCCCTCATTTCAACGTTTTGTGCCGAACTTGTTCCACCTGCGCCTGAGTTGTTCTTTGACTGACCGAGAAGCACGATACCTATACCAACAACGAGCGCGATCGCAATGATAATTGAAGCAGTTTTATTCATAGATACATTATATGTTAAATAGCGGATTGATGATCCCAAGTCCGGCAAGTCCGGCGAGAAGTGCGAACAGTCCGAGGCCGATGACGACTATTCCTGCTGATTTAAAAAATAAAGGGGCGTGCTTTCCGTGAGCGAATGAAGCAGAACCAAATGAAAGAAGCAGAAGCATCGGCAATGTTCCCAAAGCGAATGCGAGCATGATAACAAGTCCGGACATGAATGATCCGCTACTTAATGCCTGAACCTGCATTGATTGCGTAAAGCCACATGGAAGGAAGAACGTGGCAAAACCGAGAACCAGCGGGGTAAACGTTTTATGCTCAATTCTCCTGAAAAAGTTAAATATACCGGATGGCAATGTAATTTTGTTTTTTTCAAAAATTCCGACCAAATTGAGACCTAGAAATAACATTATGGCAGATGCCAGGATGCCCAGTATCGCCGTAAATGTAAAATTGATACCGATCGCACTGCCGATTGCCCCAAGCACACCGCCCAACACCGCAAAGCTGATAAGTCTGCCTATATGAAATAGCGTAAACGTTTTTGTATCGCTTACATTGTCCTGTGATATTTTGGCCGAAAGCGACAAAACCAAGCCACCGACTATTGCGAGACACGATGATACCGATGCAATGAGACCAATGATAAAGCTCGTGACAAGCGAAATCTCTCCGCCGAGTCCGAGATTAAGAATTCCGGACTTTTGCAGTAAGAAAAACAGGATCAGAAACCCAAGCCCGATCGGCAGTGCTCGCCAGATAACTCCCTGATTGTTTCTCTCCTTTATCTTTTTCTCGACCGAAAGAGAGTATCCGTTGTGCTTTATTTTTTCCGTCAGCATCTCCGCAAGTTTATGCTGGCTCTCATCGAGAGTAGTATCAAAGGATACTGTCTCATTTTTAAGATCGACGCTTACACGCTCGATACCGATCTGTTCATTCAAAGTATCTTCAATGAAGATTTTGCATGAAGCGCAGTGAGTGCCGGAAACATGGAATGTATGTGTATTCATGGTTATATTTTTTTGGCTTTAATTCTCAGTGAGTTCGACACCACTGACACCGATGACATCGCCATAGCGAACCCGGCAAAGACCGGGTTGAGGAGCCAGCCAAAAATCGGATAAAAGACTCCCGCCGCAAGCGGTATACCCACAATGTTATAGATGAAAGCCCAGAACAGGTTTTGTTTGATGCCTCTCATGGTTATTTTTGAAAGCTTGATGGCTTTCACCAGCTTTGAAATATCGCCGCCAAGAAGCGTGATACCGGCTGACTCAATGGCCACATCCGTACCGGTCCCCATGGCGATACCGACATCCGCCTGAGCGAGTGCTGGGGCGTCATTCACTCCATCACCGGCCATCGCCACAACTGCCCCTTGCGACTGGATTGCCTGTATTTTTTCGAGTTTGTCCTGCGGCAGGACATGAGCGACCACATTATCAATCCCCACCAAAGAGGCGATGTACTTTGCGGTTTTTTCGTCGTCGCCGGTCAGCATGACCACTTTGATCCCAAGTTTATGTAAGTCGGCAACGACTTGCCTTGACTCCTGCTTTATTTCGTCAGCTACCATCACAAAGCCGAGTACCTTATCTTTGGTAGCGAGAATGACCGGAGTCTTGCCTTGAGAAGTAAACTCATCGAGCTTGCCAACATCAAAAGAAAGTTTGAGGTCGCTCACAAGCTTTGTGTTGCCGACAAAATACTCGACGCCCTTGATTGATCCCTTTAAGCCCTTGCCTTGTATACCCTCAAATCCAGAAGTCTCTACAAAAGGGATATTTTCCCCCTCAGCATAACTCACAATCGCATGTGCAATCGGATGCTCGGACTTTTTCTCGAGCGAAGCAATTACGGATACTAGCTCGTTATCATTTAGATTAGAAAGATTCTGGACGTTCACTAACGTCGGCTTGCCTTTGGTGATCGTACCCGTCTTATCAACCACCACTGTATTGACCTTGTGAAGCTTCTCAAGGGTTGCGGCGTCTTTGATGAGAATGCCTTCCTTAGCCCCCTTACCCACACCAACGATGATAGCGGTCGGTGTGGCCAGTCCGAGGGCGCACGGACAGGCAATAACGAGGATACCCACAAATGAGACAAGACCAAATGAGAGAGCCTGAGAGAATCCTAAATACTGCGATCCGACAATGAGCCAAGTTCCTAGCGCAAGGAAAGCAATAACAAGAACGATGGGCACAAAAACAGCTGAGATTTTGTCTGCCAGTGCTTGAATCGGGGCTTTGCTTCCTTGAGCGTCTTCGACCATTTTGATGATCTGGGCGAGCAAAGTTTCCGATCCGATTTTCGTAGCTTTGAAAGTAAATGATCCGCTGGTGTTGATTGTACCGGCTACAACAGAGTCACCGATCTTTTTTTGCGCCGGCATCGGCTCGCCGGTAACCATAGACTCGTCGATAAAGGATGATCCTTCAGTTATTACGCCATCCACCGGAATCTTTGCTCCGGGTTTGATGAGGACCAGGTCACCATGCTTGACATCGTTTACCGAAATCTCGACTTCCTTGCCGGCACGAATCACAAATGCGGTCTTGGCTTGGAGATTGAGCAGTTTTTCAATCGCATCGCCCGTTTTTATCTTTGAACGAGCTTCCAAATATTTACCGAGGGCAATGAACGTGATGACCACAATCGTCACATCATAGTATTGATACTCAACATTTATAAAAGGTTTTAGCACCTCCTCAAAAGCAGTGATGGCGAAGCTGTATAGAAAAGCGGCAACGGTTCCGATGCCGATCAGCGTGTCCATGTTCGCCTTGCCGTAGCGAAGGAATCTGTAAAATCCGAGCAGGTAGGGTTTGCCGACCACAAAAAGAACGTAAGTCGCAAGAAGAGGAAGTAGGTGATGGAAAAATTCCTTAATCATGTATCCCATTTCTGCCACGATTCCGTACTGGGCAAGGATATCCCACCCCATGATAAAAGCAGCAATGATGGCAAGCGGAATAGCCGAGAGCACTTTCGTCCGCATATCAGCAACTTCTGCGAGCTTCTCCTTTTTTGATTGGTTAAGTCCGAGGTGAGCCGCATGCTCACTTTCGCTCATACCCATCTCTTCGGCCGATTGCGGAATCTCCAGAGAGTAGCCGAGTGGCTCAATATGTTTCGAGAGATCGTGCGGACTTGTTTTTGACGGATCAAACGATACCTTGGCCTTTTCTGTGCCATAGTTCACTTCCGCCGACTCTACCCCTGCGACTTTCTTGAATGTCTTTTCGATGACCGATGAGCAGGATGCACAATGCATTCCTTTCACTTTGTATGTCGCTGTATGGTGCATAGGTTATTTCCTCTTCAGCTGATAGACTTTGAGAATTTCAGCTTTGGCCTTCTCTTCTCTGCCATTCTTCATCTGTTCGATCACACAACTCCCCAAGTGATCCTCCATCAGCTTGTCCTCGATGACAGTCAGCCCCTGCTTCACCGCCGAAGTCTGGGTGATAACATCAATGCAATAGCTTCCCCTCCCAATCATTTCCTGAAGACCGCGTATTTGGCCCTCGATGATTTTCAGCCTGCGAATCAATTTCTTCTTGGATTGCTGCATATGAAAGTTTCGTGGCTACAATCAAAATATAATACCCCCCTGGGGGTATGTCAAGAGAAGGCCATACCACTCGCCGCCCTCGAAAACACTATTCGATGGTGACCGCTTGCTGGGACACCCCCGGATCGAAGAGCACTGGGAGCTGTCCGGGCGTCCAGCGCATCCCCTTGAGGGCGATGTTGTCTGTCTTCGTGCCGATGATCCGCACGCAGGATTTGGCCCCCTTGTCCTGGCAACGGCCGTTTTCCACGCTGATGTTCCGGCTCTCCTCGATGACGTACCCCGTGTTGGCCGTGCCGGAAAAATCGATGTCCCTGAGCACTACACCATTGGCACGCTCGATCCTGACCGGAAGCTCCACCTGATCGAAACGAAGCGACTCGAGACGCAGGCCGCGCAGATCGATACTGGAAAGGCCGTCGATGTTGACCATCGCCTCCCCTACCCCGGAACCGCGGATGTCTCTGATCACGACGTTGTCCACCAGGGTGACGGATTTCTCGCGGCTCTTGAGGGCTGAGGCGTACTGGAAGTCGATATTGAGGGCGTTGCTTTGGATATCGTTCATCTCGACGTTCTCCACGAGGATATCGCGGAAGAATCCGCCTCGCCCGGCATTGGCCTTCATACGGAATCCACTCCCGGTGTTTTCGAAGAGGCTGTCCCTCACTACGACGTTCCTGACGCCGCCCGACATCTCGCTCCCGATGGACGTGCCGCCGTTACCCTTGGTGGCGTGGATACGGCGGATCTCGATATTCTCGGACGGAATATTCACCCGTCGGCCGTCCGCGTCGACTCCCGACTTGATCGCGATGGCGTCATCGCCGGTCGAGAACAGGCTGTCTTCGATGAGGACGTTTTTCGTGGAATCGATGACGATGCCATCGGTGTTGATGCTCCAAGTGTCGATGGTCAGGCGGCGGGCGATGACGTTTTCCGAATAGATGAGGTGGATGGTCCAGAACGGCCCGTTCTCGACGGTGAAGCCGTCCAAGAGTACGCCCCGGCAGCGCACGCACTGGACGAAGGACGGACGGAGTCCCGGGATCCGGTCACCGAATACCCGTTCGGCCACCGGCACGCCCGTCTCGGCCATCTCATAGAGCTTCTGCCGGGCCGCCCCGAAGTTTCCCTTGCCGTCCCATTGGGCTCGTTCGTCTCCGTTGCCTATCAATTTCCCGGGTCCGGTAATGGCCACGTCCTCGAGTTCGAAGCCGTAGATGAGAGACGAAAAATTGTAGAGTTCCATCCCTTGGAAACGGGTGAAGACGACCGGGAGATACCTCTGGATGTTGGGATCGAATATGAGCTCCGCGCCGTCCTCGAGATGGAGCGTGACGTGGCTCGCCAGCCGGATCGCGGCCGTGAACCACTGGCCCCTGGGGACGACCGCCGTCCCGCCGCCTCTCCGGGCGCAGTCACTGATCGCCTGGTTGATGGCCTGGGTGGCGTCATGGTCGGGCCCCGGCACCGCCCCGTACGCCGTGATGTCACAGCGCCGGTCTCTGGAGTCGCCCGAGGCCTGATCGAGTCGGATAGCAGTCCGGTCTTGCCACCCTCCCCCGATCTGGAAGTAGGTGAAATACCAAAAGCCCACCCCTCCGATGAAAGTGGCGCCTGCAATGAAAAAAAGGATCTTGTGACTCATGTCGAAAAGCTGTGTTTTTGCATTATACCAACCATCCTTTCCGTCACACAGTCAGCCTCCGGCCGCGAATAAAAAATAATACACCCATAAATAAAAAGCGCTCCCGCGCTTTGTTATTCACTACTGCTCCGGCGACAGGATTCGAACCTGTGACCAAAGGATTAACAGTCCTCTGCTCTACCGCTGAGCTACGCCGGAATAAACTTTTTCACAAACTCTCTACCGCGAAAACTCTTCAACTGTCTCTTGCACACAAGCTGGCGGAGAACTACGCCGGAATACGCTCTTTTTGAAACAATCGCCCTGGCAGGCGATAGGGCTATCCTAAGCCAAGAAAAGAAAAAAAGCAACCGTCAGCGCGGTTGCTTGGGGGCCAGATCTGGCCTATCGAAATGCTGGTAATCTTTCTTGCCAGGCCAGTCCCCTCCTCCCCATCGGAAACCCCGTCCTTTGAAGAGTTTCACAGGCAGGGAATCAGGGGTCAACGTCCCGGGAACAGCACGGTCATAGACCGCCCCGGGCGGCTGGACGATTTTCCCACAGATATAGGGGTTCTGGACGGGATTGATATCCACCGCCAGACCGTAGGCGTGCATCGACAGATCGTCTGGCTTCCCCTCCTTCGGACGATAGTTAAAACCGCTCGAGTTGTTGGCCGCCATCGAAGCATGGTCGTCCCAGGCGAATCTCGGGTCAGCTACTGGGATGACGCTTTGGATGGGAAACTTAGCCCGGAGCAGGCTTTTGAAGATCTGTTGGATATCCGAGGCGATGGCCCCATGCACGACGAGACGCCCTTCATGGACACGCCCGTCGAACGACACGTACCAGACTGAAAGCACGACCTGGGCCGCCAGTATCTCACGGGGGCACGGGAAAGCAGGATTGTCAGCGAGCGCTTCGCGCCGCCCCATCCGGCTGTCAGTGATGATCTCGCTGCCGAGAATCCGCCAGCGCCTCCCTCGCTCGGTTGTTTTCGGACGCATCAGTCCCTCCTCATCGGTACAGGTGTGAGTGTGCCAAAGAACAAAACCTCTCCCTATTCGGGGAGAGGTCAGTCTAGCACGCTGACGGAATGACCGCTAGGTCAGTAATCGCGGAGCTTCTTGACGATACCGTGCTCGCGGATCTTCTCGAGGGCTTTGGCCTCGATCTGGCGGATGCGCTCGCGCGTCACGCCGAACTCCTGGCCCACTTCTTCCAGGGTATGGGTAACGCCGTCCTCGAGGCCGAAGCGGATCTTCAGGATCTTCTGCTCGCGGGGGGTGAGCTCGTTCAAGATGTCTGTGATGTGCTCGCGGAGGAGCTTGCGGCTGGCGGCCTGGTGGGGCATCACCGTCTCGGTGTCCTCGATGAAATCGCCGAGCACGCTCTCGTCGTCCGAGTCCCCTACCGAAGTCTCGAGCGACACGGTCTCCTGCGAGATCTTCTGGATGTGGCGGATCTTGTCCACCTCGAGGCCCATTTCGGCGGCGATCTCCTCGGGCAGGGGTTCGCGGCCGAGCTCCTGGACGAGGCGCCGCGTGACCTGGGAATACTTGTTGATGGTCTCCACCATATGCACCGGGATACGGATGGTGCGGGCCTGGTCGGCCAGCGCGCGGGTGATGGCCTGGCGGATCCACCAGGTGGCGTAGGTCGAGAACTTGAAGCCTTTGCGGTAATCGAACTTCTCGACCGCGCGGAAAAGGCCGATGTTGCCCTCCTGGATGAGGTCGAGGAGTGAGAGGTTGTGCGAACGGCCGACGTATTTCTTGGCAATGGAAACGACCAAGCGCAGGTTGGCCTCGGTGAGCTTCTGTTTGGCCATAAGATCGCCCTTCTCGATGGCTTTGGCGAGCTTGATCTCCTCCTCGCTCGTGAGAAGCGGGACACGGCCGATCTCCTTCAGGTACATCTGGACCAGGTCGGAGGCGTCGTCCCCCTCTTGGTGCTGGTTCTCCATGCCGGGCTGATCCTTGGTCGGCTTCTTGCCCTTCTTGCCCTTGCCGAAGTCCTTCCCTACCTTGTCCGTCTCGAGCTTAAGCATCTCATCGGAGCTCGCGATGCGGATGCCGGACTGTTCCAGCTTGTCATAGAGGTTCTCGAGATTCTCGAGGTCCTTCTCGATATCGGGGAGGATGTGGATGATCTCGTCTTCGGTCACGAACCCGCGCTGGCGGCCGCGCTGCATCAGTTCGGCCACGGCGTCAGCGGTGGCTTGGATGCGCTCGGCTTTCTTGGCCGGCCGGCGGGCGGCGGATTTCTTGGCGGCCTTCTTGGACGGCTTGTGGCGGGTCTTGGCCTGCCCCGCCTTGGCCTTGCGGGCGATGTGGCGCTTCTTGGCGCGGACGACTTTCCTGGCCGCTTTCTTGGTGGGACGCCGCTTGGCGGCCGCCTTCTTCTTGGCCGCCTTCTTGGGCTTGGCCTTGTGCTTCTTGTTCATAGGCGATGAGGCTTACGGGTAAAGGAACCTCCGGCGCACGGGCCGCTTGGCGGCCGCCGCGCGAATGTTTGCCGCGCGGGAGAAAGGAAAAACGGAAACCGAAGTTCCGTTGTCAGTAGCGTGATCATACCTGTTTCCGCACGGAATGGCAAGTCTCAGGCGGTCAGAAGCGACTGGAGCTCGGTCAGGAGACGCTTCTCCTCGTCCTTGTCCCCGGCGGCGCGCGCCTCGCGCATCCGGTGTTCGAGGGCGAGCTGGCGCTCGCGGCGGAGTTCAGTGCGGAGCTCGGCCGCGGCGGCTTGTCCCAGGCGGACGACGTGCTCCCGGCGTTCCTCTCCCGTGAGCTTGGCGAACCCCTCGTGTTCGAGGAAACGCTCAGCGGCGAAATACTCGGCCGCCAGCCACTCCCGGAGCGTTTCGTCCTCGGTGAGGTCGAGCAGGCGGGCGAAAGTGTATTGGGCGGCTTCGCCCTGGTCAAGGGCGAGGGCGCCCAACGGCGCGAGCCGGAGGAAACGCAGGCTGGCCTCGGGCAACGCCGGGAGGAGACGCCAGGCGTCCGGCTCGAGGAAAGCCAGCCGGATGAGGCGTTCGCGGACGAATTCGGAGCGGCGGGTGAGGAGCGCCGGACGGGACGCGCCTTGGTCTCCGGTCGTGACGGGCTTGTCTGGCCGTGAGCGGGCCGCAAGCACCCCCTGGAGGGCGGCGGCCACGTTCTTCTCGTCGGTCCGGAGCGCTTCGGCGAGCCGCTTGACCGCGAAACCGCGTTCCACCGGATCGGGTACCGCCGCGATCAGGCCGCCGTAGCGGGTGACGATCTCCTGCCGTCCTTCGGCCGTGGCGACGCCGTACCGCGCGAGGAGCTGTTCGAGAAAATAGGAGAGGGCTGGCGTCGGGCGCCCGACCGCTTCGCGCAGGCGGTCCGGCTCGGAGCGCGCCAGGTCGGCCGCGTCCTTGCCGCCCTCGATGGCCACCACCGACGGCCGCATCCCGGCCGCGAGCGCGAGCTCCGTCGAGCGCCAGGCCGCCGTCTGGCCCGCGCCGTCCATATCGAAGAAAAGACGGATGTTCCTGGTATACCGCTTGAGGAGGACGAGCTGTTCCTCGGTAAGTGCCGTCCCGGAGACAGCCACCGTGTTCGGCAGGCCCGCCTGGTGGCAGGCGATGACGTCCATGTTGCCCTCCACGAGGAGGACCGCGTCGTTCTGCTTGATGGCCTGCTTGGCCAGTTGGATGCCGTACAAGGCCCGCGACTTATGGTACACGCCGGTCTCCGGCGTGTTGATGTATTTGGCCTGTCCGCCAGCTGACGGATCGTCCGCGCCGGGCATGACCCTCCCCGTGAATCCGACCACCCGTCCCATCTGGTCCATGATGGGAAACATGATCCGGTCGCGGAACCGGTCGTATCCCTCGCCTCCCCCGTCCTTGGCGATCATGACACCCGCCCGGACGAGTTCTTCTTCGGCAAAGCCCTTGCCGCGGAGGAAGGTCAGGAGATGCCGCCAGCCCGGCAGGGCGAAGCCGAGCCGGAAAGTCCGGATGTTCGTGTCGGCGAGCCCGCGCTCCTGGAGGTAGCCGAGCGCCGTTTTCTTCCCCGCTCCCTCCCAGAGCTGTTTCTCGAAGAACTTGGCCGAGAGTTCGAGGATCTCGAGCGAGCGGTCGCGCGCGCCGTCGTCCCGCGCCCCTCGATAGCGCGGCAGCTCGACGCCGGTCCGGTCGGCCAGCATCCTGAGGGCTTCCTTGAAATCGAGTCCCTCGATCTCCATCACGAAACTGAAGACGTCGCCTCCTTTATGACAGCCGAAACAGTGGAAGATCTGCTTGTCTTCGTTGACCATGAAGCTGGGTGTCCGCTCCTGATGGAAAGGACAAGGCGCCTTCCAGTGGGCGCCTGCCTTCTGGAGCTTCACGTAGCCGCCGACCAGCTCCACGATATTCAGCCTCGACTTGATTTCCGCGACGTGCGAATCCATGGCGCAAGAGATCGATAATCAGCCAAACGAATGGTTTATTTTCCTCCTGAATTTTTCTGCATCCAATCCATGAGGTTGTCCCACCAGGTGTTTTTGCGTGCGGCGGGCTTCTTTTCGACCGAAGCGCCGTAGCCGTCAGGGAAAACCGAAGCGATCTTCCGACCGGCCGATTTGGCACCCTGTAACGCGCCTCCGGCCACGGACGCCAGGTCCTCAGAAAACTTGTCGAGGAGGCTCTTGCCCTGCGCGGTGTCGGGATTGAGGGCGTCGGCGATAGCCTGGGCCTTCCGGTCCTTTCCCGCTTCCTCGTCAGGAGTGTCGAATGGCTCGCGGTCCTCGGCCTCGGCGGCCGGAGCCTGTTCCGGCGCCGTCTGTACATCAGCCCAGCCCGGCAGTTTTCCCAGCAGCACTTCCTCCGCTTTGGCGCGGAGGCCGTAGGTATTGGTGATGAACCCGAGATCCTTGGCGCCGGTCTTCTCGGCCAGCATAAGGCGCTCTTTCCACTCCGTTCCGGACAACGTCTCCTGGGAACCGGAGATCTCGGGGATGGCCTCGAGCGCCTGATACAGCTCCTCCTTCGTCATGGCCCGGCCGATGAGCTCCTCGGGCGAAGTCTCGCGCATTTCGAAATCAGAAGCCGGCTCGGCCACCACGACGCCCTCGTCTTTCATCCGGGCCAGCTTGGCATCATAAATCTCCTCCCGCGCTTCCCGGATGGCCCGGGCGGCTTCGGGGGTATTGGGGGCCACGTTCGTATCGATCGGGGCGCGGACGAGCGAGTGCTCGTCCTTGGCCCACTCTTGGAGCCTGAAAGCCTCCTCCACTCCTTGCGCGGCTTTGGGCGAGAATTCCACCATCTCCTCTGATTTGGGACGGTTCTGGAAATCCTCGATCGCTTTTTTGAGACCAGCTTCCACGGCTTGGAGGTCTTCGGGCTGGGTGCTCGCCGCACCCGTCTCCGGAGCCGGACCGCCGCCCAAATCAGCCCCTTCCGTATGCATGCGCTCTGTTTTCATAGGGCTTGGGTTGTTCGGGATGGAATGACAGACGGACGAATCTTACCGTCCCATGATCACCACCACCGTGGTCTTGCCTGTCTCGTCGGTGGCGCTCACGGCGGCCTTGGCGACGGCGTTCGGATACGTGGCGAGCAGGGCCTGCCGCACGGCTTCGGCTTCCTTATCCTTGCCTGACTGGAAATAGACGGTCACGCCGGTATAGTTCCCGCGCGCGTCGCTCGCGGTGGCCAGCTTGTAGCCGGCGGTCTTGAGCACGGTGGCCGCCTTGCCGGCGCTGCCGCCGGCCGCTCCGCCGTTCAGGACCGTCACGGCGAGCGTGGCCGGGTCGACGGCGGGGGTCTCCGGTGCGGCCGGGGTGGCCGGGGTCGTTTCCGCCGGCGCTGGCTCCGGCGTCGCCACGAACGTCTCGGGCTCGCTCGGCGGGATGGATGAGTCCTTGAGAGCGGCGATGGAAGGACGGCTCTGATCGGCCTCCTCACGGGCCCGGTCGAGCTCAGGCAGGAAGACGGCTCCGACGGCGAGCAGTCCGATGAACAGGATGATGCCGATGAATTCTTTCATAGGTGCGTTTGAGGTTTTAGGCCCGGAGCATCGGAGGCGCCGGGCGGGGCGGAGCCGATTTCGCTCCACAAAGATTATCAAGCTGGTTCTTGAGCGGGATACGAGAATCGAACTCGCATCTTCAGCTTGGGAAGCTGACGTACTACCACTGTACTAATCCCGCTGACTTGGCCCCCGCGGGAACGCGAGCAACTCGAGCGTAAGCCCATGCTAGCCCAAAGCGAGGGCTTTTTCAAGGCTGGTTCGGGACGACTCCGTTACCTTGGCCAGGAGCGGAGCGCCTGCTACAATAGCCCTATGTGTGCGTAAACTAAACCCTTCATCAGCCGTCTCTTTATGGCCCGTCCTTTGCTTAGTACGAAGCGCCTCGTTCTCCTGGGGGCGGTCCTCCTGGTGGCCGGCCTCGGTTACTACTACTTCTTCGCCCAGGACGCCACTATCCACAAGACCAACCTGGCCGTGGGCGCCTTCAACGCCGTCCAAAAAGTGACCAAACTCCTCCCCATCGAACAGGACACCAAGGAGGAAATCGAAGCAGCCAACCTCCTCCTCCAGAAAGTGACCGCCAACGACAACGTCCAGCGGAGTTACCTCGTTCTCCTCCAGAACAGCTTCGAGCTCCGGCCCGGCGGTGGCTTCCTCGGACAGTACGCCATCATCCGTGTCAAGAACGGCCAGATCGTCTCGCACCTGGTGGAAGACGCCAACCTCCTCGACCAGCGCATCCAGACCAAGGTCACCCCGCCCTGGCCGCTCACCCGGATCATGCAGATCAAGCGCTGGAAATTCCGCGACTCCAACTTCTCCCCCGACTTCCCCACTAACGCCGAGAAAGCCATCTATTTCGCCCGCCTCGGCGGCCGCACCGAGAAGTTCGACGGTGTCATCGCGGTCAACACGGCTCTTTTCGACAACCTGCTCAAGCTCACCGGCCCGGTGAGCGTCCCCGGCTATCCCGTCACCCTCACTGCGGACGGCGGCTCATGGAAGCTGGAAGAATGGGTGGAGCAGAGCTTCAGCCAATACGGTATCCCGGTGGAACAGCGCAAGGACATCCTGAAGAAGATGGCTCCCGTCATCCTGAACCAGCTGGTGACCGTGGACAATATCCCCAAACTGGCCGAGTTCGCTCAAGCCGAGCTCCGGGACAAGAACATCATGGTCTGGTTCCGTGATCCCGAGTGGCAGACCATCGCTTCGCGGGTCCACTGGGACGGCGCCGTGGCCAAGGACTGGAACGGCGACTACCTCATGGTGGTAGATGCCAACCTGGGCGCCCTGAAGACCGACTACTTCATCAAGCGTTCGCTCGAATACGTCGTCGACTTCACCGGCGAGAAACCCACCGGCACCGTCAACTACACCTACAACCACACCGCTACCCACGGCGACTGGCGCACCAGCGACTATCACACTTACACCCGCGTCCTCGCGCCGCTCGGCTCGACCTTCCTCGAGCGGGTGCTCACGGGCGGCGTCCAGCCGACCGAGGCTTTCGGCAAGACGATGTTCGGCTACAAGGTGGACGTCCTCATCGGCCGCACCCAGACCACCAGCCTCAAATATCAGCTCCCCGACTCCATCCGTCCGGACAACTATCAGCTCCTCATCCAGAAGCAGTCGGGTGTCGGGACGCTCCCGGTCAAGGTGGTCATCAAGACCAAGGATGGCGAGTTCACCCAGACCGGCGATCTCCAGCGCGATCTCAAGTTCGAGTTCAAGACCACCGAGGAAAAGAAATAGTTTCCGCTCCCGCAAAGCAAAAGAAAAACGGCGACTCCACGATGGGAGTCGCCGTTTGGTTTGAACACCGTGAAGTGTCAAGGAACCTGTTCAGTCAGCCACGCCGTACTTCTCGCGATACCGGCGTACGGCGTCGCAGATCCGACTTGACGCCCGGCTCGACGGCATGAGGTACGAGATGAGGTCGTTGAGCGTCAGAATGCTCGCTACCTTGATCCCATACTCCGCGCGTACCTGCTGAATGGCTGAGACATCCGTGTCCTTCACTGCCAAGCCTTCGCCGACCACTGATTGACCCTTCTCCTGCCGATCGAGGATGACCACCAGCCCGTCGAGGATGCCGCCCTCGCGTTCGATGGCGGTGGCCGACTCGCGGAACGCGGTCCCGGCTGTGATGACGTCGTCCACCACAATCACCCGCCTTCCTCTCATAGGGGGTCCCACGATCAATCCGCCTTCGCCATGTTTTTTGGCTTCCTTGCGGTTGTACGCGAACTGGATCGGACGCCTCTGTCGCTTATGACAGCCGGCCGCGGCCGCACCAGCCAGAACAATGCCCTTGTAGGCCGGCCCGTAGAGGAGATCAAAAGTATCGTTCCATACTTCATCAAGCACCCTGGCGTACCCCCTCCCTAGCCAGATTTGGGACTGGCCGTCCAGAAGCAGGCCGACATTGAAGAAGTAGGGACTTCGCCGTCCCGACTTGAGTACGAAACCCTTTTGGACATCGAAGAGCAGGGCGCCACGTGTGATCATCAATGCGATCAGTTTCCTCTTCCAATCCTCCAACGCTGCCATGACATCACCTCCCTTGATGTTGGTTGACAAAGAGCGTTCGGTCAGACCACCTGGACCCGACCAAAATACTGGTCGAGCTCGTCCCAGGTCTGTTGCCGGTATTCCGGCTGAAGCGCCGTGCCCATAACGATGGATGCGGCGCCGGCGTCGAGGGCGGCGACGGGGGTGATCGTCCGTTTCTGGTCGCCTATCGGCACATGGACGCCCCGGACACCGACGACATAGCGTTCCAGCCGGGGCTGGCAGTGCCGGATAGGCGTGATCTCGGGTCCGCACACGACCGCGTCCACCAGCGGGGCGAGGGAGCGCAACGTGCGAGTGAACCGCTCCACGACGGAGACACCCCAGCGCTCAAGATATTCCTTCTCCCCGATATCGGTCGTGACCACGACCAGGGCGATCTTGGTCTCGGGCTCGGGTAGCATTTCTCTCACGAGGTCGAGGGTTTCGAGCGACACCTCGGCAGAAACCGTGATGACGGCCGGGCGTGCGGGAGCGAACGCCTCGAGGATATGCCGGGTCGCAGCCACAGTCCGGAGCAGTTTGAGGTCGAGGAAGATGCCGACTCCCTGCGGCAGGACATTCTGGACGCGGCCGACGACGGCCGGACCGAGTCCCGGGAAGAACAGGGCGTCTTCGAGTTTGACCATCCCCACGTACTCCCGGGCCCGCGGATCGAGGAAAAGGTCCCTCAGAAAAGCGATGGTTTCCCAGGGGCTGTGGAACCCGTCCAAAGCGCAGGTGACGACACGTTTGTTTGAACGCATGACTGCTTCCTCCTGTTTTGGGTTGTCAAATGACTGGAAAGTTTTCCTGGGTGAAAGTCCTCCTTGGCTTGGAGCTTGATGGTTGGCCGGGCTTCTGTCAAGTGTTGACGGCCGATTCTTGCCGCAAACAAGCCACGGCGGTA
>CAYNEL010000004.1:0-41398 GCA_964396225.1 uncultured Bdellovibrionales bacterium | reverse complement strand
AATCCGGATAACGCTTGAGGTCTCTGTATTACCGCTACTGCTGGCACAGAGTTAGTAACCTCTTATTCCTCGGGTACAGTCACCGTAGTTCCTCCCCGAGAAAAGCAGTTTACGATCCTAAAACCTTCATCCTGCACGCGGCATCGCTCGTTCAGGCTTGCGCCCATTGACGAATATTCTCGACTGCAGCCACCCGTAGGTGTTTGGACAGTGTCTCAGTTCCAATGTTGGGGGCCATGCTCTCACACCCCCTAGCCGTCATAGCCTTGGTAGGCCGTTACCCTACCAACTAGCTGATAGCGCACAGGCTCCTCCAGAAGCGATAAATCTTTACTCCGTAGAGCACATCGCGTATTATTCCGGATTTCTCCGGATTATCCGCGACTTCTGGGCAGATTCCTATGTTGTACTAACCCGTTTGCCGTGGGTCTAAACCCACTCGACTTGCATGCCTTATCCACGCCGCCAGCGTTCATCCTGAGCCAGGATCAAACTCTCAATAAGGAAACCCCGCGCTCCCGCGGATGCGGGACGGGGTTTCGTCCGTCAGAGACAATCGGATTGTTGGTCCCGACCGGCCCGCGCTGCGGAACCGGTCGGAAATGGGATCAATGGAGGCGCTCCCGATCCTGAAGATGGTGGAGGTACTTCTTGGTATGGAGGACGTCGAAACGGGAGAGCTTGGGGTGGCCGCGGAACCGCCGGGCCGCGTTGGCGGCATAGTGGACGATCTGGGAACCGGCGTAGCCCGCGGTCAGCGACCAGACGGCGGCGCACAGGACACCCACGACCACGGGCTCGCGTATCGGCTCGGGCAGGGCCCCTATCAGCTTTTCGGCCGTGCGGGCGATCACGGGATGGCGGTAACGGCGCGGCAGGCGCATGGGGACTCCTTTCTCGTATGATGTTGACCAATAATCCGATTGTCTCGTGACGAGTTCGAATAGACTCGTACTTGTTCCGGCCGAAGAAACTTCCGAAGAAATCTCCTTTGCCGGAACGACAGGACTAACCGCAAAAAATTGCGATTAGATGGTTTTCAGTTGTTAAGGTCCAGGCAAGCTGGAGAGAAAGAAAAAACGTTCCGCCTTTTCGGTCCTCGCGGAGATCCAAAAGAAAACCCGCTTTTTTGCTTGCTTAGGCAGTATATGGGCCGGGTCGGAATATGTCAAGACGGGTTCGGAAAGAGGTTCCGAGGGGGTCTCGGACCGCCCCGCCGGTCAAAGAAAACGCCCCGGGCAACGTGTGCCTCGGGGCTTCGAGTGGATAGGCTGGACCGTGGGTCAGGATCAGGGTCCTGGGTTTCAGACCGCGATGACCATCCGGGAGAAGCGCTCCCGGATAATCCCGAGCATCCGCTGGCGGAGTTCCAGTTCATTGTCGGCGTCCTCGATTTCGATCTGTCCGATTTCCACCGGCCGCAACCCGCCCTTGAGAAAGAAGACTGTTCCCATGGGATCCTCGTCGTCACAGCGGCCATCATGACCGGGTGCGTCGAGATCGACGGCGTAAGCCTCCTCGGCCTGCACCAGAATCTGGTTGACGAAGGACAGCTCCCGATACCCCTCAATCGGCGACAGGAAGAGGGAGGCTAGTCGATCGGGAGTGAAGCCGTGGGCGCAGGGGCCAGTGGCATAGAGGATGAGACCCTTGCCCGTATCGGCATGGTGAAGGAAGCGCGGCCGATGCGCCGGCTCGAGGGACACCCTCGGTATCGGATTATCGCCGGATTCGAGGAAAACCAGCCTGGCATGGATGGTGTCCTCCATGTACTGGATGAGACGGCGGAACATCTCGTGAAAGGCATACCGGTCGTTGGCGTTGCCAGCCAGATGATGCATGAGATACCTCCCTTGTGTGGTGGAAATACGATAAATGCGGTAAAGAACTCGCGAAAAACGTGCTCCCACGCTACCACGCGGGAAATGTTTTGTCAATCGCTCCTGACACTTCCCTAGCGCAGGCGGCGGTTGATGAAGAGAAGGAAGAAGAGTGGGATAAACAGCCAGAGGATGCCGGTCACCGGTCCGGCCAGCCAGCCGTAGACGGTGCCGGAGATGATCCGCCGGGCGGCCGCCTCGGGGAGGAGTGAAAGCAGAATGCTCGCGATGAGGCCGGCCGAAAGGAACCCCATCACCAGCACCCGCCAAAAGAAGTCCGAGCGGGAATTGGAGATGTGGATGTCAAACAGGTAGTCCCCCGCGAAGAAGAGGAAGAGGAGGAAGAAAGCGAAAACGGCCACCGGCGCCCAGGGCGAGACGGAGAGCCACGCGCCCGGCAAGGCCTCGGTCAGGGTGAGGGCCACATAGGCGCAGAGAGTGACGCTCACCAGCTGGGAACGCCCGAACCAGAGGCCAAAGACGAGACCCGCCGCCACCAGGATGAGGATGAGCGAGAGGTCCCCCGCGAACTGGGGCGGCAGGAAGGGCAAGTCGAGGAGCGGCTGAAGCATAGGCGGGCGGGACAACGGTCACCCTCCGGGGATATACGCCAGTATACCACCAAAACTTGCCTTTCCCAAGCCATTTGTTAGAATTCGGGTACTGAATCCCGCGCTATGATGGACAGGCGCTTCCGGCGTTTTTTGTTTTGGCTCTCGGCCGTCCTCTGTGTCGGGACCGCCGGTTTCATCGTCTTCTACAGTTTCGGCTACCGCTACAGCTTCGAACGCGGCATCTTCATCTACACCGGTTCGCTGACGCTGAAGACCAATCCCACGAACGTCTCCATCCGGGTGGACGGCGAAGTGGTGGACTACGACAGCGCTTTCATCAACAACACCTACCACGTGGGCGGCCTCCGGCCCGGCCCCCACCAGGTGGAGGTCTCGGCGGACGGCTTCCGGCCGTGGCACCGCGAGACACTCATCGAGAGCGGCCGCTCGACCGAATTCTGGAACGTCATCCTCGTCCGCGAGGAGTACCCCGCCACCATCTATCCCGAGGACCGGCCGGTCAAGGCCTTCCTCGAAGCGGACGGCGGCCGGGTGGCGGTCATCACCGCCCGGGAGGACGAATGGGGCGTGACAGTCATCGACACGGTGACGGGCGAGAGCCGCCAGGTCTTCTCCTCGCGCACCCTCACCTTCGATCCCTCCCGGCCGGACAATATCGAATGGTCGCGCGACGGCGAAACCCTCATCCTACCCCTCTGGCGTGACGGCCGTCCCCAGCCCTACCTGGTAGACATCGCCACCGGCGCGGCTACTGATTTCGCCGACCTGACCACCCTCGCCCCTCCGACCGCCGTCCGCTGGCATCCGGCCCGCGCCGATACCGTGCTCTTCCTCTCCGGTGGGGTGCTCTGGCAGATGGACGCCCGCCCGGGCGCGGTGCCGGCCATCCTGGCCGAGGGCGTCCTAGCCTACGACCTCTCCGGCACGCGGGCCTCCGTCCTCGCGCGCGACACGGGGCGGGTAGCGTCGTTCCCGCTCGACAACCCGAGCGCAGTGCGGGAAACGGTCCCGACATCACCAACCGAAGCCATCGGTCCTGACACTCGCCTCATCCTGTACGACGAGCGGCGTTTCCTCCTGGTGAGGCCCGAGGGCAAGCAGGTCTTCGTCTGGAACAAGGGCGACCACGGGGAACACTTCCGGACCCTGGGCCAGGGAGCGCTCGAGGCCCAGTTCTCCAACGACGGCAAGAAAGTGCTTTTCTGGAACGACTACGAACTGGCCGTCTATTTCGTCCGCGACTGGGAAGTCCAGCCGGTACGCGCCGAGAACGATACCGTCTCGCTGGCGCGCTTCTCCCAGCCGATCCGCCACGCCCAGTGGGCGGACGACTATGAACACGCGCTCTTCACGGTCGGCGATGAGCTCAAGCTGATCGAGCTCGACCATCGCGGCGGACGGCAGATCGAGACCGTCGCCTCGTTTGCCGGCACACCGCTCCAGGTGGTGGCAGATACCGCCCAGAACCGCATCTACTCGATCGTCCCGCGCGCCCAGGGCGGCCACATCCTCCAGTCCATCCCCTTTCCTGAGACGACCACCCTTTTCGGCTTCGCAGAGTAGGTCGAAGAGTCTCGCCCAATAAAGAGGTTTTCCAAAAAGATAAAAGCCCCGGAAACCTGGGCTTTTATTTCATTTTCCTCAGCTGCTGGAGAAGCCTCGAACTTGAGTACTGTTTCGTGGATCTCTGAACAAAAATCCGTCCGTCAAATTTCAATGTTTCTTCCACATATTGTCTTGCTTTGCGGTAGTTCTCCTCATGGAAAAACAGGATGTCCGGACGTATCTTGTCCACCAGCAACTGGTCGTAGTGCCGGCCGTCGAAGACAATGACTCCATCCACCATCCGTAAGGCGGCAATAATCCTAGCCCTTTCCCGTTCTTTAAAAAGAGGGGCGCGCTGTCTTTTGGCCCTGAAGCGCCTGTCTGAAGTTATATGAACGATCAACACGTCCCCTAGGGATTTGGCTTTCTCGAGCATGGTGATATGACCGGGATGCAGAATATCAAAAGCCCCTCCAACCAAAACTATTTTTTTTCCGGGAAATCTCCTCTTGCACAACCGGGAAAGAGAAAACGTGGATTGTGTCATAAATGTCTCTCGGCAATATTCGCCATAAAAGCATGGGCATCAAAAAATATCAAGAAAAAGCCCGCTCCCTAGGTTAAGGGGCAGGCTTGGAGGACCCAGTCCTTTCAGCTTCGGAATCGAACAAAATCAAGCTGGAGGATGAAAGGTGATGTGTCCGGCAAGGGCGGCTTTGGTGGCAGCCAGGATGGTCGGAGCGGAAAGGATCTCACCCCGGGCGACCATGGTCCAGAACTCCTCGACGCTCACCTCTAAAACCTCGATTCCCGCTTCTCCGGCGTCAAGGTTTTGCTTGCCGGTGAAAACGCAGCCGGTCGCCACGGCGCTCCATTCGCCGCTGGGCGACTTACGTGGGGCGAGTAGCGTCTTGCCCGGCAAGAGGACTGCCTTGCTGGGCACATATCCGGTCTCCTGGAGCACTTCGTTCAAGGCGGCGGTTGTCACGTTCTCGTCCTGCTTGAAGATCCCTGCTGGAAACTCGATGACCATACCGTTCGCCGCCTGCTTGAACTGGCGTACCAGCACCAGATCACCGCCATGTGTCAGACAGCAGACGGCGACGCCTTCCTGCTTGGTGAAGAAAGAATGCTCCTCCTGCTCGCCGGTATTCGGATTGACGTAAAGCTGGATTCCGACTGAAACGTTGAATTTCTTGGCTAGCACCTGAGGCTGGCCGACCTTTTGCCACGGCTGCAGTACAGCCGAGATAACTGTTTTCATCATTCCTCCTGTCGTCGAATGGTGCGCTCGTTGTCCAAGGTACAAAGCCTCCTCCGGTCTCGAAAGAAGACTTCACAACCTAACACAAGGAGTCCGTGCCTGTCAAAAAAGCCCCGTCCCGGGGCTTTCGGATATGGAAGACAGGTCAAAACATCAGGTTGATTAGCGTTTGCTCCACTGTGGGCTGCGGCGGGCCTTCTTGAGACCCGGCTTCTTACGCTCCACCTCCCGGGCATCGCGGACGAGGAGCCGGTTGGCTTTCAGGAGCGGGCGGAGCGAAGGCTCGGCCACGATCAGGGCCCGAGCGATGGCCAGTCGGGCCGCGTCGGCCTGGGCAGTGAGGCCGCCACCGCGGGCGTGCAGGCTCACCTTGAACTCAGCCTCTTTGCCCGTGCTCCGGAGCGGGGCGCGGAGGAGGAGGGTCTGGGTCAGGGTGCCGAAATACTGCTCGGCCGGGCGGTCGTTGACGACGATTACGGCGTCCTTCTCGCCCGCGGCCGGATAGAGGCGCGCCTCCACCACGGCGGTCTTGCGCCGGCCCACGCCGCGGTAATAGCGGGCGGCGGTCTCGGCCTTGGCGGACGTCTTGGAAGCGGCGGTTTTCTTGGTGGCCATAGGCGTCAGGCGTGGGTTATGTGGATGGTCTTCTCCTGGTGCTCAGTCCCCTTGTAGAGGCGGAGGCGGCGGAGCATATGAGCGCGCAGCTTGTTCTTGGGGAGCATGCCGCGCACGGCCCACATGAGCACCTTGCGCGAATCACGGGCCATCTGTTCCTCGAAAGAAAGCGAGAGCATGCCTCCCGGGTAGCCGCTGAACTGGTGGTACATCTTGCCGGTGGTCTTAGTACCGGTGAGGGTCAAGCCGTCGGTGTTAGTGACCACGACGAAATCGCCCTTGTCCTGGTGCGGGGTGTAGTCCACGCGGTCGCGGCCAGAAAGGATCTTGGCGATCCGGGTGGCAAGACGGCCCACGACCTTGCCCTGTGCGTCGAAGTGGTGGTAGCGGCGGTTGAGCGATGGTTTCTTGGTGGCGGCCATAGGCGGTTGGTTCAGGCGATGAATTCGATGACGGCCATGCGGGCGGCGTCCCCGGGACGCTGGTCGAGCTTGGTGATGCGCACGTACCCGCTCCGGCGACTCTCGAACTTCTGGATGAATTCAGGCTTGGTAAGCTTGGCCACGGCCATCGCCGGCAGGGCGGCCGAAAGGGCGCGGAGCATGGCCACCTTGCGGGCCTGGTCGGTTTGGGCAGTCTTGGCCTTGTTGATGAGCTGGTCGATAAAGAGCTTCATCTCCTTGGCTTTGGCCTCAGTGGTAGTGATCTTCTCGCGCACGATCAGGCTGCCGAGCAGCGTCTTCAGGAGGGCCTTGCGCTGGCGGCGGGGACGACCGAGAGTACGACCTGTCTGACGGTGTTTCATACGGGCGAAACGGGTTTAGGCTTTGAGTGACAGTCCGGCTTCGGCGAGAGCGGTCTCGATCTCCTCCACTCCCTTTTCGGCGAGACCCGGGAGGGCGACGAGCTCGTCCTTGGTCTTGTCAGCCACGGCCTGGAGCGTCTCGAGACCGGCGGCCACGAGCGCCTTCCGCACGCGGGCGGAAAGCATCCCGAGAGGCTCAACGGTTTCGGCCTCGGCGGACAGGGCGCCCGAGAGCGTCCCCGAGAGGGCCTGGAACTGTTCCACGAGGATGGCGGTCGCCTGTGAGAGGGCTTCTTCCGGGGTGAGGGTACCGTCGGTCAGAATCTCGAGGGTGATCTTGTCGAAATCAGTGCGCTTGCCGACGCGCATGTTCTCCACTTCGTAGTTGACGCGCTTGACCGGGGTGTAGATGGCGTCCACAGCGATGACGTCGATCTCGTTGTCAGCGCGTTCCTGCTGCTCCACCGGCACGTAGCCGAGGCCTTTGCCGGCCTCGATCTCCATCTCGAACTCGGCCTTCTTGTCGGTCAGGGTGGCGATGAGCTGGCCTGGGTTGACCACAGAGACGCCAGCCACGGTCTTGATATCGCCGGCCGTAACCTCGCCCTCGCCCTTCTTCTTCAGGGTGAGACGGACGACCTCGTCGCCTTCCAGCTTGAGCCGTACTTTCTTCAGGTTGAGGATGATCTGGACCACGTCTTCGAGGACGCCCGGGACGGTCGAGAACTCGTGCGACACGCCTTTGATCTTGACGCTCCGGATGGCCGCCCCTTCGAGGGACGAGAGGAGGACGCGGCGCAGAGCGTTGCCAAGGGTGGTGCCGTACCCTGGATAGCAGCCCATGATCTCGAACCGGCCGTGGTGTTCGCCGAGCGCCGTGTATTGCGACTGCTGCGGGAGGGGAATCTTCTGCATAACCTTGGCGTTATATAAAAAATGAGGGGGTCTTACTGTCCTCCGGGACGGAGGACCGAAATATTACTTGGAGTAGAACTCGATCACCATCTGGGGGTCGACGCTCACCTCGAGGTCAGCACGTCCCGGAACGGAAACGACCGTGCCGGAGAACGCGTCCGCGTCCAAAGAGAGCCAGGCCGGAACGTCTGTCTTGTTCTTCAGGTATTCGGCGCGTTGCTTGAAATACTGCTTGTCCTGCTTGGTGGTCTTCAGGGTGATGGTGTCCCCCACCTTGAGGGCGGCCGAGGGGATGTCGAGCGGCCTGCCGTTCACGAGAAACGCCTTGTGGCCGACCAGCTGGCGAGCCTGGGCGCGCGAAGCGGCCAGCCCGAGGCGGTAGACCACGTTATCGAGCCGGAGCTCGAGGCGGGCCAGAAGCAAGTCACCGGTATTGCCGGGTCTGTTCTGGACCTCGTCGAAATGGTGACGGAACTGGCGTTCCATGACACCATAGATGCGCTTCAGTTTCTGCTTCATGGCCAGCTGGCGGCCGAACTCGCTGCCGCCGCGACGCATCCCGCCCCCGCTCTGGCCGTGCATGCCGGGCGCGTACGGCTTGCGCACCATGGCGCATTTGGGCGTGAAACAGCGGTCGCCCTTGAGGAAGAGCTTTTCGCCGGCCCGCCGGCAGAGTTTGCATTTGTCGAAGACTTTGGCCATAGGATGAGACGGAGGATGAGCGGGGTTAGATGCGGCGGGGTTTCTTGGCGCGGCAGCCGTTGTGCGGCATGGGCGTGATATCCCGGATGGAGATGAGGGAGAGGCCGTTATTGGCCAGGGCCCGGATGGAGGCTTCGCGGCCGCTGCCCACGCCCTTGACCAGCACTTCCACCTCCTGGAGGCCGTACTTCTTGGCCTTCTCCACCGCCTCGGCGACCACCTGGGTGGCGGCGTAGGGGGTGGACTTTTTGGCGCCTTTGAAGTTCAGGTGGCCCGAGCTCGACCAGGAAAGCACGTTTCCGTTCTGATCGGAGAGGGTGATGATGGTGTTGTTGTAGGTGCACTGGATGTGCGCCTGGCCGCGCACCACCTGGCGACGGACTTTCTTTTTCTTGGTCTTTGAGGTGGCTTCGGATTCCGGCGCGGCGGGCACGGCGGTTTCCGGGGCTTCAGCGGGAGGATTTTTGACTGTTTCTTCGGCCATAGAGATAGAGATGGGGCTTTCCGGGACGGGGAAGGATTAGGTCTTGTCAGCCGCCTTGCGTCGGCCGCTGCCCATGGTCTTGCGGACGTTGCCGCGGACGGTGCGGGTGTTGGTACGGGTGCGCTGGCCGCGGACGGGCAGGTTCTTCTGGTGGCGGACGCCGCGGTAGGAACCAATCTCGCGAAGGCGCTTGATGTTCATCTTGACCTGATGGCGGAGCTCGCCTTCGACTCGGTATTTCTTCTCGATCTCCTCGCGCAGCTTGTTGGCTTCCGTGGCCGAGAGGTCCTTGGTGCGGGTGTCGGGGTCGATCGAGAGCGAGGCGAGGATGCGCCGGCTGGTCGAAAGGCCGATGCCGTAGACGTAGGTCAGGGCGATCTCGATGCGTTTCTGGTCGGGGATGTTGACTCCGGAAATACGTACCATAGCGTGGGAAGCGGGTTAACCTTGACGCTGCTTATGCTTGGGGTTGCTCGAACAGATGATGTACACCTTGCCGCGGCGGCGGACCACCTTGCAATGGGCGCAGATCTTTTTGACGGAAGCGCGGACTTTCATAGACGACGGAGGCGAAAAGAAAAGGAGGGCGGCGCCCGTTAGAGGCGCTTGACGATGCGGCCCTTAGTCAGGTCGTACGGGCTCATCTCGACCGCCACCCGATCCCCTGGCAGGAGACGGATGTAATGGACGCGCATCCGGCCCGAAATGTGAGCCAGGACCTCATGGCCGTTGTCGAGGCGCACCCGAAACATGGTGCTGGGGAGGGTTTCGGTCACCTCACCCTCGAAACGGATGACGTCTTGCTTGTCTTTTGGCATATTGGGCCGTGCGGCGAAGATGTCGTATACCCCGGAACGCAAAACAAAGAGGGCTTAGGAGATTTCGGAAAGTCTTTCCAAGTGCTGGCGTTCGGCCGGCCTCTCCCGCCTCTTTTGGGCGAAACTTCTGGTTGTGCAAAACGTACTGCGTATTGTAGACAGAGGCGGATTTTTTGTCAAATGTCGGTTCTTCCTCGACCGTCAGCCCCCGAACCGGCGGCCGCGCGCGTCGAAATCCCGGATGGCCTTCTCGAACTCATCCCCGTCAAAATCGGGAAAATTCTTGTCGGTGAAGTAGAGTTGGGAATCCGCCACATCCCACATCATGAAACCGGCCGACAGGTGCGGTTCTCCCCCGGTCCGGATAAGGAGATCGACCGGCGGGAGATCCCGGGTCATGAGGTGCTGTTTGACGGTTTCCGGCGTGATTTCTTCCGGCTTCAGCTCACTGGCCGCGATGGCCCGGATGGCCGAGAGCATCTCCTCGTCTCCGTTGTAGGCAAGGAAGAAATTGACCAGGTGTTTGGAATACCCCCGGGTGGCGTCGAGACAGCGGTGGAGGACCTTTTTGATGGGAGCGGGCAGCTGCTCTTCCCAGCGGCCGATGAAGTTGATGCGCACCTGACGCTCATGCACTTCGGGGCTGTCCGCTAGCTTGGCGAAGTATTCCTTGTAGATCCGGAAAAGGGCCTGCACCTCGAGGAAGGGACGCTTGGCCAGGTTGTCGAGCGACGACCCCCACATCGAGAGGGAGAAGATGCCGAGGTCGGCGGCCCGGCGCAGGATATGTTCGGTCACCTGGGCGCCGGCCGTGTGCCCGTCCCACGGCTTCAGGCCGCGGGCCTTGGCCCAGCGCCGGTTGCCATCAGGGATGATGGCCACGTGGCGAGGCAGATGGGTGAGAGGCTCGGTCATGCGATGGTTTCAAAGGTTAGCCAGGAATCCCCTTTGGATACGCAAGGAGAATTGTAACACGCCCCACGACGGGGACGGGATCCCCGGCAAAGAGACGGCCGACGGCGCTTTCCTGTGTGTGACCCCACGGGGATTCGAACCCCGGTTCCCACCGTGAGAGGGTGGTGTCCTAGACCACTAGACGATAGGGCCAGATGGAGATATCCGACTTTCGATTTCCAATATCCAATCGGCAGGGGAGGAAGGAATCGAACCCTCACTAGCGGTTTTGGAGACCGCCGTTCTACCATTAAACTACTCCCCCGGCAGGCCGGGCCTTCCCCGACCGCGCGGTCACTTGCTTTCCGTGTGCTTGGTGTGCTTCCGGCAGAACCGGCAGAACTTCGACAACTCAAGCTTTTCCTTCACCTTTTTCTTATTGCGTTTGGTGATCTGGCTCACTTTCTTGCAATTGCTACACTTTAGTTTGACCATCGTTTCCTTGATGATACCCATATGGACGAACTTACGGCTTATTGAGAGGAATCCCGAACGGACGACCCGGCCTGTCTGTTTCTGTTGAGCCGTTGACCGGATTTGAACCGGTGACCTTCTCCTTACCATGGAGATGCTCTACCGACTGAGCTACAACGGCTGTCACCGCACACTGGCGGCTTCGCAAACAACCTCCCGTCCCCCTCCTGGGAAACGGAGCTTGTTGTGGGCAGGGAGGGATTCGAACCCCCGAAGGCCGTACGGCCGGCAGATTTACAGTCTGCTGCGATTGACCACTCCGCCACCTACCCGTCCTTGTGACTGCGCTGCTGGGCCGCCCGTCGGATGCGAACCGACGACCCGCAGTTTACCCGTCCGAACGTGCCTTGCGGCCTGGCTTGCTTCGCCTGAGCCTGAGGTCGGATTCGAACCGACGGCCTACTGTTTACAAAACAGTTGCTCTGACCAGCTGAGCTACTCAGGCGTGAGCGAGGGCGGCAGAGCCTCGCGGAAACCCTGGAAACAAAAAAACCGTCCCTGCGGCGAGCAATCCTCCCGCTTTATAACACACAGGCTATTGTTTTTCAAGGAGACGCTCGAGGCGGCGGATCTTGATCTTCACCAGACGGTTGACGGGGCTCAGCTTGAGTACCTGGCGGTAGCATTCCTTGGCGTCCGCCAGACTGTCGCGCTCGAGATAATAGTCCCCGAGACGCTCGTAGGCCTCGATGTCTCGCGGGTTGGCGGCAATACGCTCGATGAGCGCTTCCTCGAGGTGGGTCTTGGGCGGGACGGGCTCGGGGGCTGGCTTCTTGGGCCGGGCGGCCGGACGGGCAACCGCCGGCGCCTCGGTCGCTATCGGCACAGGCTGAACCACCTCTTCCTCCGCAACCGGCGTGGGTGTCTCCTCGGTCGGTTCGGTTTTCCGGAACGTCAGTTCGCCCGAGGCCGGGATTGGAGGAGGAGTGGTGCCGGCACGGCGGTGTCGGACAACCGTCCCGAGGCGGCCGAACCAGTTGTGCAGCCGCAGGAAGAAGATCCTCCCCTTGGAAGCCAGCTTTTCGGCGAGGCTCCAGGAGAGGCGTTTCCACCAGGGGGCACGGGGTCCCTCAGCCTCGGGGGCCGCTGCCGAGACGGCCTCGGCCTGGCGCAAACGGAGACGCTCCTCCAGGGCCGGCAGGCGGCGCGAGGCGACGTAGATCAGAGCCGCGATGCCGAGCACCATGATGATGGGAGGCACGATGAGGGACCACATACTCGGTCGGAAATCGGAAATTCAATGATCCGCACTCTCTCCGCGAAACAACCGGTCCTAAAGCTCCACCCGGACGAAACCGCCAATCTTGATGTTCTCACCGATACGGCTGATGGCCTCGGTCACCACCGCCTCCACGGTCTTCTCCGGATCCTTGACGAAAGGCTGGGTCAGGAGAGCCTGCGCTTCGCGCCACTTCTTTTCCTTGCCGGCCAGAATCTGCTCGTGCATCTGTTCCGGCTTGCCCTGGCTGGCGAGTTCCTCGCGCCAGAGACGGCGCTCGGACTCAAGCGCCTCGGCCGGGGCGTCTTCGGGACGGAGGCAGGTCGGAGCGGAAGCGGCCACGTGCATGGCAAGATCCCGGGCGAGCGCTTGGAAATCACTGTTCCGAGCCACGAAATCCGTCTCGCAGTAAAGCTTGACCATGGCCCCCAGCTTGCCGTTTCCATGGACGTAGGAACCGATGAGGCCTTCGCCTGCCGTCCGGTCGGTCTTCTTCAGGGCCTTGGCCTGGCCGCGTTCGCGCAGGATTTCGACGGCCCGCTTCTCGTCACCGGCCGCCTCGTCGAGGGCTTTCTTGGCTTCCACGACGCCGGCGCCGGTCTTCTCGCGAAGGGCTTTGACTTGTTCCATGGTGATCATAGGGTTTAGTGTTCCGGAATTCAGGACTGTCCGAAAGGGATCAGGCCGCCGCGGCTTCGGCCGGAGCGGCGGCTTCGGTTTCCGCTGCGGCAGGCGCGGCCACGGGTGTGGTGTGGATGGCCTGACCGACGAGGGCGAGGAGGTAGCGGATAGAGGAAACGGCGTCGTCGTTGCCCGGGATGAGATAGTCGATGTCCGAGGGATCGGTATTGGTATCCACGATGCCCACGATGGGGACCCCTCTCTGACGCGCCTCGCGCACCACGATGCCGCTGTCCTTGACGTCCACGATGAAGACGGCGCCGGGCAGTTCGTCCATATGCTTGATGCCGCCCACCTTCTGCTCTAGCTTCTCGATCTCCTCGGCGAAACGGAGCTGCTCAAGCTTGGTGTATTTCTTGAGTTCGCCCCGTTCCTGTTTCTCCTCCTGGCTTTTCAGATACCGGGCGCGATCGCGGATGACCGGAAAGTTGGTGAAGGTCCCGCCCAGCCAGCGCTCCACGACAAACGGCTGACCGAGGCGCTCGGCCAGCGAGCGGGTCAGCTCCCAGGCGTGCTTGCGCGTCGCCACAAAGAGGATCTGCCGGCCCGAGGCCTTGACCGAGCGGAGGAAAGCCAGGGCCTCCTCGAGCTTCCGGCTGGCCTGCTCGAGATCGATAATGTTGATGTTGTTGCGGGTGGTGAACACGTACGGCTCCATCCGAGGATGGCGGCGGGACTTGACGTGCCCGAAGTGCACGCCCGCCTTGAGCATCGCCTCAAGCGACAGGCTAACGCTCCCGAAATCAAAATCGGCGAACGAAGTGCCACTCGGCTGGGCCGAAGCACCTTCGACGGCCGCCTCGCCGTTCGGGCGATCGGTCTTCTCTGACATGACGGTTATCCTTACTTGAATTAACTTCCCCGCGAGCACGGCCGAAAGGGGCTCTGAAACCCGTGAAGCGTCCGACGAACGCGGAGCGCCAGGATGGGGTTTCCGGTCTTGCGGGTGATGTATTACGGGAAGGGTCCGCCGCCTAGAAAACCCGCCTGGCGGATGGGTTTTCGGGCGCAGGGCTCCGACCCGGAAGTACTCCAGAGTATAGAGGGAGTCGGGTGGTCTTGTCAATTTCCAGACCGCGTGTTATCCTCGCCAATGACTCCGCCGCCCAGGAGAGACGGGCGGCTTCTTATTCGGACACGCCACTCCTATGAAGAAAGGGATCCACCCGACCTACCACAAGGACGCCACCGTCACCTGCGCCTGCGGCGCCGTGCTCACCGCCGGCTCCACGGTCAAGGCTATGGCGACCGAAATCTGCGCCCACTGCCATCCGTTCTACACCGGCAAGAAGAAAGTGGTGGACACTACCGGCCGCGTCGACCGTTTCAAGAAGATGGCCGAGCGTTCGGCCACTATGCAAGCCGCCAAGACGGCCAAGAAGGCCCGCGCCAAGAAAGAGAAAGAGGCCGCCGCAAGCGTCCTCGAGAAGGCCGGCCAGGCCGTCGCCGGGCAGGCGTAACCCTACTTCCGGACCCGAGAACAATGCCTCCCGTGGGGCATTGTTTTTGTTTGGTCTATACTGGAACCACGTCCTATGCGCGAACTTTTCGAAAAAATCAGGCAGGAACACGTGGCCGTCGAAGCCGCTCTGGCCGACCCGAACATCACCAGCGACCAGAAGAAGCTGGCCGCCCTCGGCCGGCAGGCGGCCGAACTCCGGAACGTGCTCGCCGCCATCGAGGCCTACGAACGGGTCGGGCGGGAGATGCGGGAGAACGCCGAAATCGTCTCGAGCGGCGACCCGGAACTCTCGACGCTCGCCCTGGAGCAGAACGCCGCCCTCTCCGGGGAACAGGCGCGGCTTGAACGTGAACTGAAACGCCTCCTCCTCCCCCAGGATCCGGACGACCAGAAAGACGTCATCGTCGAGATTCGGGCGGGGGCGGGCGGGGACGAGAGTGCCCTCTTCGCGGCCGAGCTCCTCCGCATGTACACCCGCTACGCCGAGGCCCGGGGCTGGCGGCCGATCCTCATCTCGGCAAACGAGACGGGTCTCGGCGGTTTCAAGGAAGCTGTCCTGGAAATCGGACGGGGCGCCTCCGACACGCCCGTCTACCGCCTGATGAAGTACGAGTCTGGGGTACATCGCGTCCAGCGCGTCCCCGAGACCGAAAAAACCGGCCGCATCCATACCTCGACCGCCACGGTGGCGGTCCTGCCGGCCGCCGAAGAGATCGACTTCAGTATCAACCCGAGCGACCTGCGGATCGACACCTTCCGAGCCGGCGGGGCCGGGGGCCAGCACGTCAACAAGACGGAAAGCGCCATCCGCATCACCCACCTCCCCACCGGTCTCGTCGTCTCCTGCCAAGACGAAAAATCCCAGCACAAGAACCGCGAGAAAGCCATGCGGGTGCTCCGCTCGCGCCTCTACCAGCTCGAGGAAGAGAAACGTCAGAAGGAACTGGGCGACGCCCGCCGCTCGCAGATCGGCACCGGCGACCGGAGCGAGAAGATCCGCACTTACAATTTCCCCCAGGACCGCATCACCGACCACCGCCTGAAGCAGTCCTGGAGCAACATCGGCGGCATTCTCGAGGGCGGCCTGGAGCCACTCATTGCGGCGCTCGAGGAGGAAGACGTGCGGCGCAAGCTGGCGGCCCAGGAGGGCCGCACCTGACCCTTTGGATATGCCGCGTCGTACCGCCTCCCCGCCCACCCTCGCTTCCCTCCTCGGGCGGCTCCCCCGCACCGTCCCGCGCCTCGATGCGGAACTCCTGGCCGCCCATGTCCTCGGCCGCTCCCGGCTCTTCATCCTCACCCGCCCCGGACACCCACTCACGGCGCGTCAGGCCGCGCGGTTGGACCGTCTTTTCGCCCGGCGGGCCAACGGCGAACCGCTCGCCTATCTCACGGGACACCGGGAATTCTACGGTCGCGATTTCATCGTCACCCGAGACACCCTCATCCCCCGTCCCGAGACCGAACTCCTCGTCGCAGAAGCGCTCCGCTGGCTCGACGCGTGCGCCACGGTCCCGGCCTGCGTTGTCGACGTAGGTACCGGCAGCGGCAACATCATCGTCACGCTCGCCTCGATCGCGCAACAAAAAAAGGTTGCGTGGTACGCCAGCGACATCGCGGACGCCGCGCTTCGAGTCGCACGTCGGAACGCACGTCGACATCAAATGCACGGACGTATCCGTTTCCTCCACTCCGACTTGCTTGAGAAATTGCAGGGCAAGATCAGGAAACACCGCGCGCGCCCGCTCCTCATCGTCGCCAACCTCCCCTACCTCTCCCCAGCGCTCTATCGCACCGCGGAGCAAACGGTCAGGGCCTACGAGCCGCGGCGAGCGCTCACGAGCGGGGAGCACGGCCTCGCCCACATCCGGCGCCTGCTCCGGGAAACGGCCCAGCTCATCCCCGACCGGAGCAAAGACACCACACTCTTCTTCGAGTTCAGCCCGGAGCAAGCCCTCCCCTTGGCCCTCCTGGTCAAGTCCGTTTTTCCGCTTGGGAAAGCCGTTTTTCATCGTGACCTCGCGGGCAAACAACGCCTCTGCCGGATCGATATCCCGCCTCCGCCGACTGCCACTTCCCGCCCTTAGAAACGACAGCACCGCCTCGTTGGGCGGTGCTGTCGCTTTTTGAGTAACGTTCCCTGGTTACAGGGAGAAAGAAGAGTCAGAGACTACTTTTTCTTTTTCTTACCACCCTTCTTCTTGGTGGCCTTCTTCTTGCTACCCTTCTTCTTCGAAGCCTTTTTCTTAGCTGCCATAACACTCACCTCCTTTTCTAGTTTTATCTTTTTGTGCGCTCAAATTTTTTGAACGGCGATCGGAGATTTTCGACGCGACGCGCGCGCCTCACTCGTACGCACTTCAAGTATAGAACACTTTTGTGCGAATGCAAGTGTTTTTGTCAAGAGATGAGGCGCGCGCGTCGCGTCGCTCAAGAAAAAAATGGAACAGCGCGCGCCGAAAGAATGAGAAGTGAAAAGAGATACGACACTGAGCAAAATCCTGGAACGGAATGATGTTTTTGGAACGCGGCTATGAAATCCGGCTCGGATAGAGACAAACGGGACGATCAAACTACGATACAAAAACTGGGTTTTGTCCACTTTGACCCTCAACAGAGCCAAAGTTATAATTGGGGAAGATTCCGACGGTCCGTTCTTCCACAAGAAGCGCCATGCCGCATACGGGAGGGCACGGCTCGCACGCGTAGCTCATAGCTCCGGACGGTCGAGAACGTTCGACCGGCGGGAGCTGTGAGCCGCGCCGCGCCTCTTATAGGAAACACGGTCGCTCCGAATCCGGAACCTTACCAATCCATAAAGACTAGAAAGGAAGGTGAGTGTATGATGGAAGAACACTCGACGGACTCGCTCGAATCCGAGGGTCGCGGCTTCAAAGGCTGGCTCGAGGATAACCTGCGTGTCCTCCTCTCTCTCCTGGTCGTCGCGGCCATCGCGGGCGGCATCTATTCGTATTCGCAGCGCTCGCAGGGTCCCGAACTCGCCCAGGAAGACGAAGCTTCGATGGAATCGGATGCTCCGGCCACCTCGTCCGACACGGATGAAGCGAAACCGGAAACTCCGGCCGCTCCCTCCGCAGTGAACGGCTCGACGGCCCCGAAAGCCGCCGTGACCGCCCCCGCCGGTGAGACGCGCGAGACCGCAACCGCATTCACGGTCTCGGCCGCCAAAGGCAACGGCACGACGCATCTGGCCCGCCAGGCCCTGGCCGCGCATCTGGCCAAGAATCCTGACTCCCAGTTGACCAAGGAGCATAAGATCTACATCGAGGACTACCTCCGCAAGCACGTGGGCTTCAAAGGCTCGGTGCACATGGGGACATCGGTTGAATTCCAGAAATCGCTGATCGACGAAGCTATCCAGAAATCCAAGACGCTGAACGAACGCCAGCTGAACAACTTGAAAAAGTATTCGGCCCGCGTCCCCTCGCTCTCGTGATGGTTGACAGATTGGTTATGCAACACCTTATTCCTTTCGTTCTTTAGGCCTAAAAACGAATGTATACGAAAGCCCCCGCAATGCCGGGGGCTTTCGTTTTGGACGGATGCCGGATCGAGTCTCACTGGCCGATCGCCACCGCGCTGCCGACCTCCAGCCCGAGGCGCTCGGCCGTCCCGGCGTTCACCTCGAGGACACGGTCGGCGGGGACGGGCGGCTCGCGGAGGGCAAGGTCGCCTGGCTGGAGAGCGCGCTCGATATGGACCACCCGGCCGTCGCGGAGCCACAGAATATCGAGCGGGAAACGCATCCCCTGCATCCAAAAGCCGTGGCTTCGCGGCTGGTCGAAGACAAACAGCATGGCGCACGAAGGGCAAAGCGCGTCGCGCTGACCGAGCCCGAGGACGCGTTTCCGGTCGGTGTCGGCGATTTCGGCGGTGAAGCGCTCTCCGGCCATCTCGATGAGGACGGTCTCGTAAGCGGCGCCGGAAACGGCCGGACTCCCCTCTCCAGAGGGCGGGGAGGAGTGGAACGGCTGCAGACGGATCCAAACAAAAGCGGCGGCCAGGGTGACGGCGAGGGCCGCCGTCAGGCCGAGGATGAGGCGTGCCATAGGGAGCGCGGAGTTCAGGGAGAGGGGGTGCGACGCTTGGCTGCGCGGCTCGCCCAGGCGATAAAGAGGGCGGCGCCGGCGAACGAGACGACGATGCTCAGAAACTTGCCCAGATTCTCGGTATTCAGCCCGAGGACCGCGATGAGGGCCGTGATGAGAGTATAGCAGACAAGGATGCGCCGGTCCGACCAACCGAGGCGGCGGAGCTTGTAGTGGAGGTGGCGTTGGTCGCCGAGAAAGATCGAGGCGCCGCTCGCCCAGCGCTCCCCCACCACGAAAAGCGCGTCCACGACGGGCAGGGTCAGGACGAGGAGCGCTGTGGCCACCTTGGTCCCGGCGAAGATCGAAAGGGCCCCCAGGACGAAACCAAGGAAGAGCGCGCCGCTCGTCCCGGCGAAAAGGCGGGCCGGCGGGAAGTTGAAGGCTAGGAAGCCAAGCGTGGCTCCGGCGAGGATCATCGAGAGGATGGCCACAGGAGGCTGGTTGACTTCGGGCTTGAGCGAAAGGGCGGCCACCACCAGGAAAGCCACGAGCGCCACGCTTCCCATCAAGCCGTCGGTCCCGTCCACCCAGTTGAGGGCGTTCATGAGGAAGATCAGCCAGAGCGTGGAGAACAAGAGGCTCGGCCAGAAGAGGCTCGCGGGATCAAGCCACAGCGTCTCACCCCAGGGCAAAGGCAGAGATTCGAGACGCACCCCGTACCAGAAAGCCAGTCCCGCTACCAGGCCCTGGAACAGGAGCTGCCAGGTCCAGGCAAGAGGGCGCCGATCATCGATGAAGCCGATAGCCAGGATGAAGAGCGAAAGCCAGAGCATCGAGCGGAGCGGCGCGTCCACCACAATGTCTGGCTGGAGGAAGGTACCGATGATGAAGGCGGCGATGACAACGCTTCCGCCGAGCCGCCGCCAGGATGGATGCCGCGGCAGGAGGGCGCGCAGCCCGAGACCGAGCAGGATCGAGAGGCCGGCCGCCCCGCAAAACGTGAGCAACAGGGAAGCGAGGGGGTAGCCCATAGGCGTGTGCCAGGATCACTTACGCATCTTCTCCGTTACCCAGAACTCGCCGAAGTAACGGCCGAACAGGAGGCGCGTCTGCGAATCGATGGCGGGCAGCGCCGAAAAGAAGGCTACGATCGGGAAGAGGACCCACTGGAAGAGCATCAGGAACGAACGCGACCAGTGGTAATGCCGCGGCCGGGGCGGCAACGAGGTGAGCGACAGCGGCACCGAGATGAGGAGGCCCGCCATGGCGAGCTGCATCAGCTTCTCGGTGATGAAGGGCAGGTTGTTGGCCAGCACCGTCTCGCGGAAGGCCACGCCTCCGAGGACGAGTGGCAGCCAGCCGAGGAAGGCCAGGATGAACGAGGTGGTGGCCCAGGAATAGTGGCCCTCGAGCATCTCGAAAGTGACGCGGAGCTTGTCGCTGATCGGGATCTTCGGATCCGGCCAAATGGCCCGCATGGTGACGGGGAAATTCTCGATACCGTAGGCCCAACGGCGTTTCTGCTTGTACTGATTCTTGATGGTCTTCCAGTACGTCGGGGCCAGGACCGCGTCCAAGGACACGGGCAGCGGGATGGGCCGGACCTCGTAGTCCCCATGGAAATAGGAGAAGCACTTCCAATAGATGACCGAATCCTCGCTGATCATGTTGACCGGCCAGAAACCTACCTTGACCAGGGTGTCGAACGCCTCGCTGTGTGAGGAGAAGGTCACCATCTCACGGCGGGTGCTCTGATACATGTGCCAGAACGACGAGCCAGTGACGATGATGCGCACCGGGGCTGGCACGTCCCAGAGGTTGTTATGGTAAACGGGGAGGGGCTGATAGGCACGCTGGAGGCGCTTCGGGTCAGCGCAGTAGGCGTAAGTGAGGGCGGCGAAATATTCACGGTGCGCCACGCTGTCGCAGTCGAAATTGGAGAAGACGACGCGCCGGTAGTCGATCCCCCGCTCGTCCAGGTACCGCTTGAGTTCACGCGCGGCGTAGCCCGCGTTGGAGGCCTTGCATTTCATTTCGCCCTCGGCCACCACGTGCGTCGTGACGATGAAGTCCCGGAATACGCCGGCGAAGCGTTCCCGGAGGCGTGCTACCTTGGGTAACCGGGTCTCCTCGGGCTCGCGCTCCTCGGTCGCCAGGAGGACGATGATCTGCGAGCGCGGGAAGCTGCTCTCGGCCACCGACTGGATGGCTGGTTCAATCACCTCGGCCGGCTCCCCGGCCGTCGGAAACATCACCACGTGCACGATCTCGTCGGGATCCATGATCCCCTCGGGGTGTCGTTTTAGTTCTGTGACCCGTGAGAGTTCGGCCTCGTCGCGGCGGATACTCCGCGAGAACTTGCGCCGCCTCCGCACGGCGGACAGAGGCAACGCCGTGCGTTCACCTTTGAGCTTGGCGACGCGTTCCTCGAGAAGGACGCGGTAGGCCGCAAGATCCTTCAGTCCCCTCGTCCGCTCGAGCCAGTCGATGCGTTTGCCGGCTTCGAGCCGGGCATGCGCCTGGAGCGAATAGAACGTGATGAAGATCGTTCGATAGATCCAGTAGATGTCGAAAAGGATGATGAAGACCGCCACCCACACGGGCAGGAAAAACGAAAGGACGAGCATGCCAAGGAGGGTCCCCCAGGTGAGGAGACCGGGGACCCGTTCCAGCCGACGCTGGAGCCGGCGTGCTTGCGGATCGGTCGTTTTGGGATCAGGAAATTGCCACATAAAGCCAAAAGCCTGGACGTCAGGCCTCGGCCCCATCATAGCCCCAAAAGGTTCAGGAAAGCAAAGCGCCCTAGTAGTTCACCAAGCTCAGGGCGCCGGCCGCCACGGCCACGGAAAACTCGACGAAAGCGGCACCGAGCAGGAGAAGATAGGCCGCCACCCGGTCCTTGGCACGGTTGTAGAGAAAGGCCGAGAGGGCCACGTGGGCCGCGAGGAAGACGAGACCCAGGGCGGCCGGGATGAGGAGCTGCCAGTAGAAGCCGACAAGGTCCACCCCGAAATAGACGTTGTAGTGGAGAATGACGATGTCGCGTTCGCGGGAGACGAAGACGAGCGGCAACGCCCAGGCCACAGCATTGAAGAGGAGGGCCGCCCCGATGAAGACCTGGCTGATGATGTTCTGGAAAAACGGAATGCCGGCCTCTGGCCGAAGCTTCTCCTCCCAGACGTCGAAACGGAAAGCGGCAGTCATAGCGGGCCCTCCTCGCGCGCAGGAGGGAAAAAAGGGAATTAGGAATCAAGTGGCGGGACGGGTTCCTCAGCGGGCGGAAGCACTTCCCCACTCCGGGCGCGGTCGAGCTGGTCGCGCACCTTGCCGAAGCGTTTCTCGGCGTCCTCGTATTTCTTCTGGGCGTTACCGAGGTGGCTTCCCAGCACCTCGAATTCGCGGCCGAATTTCTCTGTCTCTTGGTGGAGCCGGCCGAGCTGGCCCATGATCTCCTGGGCGCGCTTCTCGATCTGGAGCCCCTGGAGGCCAAGGAGGATGGTCCGCATGTAGGCGTAGAAGGAGTTGGGCGAGACCGGCACCACTTTCTTCGAGTAGAAATACTCGAGCAGGCCCTTGTCGTCCTCGTCCTTCAAGATGATCTCATAGTAGACGTTCTCAGCCGGGACGTACATCAGGGCGAAGTCGAGCGTCCCTTCGTCCGGGACGATGTATTTCCGGGCGATGGCGTCGGCATGTTTCTTGACATCCGAGTAGAATTGCCGGCGCATGGACTTTTTCTCCTCCTCGTCCTCGACGGTCAGGAGGCGCTTGAAGTTCTCGAGCGGGAATTTGGAGTCCACGCTGATGAGTCCGCCTTTCAAGCGGATGACGGCGTCCACCGTCTCGCCGTTCTTGAAGGGATACTGGATCTCGAAATTCTCCTTGGGTAGCATCTGGGCGAGAAGATCCTGGAGCATGAGCTCGCCGAAACCGCCCCGAATCTTGGGCGAACGGAGGATTTCCTGGAGCTCGGCCACCTCCTGGCCCACCTCGAAGACGCGGCGGCTGGCCTCCCTGACCCGTTCGAGCTCCTTCTGGACCTCGACGAAGGCCTTGCCTGCGCCGTCGAGACGCTGGTCGAGACGGGTGGTGTTGTCCTGGAGCCGCCGGTCAAGCGTCCCCTGGAGACTGTTCAACTGCTGGAGGAAAGCGTTGTTGAACTGGTGCATCTCCTCGCCCACACGCTGCTGGAGGGTGTCCATCCGAAGCGCCAGCTCCTGTTTCTGGCGCTCGGTCTCGCGCAGGGCGCGCGCCAGCCGTGCAAACAAAAAAACCCCCGTACCGAGGATGAGGAAGACGAGGATGGCGAGGAGGAGGGAGGAGTTCATGAAAGTGGCGGGTCAGCGGCGCAGGCCGGCGATAAAGCGTTTGAGTTCGGGGAGACGGTTGTGGATCTCCTCGTAGGGTTGTTCGAAAAATTCTATAAGGAAGCGGTCGAGCATGTTGAGGCGGTAGTGGAGTTCCTCGACCGTCATCAGGACGAAACGTACCTCCCGCCCAGTCTCGGCCTCCATGAAGTTGACGGCGGCTTTGAGCTTGGCCCGGCTGATTTGGTGCGTCACCAGGATCATGTCGGCCTTGGCCTTGGGATAGTTGAGGAAGATGCCTGAGACGAGGATGAGGCGCACATCGCCGATGGCGCGCAGCTTCTTGAACATCATGTCCTGGCTCGAGACGGCCGACTTGGCGAGCAAGACGCGAAGTTCGGGATAGAGGGTAAAATGCGGGTTAGCGGTGAAATGCTTCTTGCCTTTCTTCGAGGTGCCGATGAGAAGACGGATTTTGCGGAGCTGGTTGAGGATGGACAGCGCTTCGCGGCGCGGCACCAGGGTTTTCTCCACGATCTCGTCGATGGAAAAGAGGGTCTCGGCGTTCAGGACGATGAGGCGCAGGATCCTGGCCCGGTTGCGCGAACCGAAGAGGATTTCGAAGACGTGGGACATAGCGGGACGGAAGGTCAGGCGGACGGACAGGGGTCTAGGGAGGATTATAATTCCCTGGCTTAGATAAGTCAAAAACCGGCCTCCGCCGAGGCTGGACGCGTGCTATACTACTGTACAGTCTATGCCCAAGAAGTCCGTTCCCCGCTACCAGCCGCCGCCTGAGGTGGAGACGGCCGTGGTTGAAATCGTTTCGGTCCAGAACCGCGGCTGGCAGCCCTTCATCAAAGCCTTCCAATACGAACCGGAGAACGTCGGCCAGTCCGGCCTTGGTACTCTCTTCGGCATTTTCATCATCGACCACTACTCCTACCAGAGCCAATACATCGTCAACTTCCTCGTCTCGGCCCTGAAGAAAGCCTACTACGCCAACCAGAAGCGCAGTCCCGTCGAAGCCCTCGAAGGGGCGCTCCACCGCGTCAACTTGGGACTGGCCGAACTAGTCAAACAGAACAACACCGACTGGCTGGGGCACTTCCACGCCATCGTGGGCGTGACGGAACGGCACGAGCTTCATTTTTCCGCCGCGGGCCAGGCCAAGCTCTTCCTGCTCCGCCGGGACTGCCTCACTGAGATCAGCGAAGGTCTGGCTTCCGAGGAGGCGGTCGAACATCCCCTGAAGACATTCACCGACATCTCGAGCGGCCGGCTGGAGGCCGAAGACTGCTTGGTGGCCACCACGCCCGCCCTCCTCGAGATCGTCACTCCCCTTGAGCTGGAACGCGTCTTCCGCCGTCTGCCGCCCGACCAATTCCGGCAGTTCCTCCGCACAGTCATAGACAACAAGGTCGAGTTCGGCGGCGCGCTTTGCCTCACGGTCAGGGAGAAGCCGACCAGAGCGGAACGCCCGACCCCAAGACAGGCCGCGGAAGCCGGGCAGAACATCCTCTCGGCCGACAAGCCCGCTAATTTCTTCGGCGGGACGATTTTTGAGCAGGCCACCCAGGCTAAGAAAAAGCGCGCCAAGAAAGCCGAGATGCCCGAGGCCGAGCGTCTCGACGAGCTGGAAGTGCTCGACGGACGAAAAAAGACCAAGGACATCTTCGTCGAAGGAGAGGAGCTCCGCCCTTCCGAACGTTCGGAACGCTGGGAACACCTGATGCTCCTCTGGGAGGACGTCTCGGCCGATCTGCGTCGCGGTTTCCGTACCCTGACCAAGGAGACGGGGGCGGCGCTGGCCTCGTTGATGGCGTCTTCGGCCCGTTTCTCTGACCGCGCCCTCCGCCATGGGGCGGCTTGGTCCGGGCGCGCTGGCCGAGGCCTGAAACGCTCTGGCACGCGCGCTTTCCGGGATGTCCTGGGGCGTCTGGACGAACTCCAGGTGCGTCTCCGCCGTCCGCGGACGCCGCGCCAAGAGACTGAAGCTTTTTCAATGACGGACGAGGAGCTTTTGGTAAGCCCGCCGGAAACGCCCGCCATCCAACACGCGCCGGCACCGGCTCCCCGACCCCTCCCCGAACCGACCGCGCCCGAAGAAATCAAGAGCGAAGTGCCGGCCTGGATCTTGCGCCGTCGGATGCAGCTCAAGCAGGAGAAGACGACGGAGGGACCGCTCCGGGTACCGGTCACCGAGAGGGCGCCGGCCATCCCGACCGCTCCCCAAAGTTTTGTAAAAAGTCTCGCCCAGCTCCTCGGCCAGGTCCAGTCAGTCATGGGGACCGTCCGGGCCAGGCTCTCCCGCGTCCGACCGCTCACTCTTTTGGCCGCCATCGTCCTCGTGGCCAGCATCGCGGTGATCTGGCGGTATCTCGCCCGAGAGGAAGCGCCCACGCCCGTCCCGGCGGCGCCGACACCAGTGGCCGAGACTCCGGAGGACCCACTCACAGACGAGCCGGGACTGGTCCGTCTGACCGACGCGCCGTCGAAGCGGCAGGAGGGAGCGACGATAGCCTTGGCCGTCGTTGGCGATACAAGCCTTGCGGTCTCAGCAGACAGCGTGCGTGTCTTTCCGGCGGAGGGCGAGCCGAAGACCTACTCCTTGTCCGCCACCGAAACAGGCCGGGCCGTCATGGCCGTGGCCATGCCGGCCATCCGCACCCTCTTCATCTTGACGGACAGGGATCAGATTCTCTCGTTCACCCCGAGTAACGGCCGGTTCGCCGCCAATACGTTCGTCTTGCCGGAAACCAGCCAGCCCGTCGGCCTCGGCGCCTACCTCACCTATCTGTACGTCCTCGATGCGGCGACAGACCAGATCTACCGCTACCCGCGGGCCGAAGGCGGCTTCGGCCAATCGGTCAGCTGGCTCAAGGAATCCGTCGCTCTCGATGAAAAAACCGGTATGACCGTCGGTGAGACCGTCATCCTCGCCCAAGGCAGCTCCCTCCGCGCCTTCTCAAAGGGGAGGTTCGATCCGACCGTCGTCTTTGAGAATCCCGCCCACCCCCTCTCCGCGACCGCCCTGGCCCAGGGACCGGACGGGACGCTCCTCGTCTTGGACCAGGCCATGGGCCGCGTCCTCGTCTATTCCCCTGAGGGGAAGATCGTGAGGCAGTACGCGCACGAGGCCCTAGCCCAAGCCTCCGTCGTCGCCCTTTCCGGTCAGACGCTCTGGTTCGGGACGGCGGACGGCGTCTTCGCCCTGACGCTCCCGAACTGAAAAACGGCTCCGCCGAAAACACAAACCGCCCGCGATGGATGCGGGCGGTTTTTCGTCCCTTGTGACAAACCCCTTGATCCACACTACGCGATCCGCGTCCGTTCGGTGATCTCGCGCTTGACCACCTCCGCGTCGCGGCCGTAGCGGAGACGCGACAGCTCCTTGTACGCCTGGGAGAGTGAGGAGTCGCCTTGGGTGGGTGGATAGGTCTTCATGTTGAACGGCTTGGTCAGCTCGTTGTTCATGAGCAGCCGGGCGAAGAAATTATAGTTGTCCACGTTGACGATATCCTTGGCCGTGAAGACCGGGGCGAAGTTCTTCTCCAGGAATTCGGCGTCCTCGGGACCGACCCGGAAGACGCAGAGCGAACCCACGTTGCCGAAAACGGCCTTGGAGATCTCCTCCTTCAGCTGGCCGATGAACTGGTGGGCCAGGATGAGTACCAGATGGTACTTGCGGGCTTCGGAGAGGATCTGGGCGATGGAGTTGGTGGTGACGTTCTGGAACTCGTCGAGGTAGACGTAGAAATCCTTGCGCTCCGTTTCGGGTATGTCCACCCGTGAGAGGGCGGCCATGAGAATCTTGCCCACCACCACCATGCCGAGGAGCCGGGCGTTGATCTCGCCGATCTTGCCCTTGGAGAGGTTGATGAGAAGGATCTTCTTCTGGTCCATGATTTCCCGGAAATTGATGGTGCTCTTCTGCTGGGTGACGATGGGCCGCATCATGTCGTTCGAGATGAAAGTGGTGAGCTTCGAGGTGATGTAGGGCACCATATTGGCCAGCGCCGCCTCGCCGCCCGCCTTCTCGGCCTCCTTGGTCCAGAAATCGTAGACTACCGGATTCTGGCAGTGGGAGAGCTTGAACTTGCGGAACTCGGGATCGGCCAGGACACGCGAGATCTCAAGGAGCGTCGAACCGCTCTCAGGGTGCTCCATGATAAGGAGCATGGCGTTTCTCATGTACTGCTCGAACATCGGGCCACCGGTGGCCTTCAGGTCGTAGAGCTGGTCGAAGATGCCGATCATCTCGTTGATGACGAAGGTCTTCTGCTCCGGGTGGGCCGGATCGAACTCGAGCATGTTGAGTCCGAACGGGCGCTCCACGTCGGACGGATCGAAGAGGATGACGTCCTCGGCCCGCTCCTTGGGGATGGAGGCGAGGATGTCCTCGATGGCATCCCCGTGGGGATCGATGAAACAGAAGCCGCGACCGGCCACAGCGTCCTTCTTGGCCATCTCCTGGAGGAAGTTGGACTTACCGACGCCGGTCTGGCCGATGACATACATGTGCCGGCGGCGGTCGGAATCGGTGAGACGGATATCCGTCTTCTGACCGCGGTATTCGTTGTACCCGAGGAGAAGTCCTTCGGCCGGGACGTTGACGGGCGGAGCGGCCATGCCGGCTTTCAGCCACTTGATCTTGGGCGTGGCGGTGGTGGAGATGGGGAAATGGAAGAGGCTGGCCAGCTCCTCGACGTTCAGAAGCATCTGGTTTGTCGGATTGAAGATGCGGAAGACGTAATTGAAGACGAACTGTTTCAGGGCCTGGCCCTTGAAACGCCGCTTGACCTGGAAGTGGTTGATGTCGGGACTCTCGAACTGGGAAAAGGAGTTCTCGAGCTGGCCCAGGATCTGTTCGGCCCGCTCCAGAGTGGCGGCGGAGGCGATAAGGCGCACATTCGCCTGGAAGGCCGGCTTGGTAGCCTTGCGCTCGATGGATTTGATGAGTTCCTGTTCCTCGGGCGTGAGCTGGACCGGCGCCCGCTCGGCGGCCGGCGTCTTCTTCGGAGCAAGAGCACCCGTGGCCGCGCTGGCCAGGCCTTTGCCCATCTCACCCGCCACCTTACCCATCATCGAGCCGTGGTGGACGTCCTTCAGCTGCTTGCCTTGTTGCATCTTGTGGGCGATGGAACGCGAAAGGGTGCGCCAGTGCTTGCCGGCAGGCGCCAGGACCACCTGGATGACGGCCCCTTCCTTCTCGGTTTCCAGCTTGGAAAGCGAGTTGGAAATGGCCGAAAGCGGGTCCACTTCGAGGGATTCGTAGGTCCGGACTGGCAGGGCGTAACTCTTGGCCTGTTTCAGGACGGCCCCCACGGTCTGGCTGCCCGGAAAGAAAATGGTGTAGTCCTTGACCTTCTCGATGGCGGAATCGGGGAAATAACTCGAGAGCTGTTTCTCGACGGCTTCCCGGAAGCGCTTGGGCACCGCCATATAGAAGAAAATCTCCTCGGAAGAGGACGGGTTGGCGATCTCGAAGGTGACGGTCGGCGGCTGGTAGAAGAGGCGCTGAAACAGCGGCAATTGGTTCTTGAGCGTGGAGAGCGAGCCTAGGAACTGCTCCATGGCGCCGATCTCCTCGCGCCAGGCGTTCGGATCGATCGGTCCTTCGGTCTTCTGGGCGGGCTTGGTCAGCCGCACCACCTCGAGATCGCTGTTCAAAGAGCGGTTGATCTGGTACCGAACAGCGACGAACCCTTTGACTAGCAGCAGCCCTCCGGCCAACGCCGTGAAAGCGCCCAAAGCAAAAACCGCGACGCCGAGCAATGTATTGATGTCCATACCTCCGTTTTTGTTTACGCCTCCTTGTTTCCGAGACCGGCCCCGCTACTCCTTGGTAATCATCCCCTTGGCTACGAGCGCATCGTAAAACTCGTTGGCCATCCGGCCCTGCATCTCGTCCATGACGTAGAAATCGAGCTTGCGGGCCACCGCCACGGCGTGCGGCAACCCCTTCTCCAGGGCGAATTGTATGAGTTTGTCCACCTGCTCGCCGGCATCCGTGAGGGCCGTGATCGACCGGGCGTCGATCTCCGCGGCGGCCTCGTCCGCCGCCGCGGCCACGGCCGGCGCCGGCTGGGCGACCTGGGCCAGGATTTTCTGATAGACGAGCTCGCTTTTCTTCTCAGCTTGTTGCTCGGGTTTCCGTTCCGGCGCGGCGGGCGGCCGTTCGGATACCGCGTCTCTCCCGCCCAGCATGTCGGGCGGTTCGTTGGCCTCGGGGACGAGGGGTTTTTCGGGCGTGGGCGGGGCGGGCATGTCCGGCATAGGCGTCGCGTCAGGGGTTACGGTTGCCTCCCATTATAACATCGCGGTCTTGAGGTCGGCGATGAGCCTGGTCTTCACGCCCGCCTGCAGCGTCTCGTGGTCGGGCAACCGCCCCTTGAGCCAGGCGGCCGCTTCCTCGACGGTATGGGCTTCGGCGTACGCCTCGTATTCCCGGAGGCCTTCCTCGCCCAGGGTCTCCGCCACCGCGGCCATCACCTTCTTGGCGAACAGCTCTTCCAGATCGGCCAGAAAGGCGGCCTGGCGGTCCGCGGGCAGGGCCGAGAGTCCGAGTTCTCGGACGAATTCATCGCGCAGCAGGGCGGAGTCTTGCATAGGTTGTGGTGTTGTCTTGGGGCTATTGATTGGAAACGACGGCGCTCTGGTAATACTCCTCGAGCTTCTCAAGCTTGCCCTGGACGGCCGCGTCCTTGAGGACGTTCAGCATGATGTCGTCGATCTTCAGCTGGGCGTCCAGACGGCTCATCTTGATTCCCATCACGTACTCGACGCTGTCGATAAAACGGTTGAAGCGGTTGATGACGTTCTGCTGGACCAGAAGCTCACGGTACGTCGCGTCCGTCTCGATCTGTTCCTCGGTGTAACCCTGCTTCCTCAGGTCCCGCTCGCGGGCGTCCCGCTGCTTGCCCAGGACGATCATCAGCTTGTCCAGCCCGTCCGGCGAGATGTTCTTCCGCTCGTTGATGATGCTCCGCAGGAAATCGAACGCTGCCCGGTCGTGGCCCTGGTTGGTGATGATGTCGTGCATGGACTGGTACACCCGCGCGACTTCCGTATCCAGAGCGCCCGCTTGCCCCTCGGGGGTCGGAGCGGCCGGGGCCGGCTGCTCGGCTTTGACGAGCGGTCCGCTGTCCGGAACAATCGGCTTCCCCGGCACCTCCGGGGCCGGCTGCGGGGCGACGGATGCCGCTGGTTTCTGGGCGGTGAAACTGGTGTCGAACGCGGCGGTTGGTTTGGCCGCCACCGTGGCGGGTGGAACGGCCGGCTTGGCCGCGCCGGCCTGTCTGTGGTGGATGTCGACGATCTCCATGTGCTCCAGGTCGACCGTGATGGTGCTCCCCGGCAGGGCGTTGCTCAGGTCGACGATGCTCCGGCCGGTCTTGGCGGCGAAGTCAATGACCATGTGGTTGGCCATGTCCTTCAAGGTCGCGGCGTCGTAATCGTCCTTTAGGTCGTCCCGGGACTGGAGGAGCTCGATGACCGATTGGATGTAGTTGTCGCCGGATTCGAGCTCAAGCACCACTGGTGCGGCCCGGGCTTCCGTTTCTTCCTCCGCCGCGCCTGCTTCCTGCGCCGTTTCGACGGCCGGTGCCTGCGGTTCCAGTGGTGGTTTCTTGACGGCCGAGGACGCGGAAACCTGGGCTGACAAAGGGAAGAGTGGAGCATCTGCTACCTCAGTCCCGATGTTTCCGGTGAATTTTCCGACTGGCTGGTCCACGATGGTCCGCTGACCCCTGAGCGAATGGCCTCGGTAGCGCCCGCCGGCATCCAGTTCCTGGTTGGGAGTGATACGCTCCGCTGATTGTGGTTCGGGTAGCCGGTCATCCGGCCGCTTCGAAATGAAGGATGGGGTGCCGAGACCGAAGACGGTGACCAAGACCAGGAGGGTCCGCTTCTTCATCCTGTTTAGCTTCTCGAACACGCTCTCCCGTTCGATGGCTTGGAGCGCCTGCGCGACATACGCTTCCGCTTTCTCGAACTTCTTGATGAGGAGGAGCTCGGCCGCTTCCGGGGGCTTGGCCTTGGGCCGGCTGGTGCGGAGGATCTCGTCAGCCGCGGCGGTGGCCGCTACCGGCGCCCGATCCCCACCGAACGCCTGCTTGGCGTCGGCCAGCTTGCGGGCCGATTCCTCATATGCCTTCCGGGCGGCTTCCACCTCGGGAGGGATGACGTCCGAACCGAGGAGCTTGGCTACGAGCGAACGGCCCTCCTTGGTCTTCTCGTCGAGACGGATCCATTCGGCCCGCTTGGCTTCCATCTCCCGGCTCAACGCTTCGAGCGCCCCCGCCGAGCCGGCGGTGTGCTGGATCCGGGTCACCGGACCCTCGGCGATATGCCGCTCCCCCATCTGTTTGCCGTTCTCCTGGAAGAATCGGAGGGTGATCGGGGTAAGGTTGGTTTCGGGCAGCATCCTGGCCGGCACCAGGCTGTCCGGAAGGACGCCCACTCCGCGCCCGACAAGCGCGAAAAAGAGCTTGTCCGGATCGGTGGCGGCATCCAGGCTGGTGATCGGTTGGAAGCGTTTTCCTGTCTCCCCTGCCTGGACCAGTTGGACCGAATACAGGCGCTTGTCGCTGTCGGCGTCGAGGGAAGCCTGGAAATCGCGCTTGGCGGTGGCCGACGCCTTCTCGAAATCGGCGAAAAGGACGAAACCGCCGGGATACTCGCGGCCGCTTTCCTTGACCCGCCGCATGAGCGCGCCACCCGCGCCATAGGTATAGACGCTGTCGGCGGTCTCGAACGACTCGGGAAACTCGCGTTTCTCGGCCCGCTGCGGGACGGGCGCCGGAAGCGCTTCGACCGACGGAGGCGTCTCGGCTTTGGGGGTTTCGGTCGGGGCAGGGACGGGCGGAGGCGGCGTCTCGGCGGGAGGGGGGCTGACCACATCAGTCAACACCGGGGCCACGGGCTTATCCACCACTACCTTGGGCGCGGGGGCGATGAGCTTCTCCAGCTTCGCTTCCGCCTCGGTGAGACGCGCGTCCACCGTCGCTGCGCGTTCCTTGAAATCCTTGGCGGCGCTTATTTTTTCCGAGACGTCACCAAGCCGCGCCGCGGCACGGTCCAGTTTGGCCTCCGCCGTGTCCATCCGGTTTTCCAGCGCCTGCTGGGCGGCGGCTGGCTGGCCCAATCCGCCGTATTGGACACCGACCATTCCGCGAAGTTCGGTTCCCTTGGGACGGATGACGTCTGTTTTCTCCAAATCAATTTCGTCCATGGTCGCCGCAAGATCGAATGCTTTCACGGAAGGAGCGGGTTTCCGCTTGCTCAAAACAGGCGGCGGCATATGGTCGGCACCGGCGTCAAAGGGCGCGTATCGTCCCTCGGCTACGCCCCGATCGTATTCGCTCGCAGGCAGACTTCTATAGGAACGCTTGCCCGATGGGTCGGTAAAGGTGATGAGGACCGTTTTCCCGTCAGCCGAACGCTCGGCTATGCCCTCTTGCCGGCCTGATTCCCCGCTGGCTGAGATGAACGCGTGTTCCGCGGACTTGCGGCCCTCGGCTTTTTGAATCTCGGCCCGCAAGGCCGGTTGCCGCAGCGTCTCCTCGACGACATCCCCGAGGGAGATTTCGGCAGAGGCCGTCACGGCCGCTCCCCGCCCGTACTGTTTGAGGTTCGGCTTGCTCCTGGGATCCTTGAGGGCGGCCAACTGATCCGAGGAGACTACGACCACCCGGGAGTGGATCCGGTCCGAGGAAACAGGCGATGCGCTGGACGTACCCGCTTCTTCTTTCACTTCAACGAAACCCTCCAACGCCTTCGATCCCTTCGTTTTCCGGCCCTTGGCTCGCGGTTTCCTGGTGACACCTTCCTTGTGGGTGAGAGTGCCCTTTCTTTTGCGTTTCCTGACATCAGGCTCCTCGCTGGGAACGATCTCTCCGACGATTTCTTTTGGGTTGACGGCCATAGGGAAAGCAACGCTGTTGACGCGTGCCGGAAATAATATCCGAATATGGTATAATTTTACCACACGCCCATCGCGACACAAACAAAAACTATGCCGCCGAAAAAAAAGGCGACCCTCCAGGCGCCTGATCCCGAACAAGTTGCCGCTCTTTTTCCCCAACCCAAGAAATCTTCCGTCGCCTCCCTGCCCGAACGCACCCTCGAATGGCAGCACGTGGCGCTCGGGCTGATCCTCCTCCTCGCCCTGGGGCTCCGCCTCTGGAACCTCGGCGGGACGCCGGCCGGCCTCTATCCGGATGAGGCCGTCAACGGCATCGACGCCCTGCGAGCCATCGAGACCGGCGAGTACCGGCTCTTCTATCCCAACAACTACGGCCGGGAGGGCCTGTTCATCAACCTCCAGGCCCTGTTCGTGGTGCTCTTCGGACCTACCGTCTGGGCCCTGAAACTCTGGTCCGTCATCTTCGGGACGCTGGCCGTGTGGGGCACCTATCTCGTGGCCCGGGAGCTCTGGGGCAGGAAGAATCTCGCCCTGGTGGCCAGTTTCATGATGGCCACCTCGTTCTGGGCCATCAACTTCTCGCGCATCGGCTTCCGGGCCATCATGGTGCCGTTTTTGCTGACTTTCGTTTTCTTCTTCCTCCTCAAAGCCGTCCGTACCGGCCGGAACCGCTGGTTCCTCCTCTCCGGCCTCCTGCTCGGCTTAGGCTTCCACACCTACATCGCTTTCCGCATCGCGCCGGCTATCATCATCGCGTTCGGCATCGGTCTCCTGCTCTCGGAACGCAAGGCGATCAAGAAATACTGGAAAGGCGCGCTCTGGCTCGTGCTTGGCGCTGTCCTGGCCGCCGCGCCGATGTTCTACGAGTTCAGGACGCATCCCGAGTACGTCATCTCGCGCTCGAGCCACATCTCGGTCTTCGATCCGAACGTCAACCAGGGCAACCTCCCCCTGACGCTCCTCAAGACGGTCAGCCTCTCCTTTTCCAAATACACTTTCTGGGGCGACCAGAACTGGCGCCACAACTATCCGCCCTACCCGGTCCTCGACCCGATCACCGGCTTCTTCTTCCTCGTCGGCTTCATCTGGCTCGTCCGCCGGAGCGTCGCCCGGATAGTGAAACGCTTCCGGACGAGAAGACCGGTGCCGGGCCTGGCCGAAGATGCCCTCCTCCTCGGCTGGCTGGTGGTCATGCTGGCGCCGGAATTCCTCACCAACGAAGGCCTCCCCCACGCTCTCCGCGCCATCGGGACGATGCCCGTGGCCTATCTCATCGCCACCCTGCCCTTCCTCTGGCTTTCGGACTACTACCGCCGCCGGCCTTCCCGCGCCCGCCTCGGCATGGCCGTCCTGCTCGGTCTCGTCCTCCTCTGCTCCGGCGTCTGGAACGCCGCCAAATACCATTACTTCTTCGCCCGGAACCCTAACCAGTGGGGCGCCTTCAACGCCGATTACACCCTCATGGCCGACTACCTGAAAGCCCTGCCTGGGGATCTGAGGAAATACGTCCTCCCCAACGCCGGCGGGACCGACATCGACAACGGCCTCCCCGTCACCGCCCAGCCCTTGGTCTTTTTGACCCACGGACAGGTGGATCGCCTCGAGTTCATCCGGCCCGAGACGCCCATCGAGACGCCGGCGGTCATCCTCCTCATGCGCCGGGACGACAAGGTCGTCCGGCAGGTAACCGATTTCTTCCCAGAGGCGACGGTGGAGACCGTCGGGACGAAGCCCGGCTATCCGACCGATTTCACCGTCATCCGCCTCCCGTGAGACGGACATCGCCATAAACCGTAACCAGAACGCCAGCGTCACGCCTATGTTCCTGAAGCGCCACGCCACCCTCATCGCCGCCCTCCTTCTCTTCTGGATGTTCGTCATCTCAGTCGTCGTCTCGTCCCAGGAGTCCACCACCATGGACGAGAAGGCGCATATCCCTTCGGCCTGGAGCTACGTCAAGTACGGCGACATGCGCCTGAATCCCGAACACCCCCCGCTTCTGAAGGACCTGGCCGGCCTACCCCTCCTCTTCCTCGAGCCCGAGCCCGTCTTCCCCCTCGACAGCTGGCAGTGGCAGGAAGGCGTCAACGAGCAGTGGACGCTCGGCGACATGCTTCTCCACGAGAACGGCAACGACGCCGAGGCCATCACTTTCTGGTCGCGCCTGCCCACCGTCCTCATCACCCTCCTCCTCGGCTGGTTCCTCTACCGCTGGACCAAGGAAATCGCCGGGACGCTGGCCGGCCTCCTGGCACTCACCCTGTACGCCTTCGACCCCAACATCCTCGGCCACGGCCATTACGTCACCACCGACATCGGCATCGCCGCTTTCGTCTTTTTCGCCGCGTACTACTTCGTCCACTTCCTGAAAGCCCCCTCCTGGAGAAACACACTGTGGATGGGCGTCTTCCTCGGCTTGGCCCAGCTGGCCAAGTTCTCGGCCGTCCTTCTCTTCCCGCTCTTCGGCCTCTTCGTCATCCTCTATCCCCTCCTGAAGCGTCTCGACGCCGACGACCGCCGCGGGCGCACCTGGCCGCGCTGGTCGCTCATGCTCGAATACGTGTGGAAGTTCGCCGGAGGCGTCCTCGTCTGCTTCGCGCTGATCTGGATCGTCTACATCCCCAACACCTGGAACATGCCGGTGGAGAAACTGCCCGCCGTGGCGGAGATGATGTTCTCCGACCGAGGCCTGGGACCGCTCGGCGAATCCATCATCGCCTGGCTCAGCCAATACCCCCTCATCAAGGGCCTGACCGAATACTTCCTGGGCGTCTTCATGGTCTTTGGCCGGGTGGCCGGCGGCAACACCTATTACTTCCTGGGCGGCGTCTCCAACCAGGCCTCGCCGTTGTACTTCCCGCTCGTCTTCCTCCTCAAGGAAACCCTCCCCTTCCTCTTCCTCATGCTGGTCGGCCTCCTCTACGCCATGCGACAGGCATGGGGCGAACTCCGCGAGCGCCACTACACCGTCCGGGAACACCTCGCCCGTTTCGTCGAAAACAAGATCGCTCAGCTGGTGATGCTCGGCTTCGTCGCCCTCTACAGCTACCTTTCGATCACCGGCAACTTGAACATCGGCTTCCGCCACCTCTTCCCCATCCTCCCTTTCCTCTACCTCCTCACCGCCTCGAGCATCGTCTCCTTGGTGCGCCGCCTCCATGACCGACACGCCCACTGGCGCACCCTCTCGGCCGGCGCGCTGGGTGCTCTCGTCTTCTGGGTCATAATGATCCCCGTCACCGCCTATCCGTCCTACCTCTCGTATTTTAACGAGGCGGCCGGCGGACCGGAGAACGGTTACCGTTACGTCACCGACTCAAACTACGACTGGGGCCAGGACCTGAAACGGCTCCGTCAGTGGGTGGACCGCTATGACCGGTGTGTCGGGAGCCTGCCGCGGCCAGCAGCATGCGCTTCGCTCACCGAGAACGGCCAGGCGCTCCCCACCGAGACGCCCATCGACCGGATCCGGATCGATTATTTCGGCGGCTCGAACCCGGCCTACTACTTCGGTGAGCGCTTCGTCCCGTGGCACGGCGAGAACACCCCCGAACCCGGCTGGTACGCCATTTCGGCCGGCTTCTTCCAGGAGAGCATCCACAAGGACAAGCCCGCCGACCAGTGGAGTTACATCTGGCTGGCGCAGTACCCGCGTCTGGCCCGCGCCGGGGACTCGATCTTCATCTTCTACGTGCCGGAGGCCGACCCCGACCTCCCTCCGGGCGATCCGCCGGCCGCGCCCGTCATGACGGAATGAAAAAAATCCGCCGCGGAGCACATAGGCTCGCGGCGGTTTCATATTGTTTCGGCGGACGTTTCCCCTAAGACGCGTGGGCGCTCAGGCGTACGCGGTTTTCGCTTGGGCAGAGGTCTCGGCCATGTTGTTCGCCTGACGGATGGCCTGACGGAGACGAGAGATGGACTCCGGCGCCCAGTGGTCCCGGACGTATCGGGAGGCTTCCATGGACAATTCCGCCGTGTGCACCGAAGGCCCGTCTTGGTCGATCTCCTCGAACAAGGCCCCGGACTCGAAATACAGGATGATCTGATCCGCCTGCCAGTACTGATGGTCGACCACGGCCTGGGCCGAGGTCAGAGGACGGATTTCGAGACGGTTCCGGAGCTCGTCGCCCGGGCCGCTGATACTGATGACGTATCTCATCGCCTACCCCCTTGTCTTGACTCGATGATCCGAAAGGAACTGCCGCACTCCCCGAGCATACGCCCGGGGCGCACGGGCGTCAACGCCTCCTGACAAAAAAGAAAAGCCGCGCCAGGGAAAGGTTCTCCCTGGCCGCGGCGGTATCCGCAAAACATCACAGGCAGTCCCGGACGATCACCGGCTCAGCCGAGGCGGACATCGTGCCTGCAGACTGCTGCAACCTCCTTCCCTTGCCCGTGGACAAGAGATCACTCTCATCCTCATTATCGGGCCCGAGCGGCCGTACCAACTGATTGAGCTCGTCCAGATGGTCCTCTATCTCGCGCAGCAATTCCTGATCATAAACCAGCGCGGTCCTCGATCCGGGATCGAGAAAGACAATCTGGCAACGGTTGAGGACGGTATCCCTGAGACAGCCGAGCGCGATGCCAACCGAGGCGTACGGCTGGAGCGGCAATACCACCTCCTCGCCTCCGCCTTGGTACACCGCCATGCAGCACGCTCTCGTCGGAGCATCGAACTTCGGGTCAGTGGCCGGGCTGAAGACCACTCGTAACGGCATCGCCATCTTTGCTTCCCTCCTGACCAATGTGGAATGAACGGTTTTTCCGGGGATACGGACGCCGGAATGTCCCCAGCCTACGCTTCAGGACAAAAAGTGTCAACGCGCGCTGATAAAAAACCGGGTGGAGGGATATATCCCTCCACCCGACTGACGGACGCCGGCGTTCAGCACCCCGGTTCGAGCTCCGTCCCGGAACGGCGCACGGGGAGTCCGACCAGATCCTCGGGCAGGTTCCTGTCCCGCAACGGATCAGTGGCCGGATCGATGGCCGGTCTGTCATGGACGGGATCCGGATACATCGAATACGCCTGGTAAAGACGGTTGTTGCTCCTCACCCAGGCTTTGAGGATCGCGTACAGCGGGGCGTCCAGGATCTGGGCGGTCTCTGGCCCCAGCGTGACAAAACCCGGTTGCGCATAGAGCAGATCACCGAGGAGCACCAACGCCACCTCCGGAAAAACGATGTGCTGCATGAGGACATGCCCGGAATCCTCGGTGACGACGAGACTCACCCGCGGTGAGTACGGGATCAATTCGAATTTCACATTTCTGGCCACAGCGACCTCCTCTGTATGGATGGATGGAAAAGAACCCTGCAAACCGTTTCAGGAAACCATCCTTTCAAGAAGCAGTCAAGGGGACAAAGATCACCACCAGCTTGGACGATAGTGACCGGGACCGAAGCTCTCCCCCCATCCGTTCCTGACGTTGTAGAGGGTGAGAATAGCAAAGACGGTGCAGACCGCGACGAAGAGCTGGCCCGAGAGCGGTCCGTGGACCAGGCCGACTGCTTTGGGCAGAACGGTCCCGAACAGCCCCTTCATGGTGAAGAACCAGATGATGTTCATAATGACGGCCATCCAGAGGAGATCGAGCCGGTGCTTCAGGAGGGCGTAGCGGGCGCTCGGCGCGGTCCAGTTGAGCGCCCCCTCCCGCCGCTCCACGAGGAAACGGAGGAAGCGCTTGACGCCGAAGTAGAGGACGAAGGTCGAGAGGATGAAGACCGCCAGCGTCGCGTAGACGAGTCCGAAGCGGCCGGCCGGATCGTCGGGCAGTTCGATGTACTGGAAGCTCACCAAGTAGTACTGGAGGAGGAAACCGGGCAGGACGGCGATGAAAGTCTTCCTGGCCACGGCGTTGACCGAATCGTGGAGTTCGAGACGGGCCATGTTCTGCCAATAGGCGTGCTCCGGCTCGATGACGTCCACGCAGTTGAGCGAGCAGCCACTGCAGGACTGGACCTGGCCGGTGCCGGGGTTGGGGAAATGGCAGCGCGTATTCTTGAACGCGAAAGCAGGATTGAGGCCGTAGATCTTTTCCACCGACGAGATGGGACAGAGACTGGTGCACCAGCCGCTCTTGACTGGTAGGAGGATCCCCATCACAAAGGCCGTGGTGAAAGCGGCCAGGAGGAGCCAGAAAGTGGCTTCGGCGCTCTGGTTGAACCACACCAGACGAAGCGGCACCGCGAGACAGAAGAAGAGCGCCGAGAGGAGCAGGCCCTTGCGGCGGAGGAAATCGTGGAGCCATCCGAGGAAACCCGTTCGGTCGTTGGCAGCCAAGCCGAGACGGGCCAGGCGGCGGCGGCCGAAGAGGACGAAATGGAGGAGGTTGGTGCTGGCCAGCGGACAGATGTTGCGCCAGAGCGTGGGCGAGAAGTGGATGATGACCACCATCCCCGGCACGAGCACCATCCAGAAAAGCTCGCGCATCGACAGTCCGCCCAGAGCATCGAACCGGACGTCGTGCCACAACCCCCAGAAGATCCAGACGGTCAGGGCGAGCAGGAGGCCGCGCAGGACGTTCCAGGTCGTGCGGTGGGCATAGGTAAAACGGATGATCTGGGCGGCGGAGGTCGCGGCGGCCATAGATGGTTGGTTCAGTCTCCTTGTTTCTTTTTCTTGTCGGGTTCCGGCTTCTGGGGGGCGGCTTCGGGGACCGAGACGGCGTCCGCCGCGCCCTTCATCCGGTAGTATACTCGGTCACGGATGCGCAGGTCGACGTATTCGAGGTTGGGCCGCTCGGCGGCCGGCACCTGGCGTTCGAAGAAAAGGCGCAGGTGGCGGGCCACCGTCTCGGCCGTGGCGCGAGTGTCGAGAAGGAGCGTCCAGCCTTCGCTCATGGGAAGCTTGAGTTCATCGGCCTCGCGGGCGCTCACCCGGTACTCCCCCGCCGTCTCGAGTCCAAGATCCTGGTGGAGCGCCGGCCCGATAGCCAGCGCGAGACGCATCAACGCCATATCCACGGCCGGCCCTTGGAGCCGGAGACCTTCGCCGCTCTCGTCCACCACCGTCACCACCCGGAGAGGCGAGTCCGGAAGCAGGCGCTCGTCACCGGCAAAGACCGTACCCCGCTCGTCCACGAGGAAGCAAGGTCCCCCGCTGCACCACCGGAGGAGAGCCGCTCGCGGGACGAACGACACGACCAGGGTGTGGGGGAAACGGCGCTCCACGCGCACCTCGGCTGTCTCGGGGAAAGCCCGTCCGATTTCAGCCGCCAGCGTCGCGGGACTGGCGAGGAGGAGATTGCGTCCCGGAAATACGCGGTAGCGCCGGCCGTCGAGCAGGCTCTCCGCCTGTGCGGCCACGGCGTCGCGGACGGCGGCGTCGCCCTCGGCCTCCACCTGCACCGCTTCGACTATAAGGAAGGGTGAGAAACAGAGGATATAGACGAGCGTCCCCAGGAAAGAAGCCCAGAGAAGGAAATAGAAAAACCGTCCGAAGCGTCGGGAGGCGGCCTCCTGCCGGCCTCGCCGGGCCGCTTGGCGCGCGCCGCTCCGTCTCCGGTCGATGGTGGCCCGGGGCACGGTCTTCAGGGAATCGGTTTTGGTTTTCCAGAATGCCATAGTCCTCCTTGGAAATCGCGCTCCCCGGTCAGGCCCGGAGCAACGCGCGTTCGATGATCAGTCGGCCACTGCCGGGTTCGCGGGCCAGGGCGCGGGCTGCCCGGACAGCGGCGTCGGCCGAGAGCAGGGCGGCGCGGGTCGCGTCACCCGTCCCTTGGCGGGCGGCCCGTTCGAGCGCCGCTCCCCACCAGAGGAACACCCGTTCGGCCAAGGGCAGGTTCTTGGCCAGGCGTTCGGCCAGGGCGAGGCGGACGGTGAGCCGCCCCGGCAGATGGAGCAGTGAGAGGAGCGCTTCGCGTTCGGCGGCGAAAGCCTCCGGATCGCGGGCGGCGCGGATGAGCAGTCCCGGGGATCCGAGAGGGAGAAGCTCGGGCACGGTCGTCCCGGGGAAATGCCGCGCCATCTCCGCCTCCGGCACGGGGCTGAAGGGTACGTTGTGGAGACGCGAGAGGATGGTTTCCGGCAGGGCGCCTGGCAGGTGGGTGACGAGGATGATGGTGCTCCCTTCCGGCGGTTCCTCGAGCGTCTTCAAAAGGGCGTTCATGGCTTTCTCGGTGAGGCGGTGCGCGTCGCGGACGACGGCCACCCGGCGGGTGCCGGAGAGCGGCGAGAAGGCGAGGAACCGCCGGAGGGAGAGAATGTCCCGGAGCGGAATGTCTTTCTCGCGGATCACGCCCCGGTCGCCGGTTTCCTCGACCGGCGCCACGACGCGGAGGTTGGGATGGCCGGCTGTTTCCTCAGACAGTTCCGCCGCTCCCGCAAGCCGGAAGGCCCACTGCCGGGCAGCCAGGAACTTGCCGCAGGCCTCCGGCCCGGTGAACAGGAAACCTCGTTCCCCGGCCAGCGGGGCAAGGCGATCGAGGAGCGCGAGCGTGTGCTGATGGCCGATCATCATAGGTATGGGATTCACGGGGTGGCGGACCCGAACCACGGGGCGAGGGCCGAACGGATGCCCGCTTCGAAACGTGCTCGGGAAAAGTCGGCGGCGCGGCGGCGCATGGCCTCGCGGTCGTACTCGCCATGACGTATGAGGAAACGCCGCACGCCGTCGGAGAGGAGTTCGGCCGTGGGCGAGGGGAAAAGCTCGCCGGTCACCCCCGGCTCGACGATCTCTCGCACCCCGCCTTCGCCGTAGGCGATGACGGG
>CAYNEL010000003.1:0-48709 GCA_964396225.1 uncultured Bdellovibrionales bacterium | reverse complement strand
ATCGAATACCAGCTTTCCGGAATCCTCCAGACCCAGGTGGACACCGAAGACGGCTACGATTTCGTCTCAGCCCTCCGCGCTCTCCTCCGCCAGAACCCGAACATCATGATGATCGGTGAAATCCGTGACGAGGAAACAGCCAAGATCGCCGTCCAGGCGGCGCTCACCGGCCACCTCGTGCTCTCCACGCTCCACACCAACAACGCGGTCGGCACCATCCCACGCCTCCTCTCCTTCGGCATCAAGCCGGACGACATCGTCAACTGTGGCAACGCCTTCATGGCCCAGCGCCTCGTGCGCCGCCTGTGCGAACACTGCAAGGTGGAAAATGCCCCGGACGACAAGACGGTCGCGGACATCGAGAAAATCCTTAGATCCTTCCCTCCGGGGCAGGCGCCGGCCTTCCCGAAGAACTGGAAGATGATGAAACCCAAAGGCTGCCCCAAATGCAACGGCACTGGCTACAAGGGCCGCATCCCCCTCTCGGAAGTCCTCCAGCTCGACAAGGACACCCAGCTCTTTATCGCCCAGGGGAAGCTGGCCGTCGAAATCCAGGAACGCGCTATCCAAAACGGTATGATGACTATGCGCCATGACGGCGTGATCCATGTCATCGCCGGCAACACGACGCTCGAGGAAGTCTACCGCGTGACCGAAGGATGATCATCGCACTCTACTGCTTCAAGTGCTTCAAGAAAATAAAACCGGCCGCACCCCATCTGGGTCCGGCCGGTTTTGACAACCGAGCAACAAAAAATCCCTTAACCTGCAGGCAAGTCCCGAACATGGGAGCCCGGGGAAAGGAAACGTGTCGAGGCATGGCCCAGCTTGCACCAAACCACCCGGTCTTGACGCGCGTCTTGTATCGCTCCACGAGGGAGAAGACACAAGCAGCCTTGCCCCTCCCGCGCAAAGCGATACAAGAAGCAAGACGTTTCCCAGATCGGGGGCAAAGATAGGACCCCCGATTTGCCTACAGATGAAGGGACACCGTCCGTCACGGCCGAAGGGGCGCATTTCGAACGACCGGCCAGTTTAGCATGGGTTTTCCCTTTTGTCAATAAGTGGTAGAATGTCTTAGAAATGGCTTGAAAAAGCCTCTTTATGCTCAACACCACCACCCCCACCCCCGAGGAGTCACAATTTGAGAATTCGCTCCGACCGAGCCGGTTCGACGAGTACATCGGCCAGGAGAAGATCAAGACCAACCTCCGGATCCTGATCGACGCGGCCAAGAAACGATCGGAGCCTATCGAGCACGTCCTCCTCTACGGTCCGGCGGGCCTCGGCAAGACCACCCTCTCACACATCATCGCCCGCGAGATGGGCGTGAACATCCGCGTTACCAGCGGCCCGGCCATCGAACGCGTCGGCGACTTCGGTTCCATCCTCACCAACCTCCAGGACGGCGACGTCCTCTTCATCGATGAGATCCACCGGCTCAACAAACTCATCGAGGAGGTCCTCTACCCGGCCATGGAGGATTACAAACTCGACATCATCATCGGCAAGGGTCCGTCGGCCCGCACCATCCAACTCGACCTGCCGCGCTTCACCCTGATCGGCGCCACCACCCGGCTGGGCGCTATCTCCAACCCGCTCCGCAACCGCTTCGGCTCGGTGCACCGTCTGGAATTCTACGAACCGGGCGAGATGCGCAAAATCCTGGAACGTTCAAGCCGGATCCTCAACGTCCCGATCGATGAAAGCGGTGCCGAGACCATCGCGGCCGCCAGCCGTCAGACCCCACGCGTGGGCAACCGCCTCCTGAAACGCGTCCGGGACATGGCCCAGATCGGCAACCACGAGAAGATCACCGCTGATCTGGCCCGTCACACCCTCGACCTCCTCGAGGTGGACCATCTCGGTCTGGAGCCGACCGATCGGGGCGTGCTGCGGGCCATCATCGAGAAATTCAAAGGCGGGCCGGTGGGCGTCAACACCATCGCCGCCATGCTTTCCGAAGAAGTCCAAACCATCGAGGACGTCTACGAGCCCTATCTCATCCAAATCGGTTTTCTCGAACGTACCCCGCGCGGCCGCATGGTGACGGACGCGGGCTTCCGCCACCTCGGCCTCACGCCGCCCGCCGAGCGCCAGGACAAATTGCTCTAAGATTGACTCCGTCCGAACAGGCGTGCCAGACTGAAGTCAGCCAGGCCGGCGCCAACGCACGGCGCCCGATGGCACAGTCGCCCCGCTGGGCGCCAAAAATTTTTCCCTTATGTCGTCCCTCGTCACCGTTTTCTACGGCGTCCTTCTCCTGGTCTACGTCTTCGCCAGCGCCTTCATCATCTACCACTTCGTCCAATACTCGCTCAACAAAAGCCGGGCTGGCGCGATCGTTCTTGCCTTCACCATGGGCACCCTCCTCCTTGTAGCGGCCAACTGGCTGGCCTATCAGGCCTTGCCGGTGGAGCAGCTCATCGGCCTGCCCGCGGGCGGCACCGCCGCTTCCCCTTTCTGACCTCTATGATGCGCCGCTACGACCAATACCATTTCAAAGGCCAGCATCCGGACGAGCGCATCACGCGGATCATCCACCGCCACTGGTTCAACATCGCCCTCCACTATTTCGGACTTTTCCTAGCCCTCATCCTCACGTTGGGCGGATCGGCGGCTATCCGCTACTGGCTCATTGTGAACCCGGCCGATCCCCTCTTCCAGGGCCTGACGTTCCTTGAGAGCACGGCCGCCCTCTTCTTTTGGTTCTACGCCTTCATCCTGTGGATCGACTATTACTTCGATGTCTGGATCGTCACCAACCAGCGCATCGTCAACATCGAGCAGAAAGGGCTGTTCGTCCGGGATATCGCCGAGCTGCAGATCACCCGCGTCCAGGATGTAACGAGTGAGATTCGCGGCCTCATCCCCACCCTCCTTGATTACGGCGACGTCTATGTCCAGACGGCCGGCGAACAGCGGCGTTTCGTCTTCCGCCAGGTGCCACGCCCCAACCAGATCCGCGACGCCATCATCCAACTCTCCCAGCCCCATCCTCCGCATGTCGCAAGCAACCTCGTCCGACTCTTCGGGACCGATGAGAAGCCCGCGAAGGCGGACACGCTCTCTTGACCTGGCGGCTGACTCCGCGTTAATCAGGTTTTCCCGAACGGTATGTCAGGACACTCCCATTGGGCTGGCATCAAACACAAGAAGGGTATCGAGGACAAGAAGCGGGCCGGCGTCTTTACTAAGGTGGCCCGCCTCGTCGCCGTCGCTGCCCGCGAGGGGGGCGGGGGCAATCCTGAGACCAATTTCCGGCTTCGCCTGGCCATCGACCAGGCGCGGAGCGTCAACATGCCCAAGGACAACATCGAACGGGCCATCGCCCGAGGCCTGGGCACGGGCAAGGACGCCGAGACGATCGAGGAAGTGGTCTACGAGGGCTACGGGCCGGGCAACGTCGCTATGCTCATCAAAGCCGCCACGGATAACAAGAACCGCGCCGTGAGCGAGATCAAAAACATCCTCGCCAAAGGCGGCGGCAAAATGGTGGTGCCCGGCGCGGTCGCTTTCATGTTCGAAAGTGTGGGGGAAATAGCCCTCTCCTACCAGGACGAATCGGGCCGCGAACAGGCGGAGTGGCAGGCGATCGAGGCCGGTGCCCAGGACATCGAGACGGACACTGAAGACAAAAGTCTGTTTGTGTATACCAAGCCAGAGGACCTTCAGAGGGTGTCCGAAGCCCTGCGCTCGGCCGGCCTCGCCATCGAGGGCGCCGGCCTCTCCTTCCGCGCTACCCAAAAAACCGAGTTGGCGCCCGAAAACCGCGCTGGATATGAAAGGCTCGTCGAGAAGCTCGAAGAGTATGACGATGTCCAAGCGGTGTACGACAACCTTGCCTAACCCGAATTCCGAATTTGCAAATTCCAGGTTTTTGAAATCGAGTGTTTGGATTTTGAAACGCCTATGCGTATCCTCGGCATCGATCCGGGCACCGCAACCGTCGGCTGGGCAGTTCTCGAGGAGGACAGCGGCACATTGAAGGCGCTCGGTTTCGGACATTTCTCAACTCCCGCCAAGACCCCGCTCCCGACGCGCCTCTTGGAAATCGCCAGGGATCTCGAGGGAATCGTCGCCCGCTACGCTCCGGAAGAAGCGGGAATCGAGTCATTGTTCTTTTTCAACAACCAGAAAACCGCCATCGCGGTGGCCCAGGCGCGGGGCGCCATCCTCCTCACGCTGGAGCGTCTCGGCCTGCCGATGGCCGAATATACTCCTCTTCAGGTCAAACAGGCCTTGACAGGATACGGCCAAGCTGACAAAAAGCAAGTACAATTGATGGTGAAAAGCATCCTCCGCCTGGACGCCGTCCCTACCCCCGACGACGCGGCCGACGCGGTGGCCATCGCCCTCTGTCATTGCCACTCGAGGAAAATCAACGGGCTCAGGCGTTGACGGGCCATAGGCTTTGAGTTTTGAGGTTTCAACCCACAATGCGTGAACGCGCTCTCTAATAACTGAGTTGGTTATGCATCCTTTCATCGCTTTCGTCGTCGAACAAGGGGTCCCGCAGGATACGGCGGTCCTCCTCCTTATGTTCCCTATCATCGCCACCCTGATGGCTTTTTTCCGCCAGGTCATCGGCATCAAAGCGTTCGGCATCTACACTCCCTCCATCATCACCTTCGCTTTCCTCGCCTTCGGGCCGAAAGGGGTGAAGTACGGGGTGGTGATCTTCCTCGCCATGGTGCTCTCAGGGATGGTGTCTCGCCTCGTGTTGCGCCGCTTCCGCCTCCTCTATCTCCCGCGCGTGGCTATCATGCTCACCTTCGTCTCGCTGGCCATCCTGGCTGTGCTCGCGGTCGGCGGCTCGCTCCACCGCACCGGTCTGGCCGCGGTTTCCATCTTTCCGCTCCTCATCATGATCACGCTGGTCGAAAAATTCGTGGCCGCTCAGATGGAAAAGGGCGACCGTACGGCCGTCCTGCTCGCCCTGGAAACCCTCCTCCTCTCACTCATTGGCTACGCCGTGGCGGCTTCGTCCACCCTGGGCAACTGGCTCATCCACTACCCGTGGCTGGTCCTCCTCACCCTGCCCATCAACTTCTGGCTCGGCAAATGGACGGGGCTCCGCTTTTCGGAATACCTCCGCTTCCGCAAGCTCCTCAGCTGACGCCCGGCGCCCTCGCTCCGTGAAATCCGAACTATGACCTGGTGGACGTCGCTCAAGAAAAGCCGGGAGCTCCTCGGCATGAACGCCCGTAACTTGGAATACCTCCGGCCGTACAACCGGGGAGTTGCCAAGCGTCTGGCAGACAACAAAATCCTCTCCAAGCGCCTCCTCCGGAAACACGGCCTGGCCGTGCCGAAACTCATCGCCAAGATCCGGAACGTCCAGGAACTGGAAATGTTCGACTGGGGGACGCTCCCGCAAAGTTTCGCCCTGAAGCCCAACCGTGGTTTCGGCGGCGAGGGCATCGTGGTCGTCTACGGCAAGAAAAAAGACCGTCCCAACACCTGGATCAAGGCCGATGGTTCGCTCGTTTCCGCTGAAGATCTCCGGACCCACATCCGCAACATCCTGGACGGCTCGTATTCACTTTCCAGCGTTCCCGACATCGCCTTTTTCGAGGAGCGCGTCAAGCTCTTCAAGCCTTTCAAGCCCTACACCTTCAAGGGCATCCCTGACATCCGCGTCATCGTTTTCAACCACGTGCCGGTGATGGCCATGCTTCGCCTCCCGACGCGGGAATCCCAGGGCAAGGCCAACCTCCAGCAGGGCGCCGTGGGCGTGGGCATCGATCTCGCGCTCGGTATCACCACAAGCGCCATCTGGCGCAAGCAGTCGTATATCGACTTCCTGCCCGGCACCCGTCTTTCCCTCTCCGGCATCCGCATCCCCTATTGGAAAGACATCCTACGGATGGCGGTGGACGCCCAAAAAGCTTCGGGATTGGGCTTCCTTGGGGCCGACATCGCCATCGACCGGGACCAGGGACCGGTCCTCCTCGAACTGAACGCGCGGCCCGGCCTTTCCATCCAGCTGGCCAACCGCGAAGGCCTGGCTAGCCGGCTGCGCCGGGTGAGCGGCCTATCCATCAAGAGCACTGCCCGTGGAGTGCGCGTCGGGATGGACCTCTTCGGCGGCGAGATCAAGGAAGGGGTGGAGGGTATCTCGGGCAAGAAGATCATCGGGGCAATTGAAAAGATCACTCTCGTCGGCAAGGAGGGGAAGACCGTGGAGGTAGAGGCCAAGATCGACACCGGAGCGGGCTTCAGCGCCATCGACGACAATCTCGCCCACGCCCTCGGCTACGGGCACGTGCTGGCGTCCTTCCACGCGGCCGGACTCGACTACGATGCCGCCTCCCAACTCACCCGAGAGGAGCGTCAGAAGCGGCTCGGCGATATCCCCGATCTGGCTGGAACCGTCATCACCAAGGCGTCCAACGGCAACACCTACCGGCCGATGGTACGCGTCACCCTCCTCCTCGGCAACGTCGAGATGAGCGCCAAAGTCTCCATCATCGACCGGGCCGGCCTGAAATACCCAGCCATCATCGGCCGCCGCAACCTGGGGGAATTCCTCATCGACGTCGAGAAATAAGGAAACGGGCTTCAAACAAGCCGCGCCTGCCCACGTCGGGTTTACAGCGGACCGCAAATACGGGATAGTAGGAGGTACCGAACCATCCTTTTCTATGGCTTTCCGGGACTTTTCTTTCCGCTTACCGAAACGCTCGCGCCCCGGCCTCCTGCCGGATCCCTTCCGGACCGCCCGCCGGACCAAGCGTTGGCGCATCGCCAAGAAAATCATCCTCTGGACCGGAGGCCTCGGCTTTGCCGCGGTCGTGGCTGTCTTCGCCTACGTGGCCAAGGATCTGCCCAGTCCCGGCAAGATCAATAAACGTGTCATCGCCGAATCCACCAAGATTTACGATCGTACCGGCGAACACGTCCTCTACGAAGTGCACGGGGAGGAGAAACGCACCGTCATCCCTTTTGGCGACATCCCCGAGTCGGTCCGGGCCGCCACCATCACCCTGGAAGACCAGAGCTTCTACGAGCATTTCGGGGTCCACCCGCGTTCCATCCTGCGTGCCATTGTCGCCGACATCCGTCACCTCTCGGCGGCCCAGGGCGCGTCCACCATCACCCAGCAGTTCGTGAAGAACTCGCTCCTTACCAACGAGAAGACCCTCGCCCGCAAGGTCAAGGAGCTCATCCTCTCCCTTGAAATCGAGCAGAAATTCTCCAAGGACGAAATCCTCGGCATGTACCTGAACGAGATCCCTTACGGTTCCAACGCCTACGGCATCGAGGCGGCGGCCCAGACTTTCTTCGGCAAGCACGCCCGCGAGCTCACTCTGGACGAATCGGCGCTCCTCGCCTCGCTTCCGAGAGCCCCCAGCCGCTACTCGCCCTACGGTTCCCGGCGCGAGGAGCTGAAGGCGCGCCAGGAATACGCCCTCGACCAGATGGCCCGCCTCGGCTACATCAGCGCCGATCAGGCCCGCGAAGCCAAGTCTGTTCCTGTTTTCGACAAGCTCCGACCCCAGCGCGAAAAGATCGACGCTCCGCATTTCGTAATGTACGTTAAGGAGTACTTGGAAGAGAAGTACGGCGAGCAGGCGGTCGAACAGGGCGGCCTCCGAGTGTACACCACCCTCGACTGGGAGAAGCAGCAGATCGCCGAGGCCGCCGTCCGTGAGGGCGCAGCCAAAAACCTGCGCCTCCGGGCAAACAACGCCGCCCTCGTCTCCCTCGATCCCAAGACGGGCCACATCCTCGCCATGGTCGGCTCCAAGGATTATTTCGACCAGACCATCGACGGCCAGGTGAACGTCACCATCCGCGACCGGCAGCCCGGCTCCTCTTTCAAGCCGTACGTCTACCTCACCGCCTTCACCAAGGGCTATCTGCCGGAAACCATCCTCTACGACGTCAAGATGAATTTCGAGACGGAGGACGGTAAATCGTACGAACCCCAGAACTACAACGGCAAATTCAACGGCATGGTCACGATGGCCAAGGCGCTCGGCGGCTCACTCAACATCCCGGCCGTGCAAACCCTCTACCTCGTCGGAGTGAAAGACGCCATCGCCATCGCCAAAAGCCTCGGCATCACCACTTTAAACCAGCCGGACCGTTATGGCCTTTCGCTGGTCTTGGGGGGTGGGGAGGTGAAGCTCCTCGACCACGCGAGCGCTTTCGGCACCTTGGCCGCGGGCGGCGTCAAACGCCCAACAACCGCCATCCTCAAGGTGACCGACCAGAGCGGCGCAGTTTTGGAGGAGTACCGGGACAATGGCGGGGAGCGGGTGGTCGAAGAGAAATACGTGGCCATGCTCGACGCCGTCCTTTCGGACAACGGAAACCGGGCCTGGATCTTCGGGGAAAACAATCCACTCCGCTTCGACAACCGCCAGGTGGCGGTCAAGACGGGCACCACCAACGAGTTCCGGGACGCCTGGACAGTCGGCTATACGCCCAATCTCGTGACAGGGGTCTGGGTGGGCAACAACGACAACGCCTCCATGGCCGAAGGGGCCGACGGATCGGTCGTGGCCGCGCCTATCTGGCGCGCCTATATGGATAAGGCGCTGGCCAACTACGCGCCGGACAAGTTCCCCACCTACAATCCCGACGACTACATCGGTGAGGGGGAAGGCAAGACTACCAAGCCGCTCCTCTCCGGCAAGATTGAGCAGGACAAGAACATGAAAGTGTGCGAGATTCCGGGTGAAAAGGACCAGTATTGCAAGGCGAACAAATACTGCCCCGAAAGCGAGGTGAAAAAGCGGGACTTCATCAACGCCCACTCCATCCTCTATTATGTGGATCGGAGCGACCCGAGAGGTCCCATCCCCGAGAAACCTTCCAATGACCCCCAATACAAGAACTGGGAGAAGGCGGTTGAAAAATACTACGAGGACGAAAAGGGCACTATCATCGACGCTCCACCGGAAGACGAATGCCGTGAGGACGACTTCTCGAAATACAAGCCTAAGATCTCACTCAAGACCCCGGGTTCGACCTCTTCCCAGAAAGTCACCCTCTCAGTGGATGTGAGCGCCCCGTACGGAGTGGAGTCGGTCAGTTACGAAGTGGATGGTGACGGGGCCGGCTCAACGGGGAGCAAGCCTTACAGCGTCGAATACGAGATCCCGGCCGGCAAAAACGGCTCGACGGTGACCATCCAGGTCAGGGTCAAGGACAAAAACGGCAACGAGGCCAAAGATGAGGCTGAGATGCAGGTGAGTTTCTAAATCCTCCGCCCAGCGATACGATCCAATCCCAACCTCTTAATGGTTGGGATTTTTGTTGGGGAGTGTTCATCCAGCGTATCGGTGCTTGACCCTCACACCCCGCACAGCCTCACGCCCCAGCTCGTCGTTCAAGAGGGTGAGGAAGCGGTCTGCTTGTGAGGTGAATTCATGGGCCCACAGGGCGTTCCCCGCCGAAACAAACAGGATGTGTTCATGGTACCGTTGGGGGGTGAGGGCCACCGAGCCACGCGCTCCATATTCACGCCGTACCAGCGTCTGAAACACGTAAAAAATAGTTTTTTCATCCAGCGCGGGCGGCCCAGATACCAATCCCCCCATCCGCTCCCCTGCAGGGTCGCTGGGTTGTTTTTGGTTGATGAGCCGGGAAAGCTTCTGCATATCTGTTGAAGGCCTTGCAATGCGCTTTTAGGCGCGGATGGGCATGAGGATATAGAGGAACCTATTTTCATTCGAAGAGCCGTCCTGAGATGGTTTTAAGGCGGCTGGGGCGATATTCTCATTCACACAAAGCAACACTTCGTCGGTGCCTACCGATTGGATGCCGTCCATGAGGTATTGGGCATTGAAGATATACTCCCCGTCGGCGTCACCAGATACGACACGGAGTGGGACTTTGGTTTGGTTTTCACCGCTTTCTTGGGAACGGGACTCCACCACCATTAAACTCTCCTTAGGCCGTACCTTTAAAACCACCTCGCGGGCGGTTCCTGAGGCGAAGAGAGAGGCGATCCGCACAGCCCTCACAAACAATTCCCGATCCACCCCCACATTGGTCGCGAAGCGTTCGGGAATGATTTGCTTGTAGTCGGGAAATCTCCCGGTAATAAGGCGAGAAACGATGCGCACCCCATCCACATCGAAGAAAAGCTGGTTTTCCTCGACGATCATTTTGACTTCAGTGGTGTTCACGTCGACGCCACGGACCACTTCAGCGAGGGTGTGGGCAGGAATGATGATTTGGGTAAGCGCCTGATTCCCACCCCAATCAAAAACCAACACATCCTCAGCTAGCCGGAAACTGTCAGTGGCCGCCAAATCAATCCCCTTCTTTCCAAACAAAACACTTACTCCCATCAATTCCAGCCGTGTTTCCTGAGTAGCTACACAAGGGAGAATGCGGGAGAGGGCCTGTTTGAAAGCTTGGGCAGGAAGGATAAGTGGGGTGGTGTTTTTGGGTTGCGGCATTAATGGAAAGTCTTTGGCGTCCAAACCATTGATACGCACGCGGTACCGCCCACCAGACACATGGAGGGTTTGCCCCTCACTTTCCATTGTCACCACCTCATCCGCGGGGAGATTGGCGATAAAACTAGAGAGAAGTCGGGCAGGAACCGTCACCCGCCCCTCCTCAACCACCTTTGCCCCCACCCACACCAACAAACCCAACTCAAGGTTGGTGGCTGAAATCTTGAGGCGCCCGTTTTCAGTCTCAAGAAGGAAGTTCCCAAGGATAGGGAGGGTGGCTTGCCGGCCCACGACGCGTTCCGCTGCCGCTACCGCTTTACGGAGATTCTCCTGAGTGCATGTCAATTTCATATCCGTAATCTAATAGTATTTAGAGTAATTTAAATTAAATAATCTTTACTACTATCACTAAAGGTGTGTATTTGTGGAAAATCCCGTAACCTCTCCCTATAAAAGGATTTTTTTGTTTTTATTGGTTGGATAAGGGGGTCCCTATCATACACATTCTCCACAGTGCGGTTGAGGGGGTGGGATAAGTGTTTGTTTTTCCACAACCACTCCAACTCTTCTCCAACTCAGAAGAATGCTTATTCACACCTTCTCCACATCCAAACCTTAATGTGTTGGAAGCTGTTCTTGGTACAACCGCTCCCGCACCTGTTTGATTTCCTCAGCAAACCCACTATCATCATCGATACGTTTCTCTATTTTTTCACAAGCGTGTAGGGTGGTGGTGTGGTCTTTGCCGCCAAAGAACTTCCCGATGGCTGAGAGGGGGAGCCCCAATTCCTGACGCATCAGGAACATGGCGATCTGGCGCGGCTCCACTATTTCCTTTTTACGGGTCTTTTTCATTAGTTCTCCATTTGGAAGGTGGAAAAACTCCGTCACTACCTCCGCCACCCGCTCTTTATTGAGGGTTTTCTTGGTCTGGGTGACGAGGGGGGAGAGGATGCGCTCCGTCAGGCCGAGGTCTGGGACAAGGCCTTGGAGTTCGCAGGCCGCAACCACTCGATTCAACGCCCCTTCAAGCTCACGCACGTTATTGACCATCTGTTCCGCGATGAAACGGAGTGACTCATCATCTAGTTTTATCGATTTTTCCTTTATTTTAAGCCTCAAAATAGCCATCCTCGTCTCGAGGCTTGGGCGGTTGATATCGGCGATCATACCACTCGCGAAGCGGGAGCGCAGACGGTCCTCAATGGTGGGGATGGCTTGGGGAGGACGGTCGCTCGTCATCACAATTTGTTTGTTGAGCTGGTAGAGGGAGTTGAATATGTTAAAGAAAATCTCCTGGGTCTTCTCGCGTCCGGAAAGGAACTGAATATCATCAATGAGGAGAATGTCGATATGTCGGTACTGGTCCAGGAATTCCCGGATGGCCTTGTTTTGGAGGGCCTCGATAATCTTGTCGGTAAAATCTTGGGAAGTGGTGTAGTGGATGTGCACCCCCTTAGCCTGGGAGAGGATGTGGTTGCCAATGGCCTGGAGGAGGTGGGTTTTTCCCAAACCCACCCCGCCGTAGATGAAGAGGGGGTTGTAGGTGGTGCCGGGGTGTTCAGCCACCGCCACACATGCCGCTCGAGCCAGATCGTTGTTCTCACCCACCACGAAACTCTCAAAGGTATAACGGGGGTTGAGGGTGATTGAGGTTGAACCTGTCGTCCGGGCGGCAGAAGCGCGGGCTTGAGTTGGTGCTGGCGTGGAGACAACAGTCGCCGTCGGTCTGGTTTCCTTGGGACGGACCGCGTCTATGCTACGGCCCGCCGCAGGAGCCTCATTGTGGCGGGGAGGGGTATAGATGATGCAATTAATCCCCTTCACCGTCCCATCGTGCCGTTGGAGGGCTTGGAGGATGTAGTGGTTGTACTTGTTTTCAAGCCATTCCTTGGCGAAACCACTCGGCACGCCGATTACCACCTGGCCGTTCTCATTGGAGAGGATGTTGGTGTTCTTAAACCAGGTATTGAAGTTGGCCTTGGAAATGGCCAGCTCTATTTCCCCAAGAGCGGCTTTCCAGAGTTCCTGATGGTCCATAGGGCTGGCGGAAGAGTGGGTTGATTGATTATATCACCCCATTTTTCCTCTTACTAGAGCCAAAATGTGAAAAAAGTGTGGATAAGCCAAGGAAAATGTGGATAACTTCAAATAGTGGTCGGCTTGACAGGTCCGATACTCCGTGGAAAAGGCCTTCGATAAGTTGAAAAGTTTGACTTTTTCTCTCGGATAGCCTACACTAGCCAAAGTCGTTACCTTTCTTTTGCGTATGAAACGCACTTTTCAGCCCAAAAAGATCCGCCGCAAGCGCCGCCATGGGTTCCGGAAACGGAGCGCCACCCAGGACGGCCGACAGGTGCTGAAGCGCCGCCGTCAAAAGGGGCGGAAGCGCCTTTCCGCCTAGCGTTTCTATCCCGGCCTATGATGCCAAGGGGATTCCGCCTGGCCAACCAAACCCGGATTGCAACCATCGCCCGCCAAGGACGATCGGCCGCTGACGGCCCGATCCTCTTCAAATGGCTGCCCAGGGAAATCCAGGCGGCAAAAGCCTCAAAATTCGCTTTTGTGGCTTCAAAGAAGCATTTTCCGAAGGCTGTGGATCGGAATCGAGCGAAACGGATTGCCCGGGAGGGGGTCCGTTTTTATCTTACCCAGCTGTCTCCTGGCTATGATATCCTGATAATGTACCGTTTTCGCCCGGAAACGCTTGATGTGGAAACCATCCAGCTTGCCATAGGCCGGATTCTGGCGAAAAACAGACTTATCATGGCTTAAATAAAGGATTTTATGGGAGAATTTTTCCACGCCCTCATCTACCAGCCGATCTATAACCTCCTGGTCTTTTTTTATAATGTCTTCCCTTGGGGGGATTTTGGGGTGGCGATCATCGCCCTCACCCTAGTCCTCAAATTCGCCCTCTACCCCCTTTCCAAAAAGCAGATCCAATCCCAAAAAGCTCTCCAGGCCCTCCAACCCAAAATCAAGGAAGTCCAGGAGCGCTACAAGAAGGACAAGCAGGAGCAGGCCAAGCGGCTCATGTCTCTTTACAAGGAAAACGGGGTTAATCCGGCGGCCGGATGCCTGCCTCTTATCATCCAGCTGGTCATCCTCATCACCATTTACCGCGTGATCATCAGCATCACCAGTAACGGTCTGACGGTCAATCCGGCCGACCTCTACGCCGTCGTCGCCAATCCCGGTCAGATCAACCACTTTTTCCTCAGTCTCGTGGACCTTTCCAAACCCAACCTCCTCTTTGCTGTGCTGACGGCTGCTGCCCAGTACTGGCAGACCAAGATGCTGATGCCGCCCGAGACCCCAGCGACGCAGGGAAAACCGGAGCCGGACCCAACCCAGATGATGATGAAGCAGATGCTTTACATTGGTCCGCTCCTCACTCTCTGGATCGGTGCCACGTTCCCGGCCGGACTGTCCTTGTATTGGCTTGTGTCCACGATTTTTGCTATCATTCAACAACGGCTTTTGACCGCTGAAACGGCCAGGAAAGCCTCCCCTTCCAACGCTTGAAAACCTATGGAAACCCCCCTTGTCCCAACCGAAGCCCGAGAAACCGCACGCCTTTTGGCCATTGAGCTGCTGGAGCGGATGGGGTTTGCGGCTTCTGTGTCCGTAGAGCCGGCTGGTACTCCCGTCCAAGGATCTTTCGTCGTCACCGTCAGCGTGGAGAACGACTCCAATCTCCTGATCGGCCAGCGCGGGGTTAATCTCCTAGCCTTCCAACACCTGCTGCGGCTTCTGGCACGACACAAGGGTATCGAGGACACCTCCTTTACCGTCGACATCAACGCCTACTGGGCCGGGAAGCAGGAGGTCCTCTTCCGGGAGGCCGCTGAAGCGGCGGAAGAAGCGCTCCGTCTCGGCGCACCGGCGTTTTTGCGGCCCATGTCCAACTATGAGCGCAAGGTGGTGCACACCGCTCTCGCCCAGGACGCGCGGGTGGTGACCGAAAGCGTGGGCCAGGGCGACGAGCGCAAGGTGGCCGTCAAGCCCGCCCCGACGGCCGGCCTCGAGGCTCCCGAAGCCGCCTAACCGTCCTTTTCCTTTCCATCGGGACAAGGCCTCCTCCGCATCGTATGGAAGGAGGCCTTTGGCTTATAATGAAAACACCGTATCCCGCTCCCTCCCTATGCCTCTCGCGCGCCGGATAGCCATGAATGTCGTGCTGAATTCCCTGGCCAAGGTCTGCGCCACTATACTGGCGCTGGCGGCCATCGGTGTCCTCACCCGGTACCTCGGGCAGGACGGTTTCGGCCATTACGCCACCATGCTGGCGTTTTTCGCTTTTTTCAACGCCATCGGGGACTTTGGGCTGGCCACCGTGACCGCTCGCGAGCTCGGCCGCCCAGGAGCGGACGAGGGCCGGATCATGTCCCGGGTGCTGGCTCTCCGCTTTCTCGCCTCCCTTGTCATCTTCAGCCTCATCCCGGCCTTCGTGTGGTGGCTTCCCTACCCGGGCGAGGTGCGGGCCGCCATCATCATCGCTGGAGCCGCCTTCGTCTTCGCCTCCGGGTCGCTCACGCTGAACGGCTTGTTCCAGAAGCACCTCATGATGTACCGGGTGTCGGCCATCGAGCTCGTCGGCAAGACCGTCCAACTGGGAGTCATCGCCGCCGCCGCGTACTGGGATCTCGGATTCATCGTCGTGGCCTGCTCGCTCCTCGCCTACATGGCTTTCAATATCACCGCCGTTCTCCTGATGGCGAGGCGCTTCGGTCCTTTTAGTCTCGTTTTTGACGTCCAGTTCTGGAAACAGTTCCTCCGCGAGTCGCTCCCCGTGGGCGGGGCGGCCATCATCACCTTCGCGTACTTCAAGATGGACACCATCCTCCTCTCCCTGTTTTCCACCCCAGCCGCGGTAGGTATCTACAATCTGGCTTATAAGATCATCGAGAATCTCACCTTCTTCCCAGCCATGGTGGTCGGTCTCGTGCTGCCCATCCTGTCGCGCTACATCCATGCTGAGCGTGAGAAATTCGATCTCGTGGCCAACAAGACCCTCAAGGTTTTCTTCATCCTCCTGGCGCCCCTCCTGGTCGGCGGGCTCGTGCTGGCCGATGAACTGGTCCGACTGGTCGGCGGCGAAGGCTTCGCGGCGTCGGCAGGGGTCCTGCGCGTCCTCATCTTCGCTCTCATCTTCATCTTTTTCGGCAACCTCTTCAACGCCATTCTCATCGTGGCCAACCAACAGACCCGACTGATGAAGGCCCTGATCTGGGTGGCCGCCTTCAATATTTCAGCCAACCTCCTCTTTATCAAGCAGTACGCCTACATGGCGGCGGCTTGGATCTCGGTAGCCACCGAATTTCTCGTGGCCGCCATCGGACTCTTCTTCATCGTCAGACACGTCGGTTTCCGGCCGACCATCGAGAGCGGTGCCCGGATCGCCGCCGCCGCCCTCATCATGGGGGCCGGCCTGACCGTCATCAAACACTGGCCCATCGCCCCCGTGCTCATCCTCGGCATGGTTTTGTACGCCCTGGCACTCTGGTTCACGCGGGCCGTGCATCTCGGAGAACTGCGGATGCTGGTGGCCCGCGACCGCGATGTTGCACCCCACGAGGAATTCCAAGTCGAGCCCTGACGGGCTTTTCAAGGCTGACCAGCCGGTTTGTCACGCGGCGCGGAGGGCGCCTCATCCCCTTGAGCGTAACCCCATGCCCCAGCCGCTTGTCGCCATCCAGGTTCTCAATTACAACGGGCTCGAGCTGACCGCCCGGTGCCTTGATTCCCTTCTGGCTCTCGAGTATTCCGAGAAGACCATCACTGTCATCGACAACGGCTCTACCGACGGCTCACTCGAGGCGTTGAAAAGACGCTATCCATCCATCCATTTCTTCGAGAACGGTCGGAACCTTGGTTTCGGCGCCGGCCACAACGTCGGTATCCGCTCGGCGCTCAAGGCGGGCGCCGCGTACGTCTGGTTGGTCAACCAGGACGCCTGGGTCGACCCCCAGGCCCTCGTCTCGCTGGTCGAGGCCTGCGAAGCCGACGCGCGCGTCGGAGCGGTTAGCCCCCTCGTCCTCTCCCCGGACCAATCGGTCTGGTTCGCCGGCGCCCGCATCCGATGGATCCGGATGCGGGTGACGCACATTCGACGCACGATTTCGCGCCGTCCGTATCCCACGGAGTCGCTGTCCGGCTGCGCCCCCCTCCTTGTCCGGAGCGCCCTCGAGCGGGCAGGCATGTTCGACGAGCGGTATTTTCTGTATTACGAGGACGCCGACCTCTCGTGTCGTTTCCAGCGTGCCGGCTACCGGCTGATGGTCGATCCTCAGGCCCGCATCTTCCATGAGGAGCGGAGCAATACAGACAACCCGGAGAAGCTCTATTGGCTGGTGCGCTCCGGCATCCAATTCTTCAGGACACATACCCCGTCATCGGTGCGCCTCCCCCAACGACTCTTCCTTTTTTTGCGGCAGGCCAAAAACCGAATCGACCGTACGCTTTTCCCGCGTTCCGAATCGGTCCGGCAGGTGGCCCGGGCCTACCGCGACTCGTCCCTATGAACCCACTTTTTTCCTTCATCGTCGTCAATTATCGGAGTGCAGACCATCTCGCGAGTTGGCTCGGGTCCGTTCCCCGCACCGGCCTTGTTCCGGATCAATACGAAATCATCGTGGTCGACAATGACCGGGATGAGACCGGCCACCTCTCGGAGCTTTGTAGACGGCACGCCTTCCGCATCGTGGGCGATGGCGTCAACCTCGGTTTTGGTCGGGCGGTCAATCTGGGTGCCCGCGAGGCGCGAGGCACCGTTCTCGGTTTGTGCAACCCCGACTCCCGTTTTCTGCCAGGCGACCTGACCCAAGTGTCTGACTATTTACAGACCGATCCGAAACGCGGGGTCGTGGGACTGGGTCTTGTGGGTGCGGATGGACGTCCCCAGGCCTGGGCCGCGGGCAGCGAGGTCAATCTCATCGATCTTCTGGCCAACAATCTTGGGCTGCCCCGCAGCCGACGGATCTGGCTGTCCCCGACGCGCCGTCCCGCCGCCTGGGTCAGCGGCGCGGCCATGTTCCTGCTCCGCCGAACATTCGAGCGCCTCGACGGTTTCGATGAACGGTTCTTCCTCTATTTCGAGGACATCGATCTCTGCCGTCGGGCCAGGATGGCTGGGCTTTCGGTAGAGTATTGGCCGGAGTACCGTGTCGAACACGTGGGCGGGCAGAGCTCGCCGTCGCTTCTGGCCCAGAAAAAGGAATACTTCCTCTCCCAGGACAAGTATTTCGCCAAGCACCGGCCGGCCTGGGAGGGGCGGTGCGTCCGGATCCTGCGCCGGTTCTGGCACGGCCGCTGAACCATCCTCTTTGCCTTATGTCATTACTCCAGCGCTCCCTCATCCTCCTCTACGCCTGTCTTCCCTTCCAATTCGCCGTGGCATTTCCTGGCGGCTCGATCGCTCTCGTCCGACCCGTCTTCATCCTCCTTACGGTCGTTTGGATCGGCCTGGCGCTTGTCAGCCGCGTGGTCTTCTTCTGGCAGGGGGCGGCATGGTATTGGGCGAGTTTCCTCTTCTGGATGTTCTTTTCGGTACTTTTCGCCGAGGAGCCGGGCTGGGCCCTGCGTAAGGCGGTCTTCCTCGCCGGTTTTGCCTTCCTTCCCTGGATGCTCGTCGCCCTCTTTCAGGAACGTCCGGATTTCCGGGGCCGGCTGCTTGGCGGGACGGTCTGGGGCGGTCTCGCCGCCGCAGGCGTCGGCCTCCTCCAGTTTGGCGCGCAATTCGTCTGGTCGCTCGAGCGGGTGCGTGACGTATGGCACACGGCCGTCCAGCCCTTTTTTCTCGGCGGGGAAATCGCCGAGACAGCCGCTCATTATTCCAGCCTGCTCGTGAATGTTGGCGGGACCACGCTCCTCCGGGCCAGCGCGTTCTTTCCCGACCCACACATCCTCGCCTACTATGCTGGGATGCTTGGTCTCGCCGCCGCTGTCATCGGTTGGCACCGACCAACCGAACGGCGTTTCTGGTGGACCGCGGGGGCATTCCTGGTGCTTGCCGATTCCCTCACCTTTTCGCGGGGCGGGTATCTCGGGCTTCTGGCTGGCCTCGCCTATGCTGGTCTCCAGGAAGTCGCGCTCCGCGGGCTCTCACGCCGTTCCCTCACCGCCCTGTTCATTGGGAGCGTCTTGTTGGCCGGCGTGCTTTCGCCCTGGAGCCCTGTCGGCACGCGGCTCTGGTCAGCTTTCCACATCGGCGAGGGGTCCAACCAGGGGCGGCTCGAGATGTGGGAGGCCGGAGCCCGGGCATTCGCCAGCAGTCCCTTGGTCGGGGTGGGGCTCGGCAATTTCCCCTTGTTTGTGATGCCGTCTGCGGATTATCGGGAGCCGTACACCGCCCATAGCCTCTATCTTGATGTGGCTTCCGAAGCCGGCTTCATCGCCGTCCTCTCCCTGGGTCTGTTCATCGCGGCCGGGCTCTGGGAGGGGCTCCGGAGTCGAGACGGTTTCGCTCGCGGCGCGGCCGCCGGCATCGCTGTTTTTGCCGCCCACTCCGTCTTTGAAAGCCCGCTTTTTTCAGTCCACGTGCTGCCGCTCTTACTTCTTCTCTCCGCCCTCGTCTTTTCCGCCCCACGGTATGCCGATAGGAAATAAACTGATCACCCCCGGGTTCCTGGCCGCCGTTTTTCTCGCGGCCAGCCCCGAGTGGCGGTGGGATGTCGCCGGTCTGCCCGTGTACTGGAGTGAGGCGGCCGTCCTGGCGCTCGCGCTTGGGACCGCCCTCCGGTACGGACCGGAGGCTTTCTCTGGGAGCCTCCGGATTCTTCGCGACCATCCCTGGTGTGTATCGGGAGCGGTGCTGATGCTGGCCGGCATGGGCCTGTCTCTGATCGCCTTCCCGGCGACCGAAAGGGCGCTTGGTATCGCCAAGGCCTGGTTCGGTTTCCCAATTCTTCTCGGCTGGACGGCGCTCGTCCTTGGGGAACGTGGCCGCACCACGGCGATGCTCACGGGACTGTGGGGCGGCGTAACCGCTACCGCTCTCGTCTCCCTCTTTTTCCTCGCGGACGACCAGCTGACGTTCGATGGCAGACTTCAGGGGGTTTTTGCGTCGCCCAACCTTCTCGCCATGCACGTGTCGGTCTCCGCTCTCGTCGGATGGTACCTCTTTCGGACGGCGAGGCCGGGCTGGACGAGGAGCCTTCTGCTCATCGGATCGGGGGTAAGCCTCGTCGCGCTCTGGCACACCTATTCGTACACCGCCTGGCTTTCCCTGGTCATCGGCGGGGCAGTGGTGGGGTGGTATGCCGGACAGGCGTCTTTCCGCCGCGCCGCTCTCTTGTTGGCGATCGTCTGTACGTTGGGCGGGCTGGCGCTCCTGACCCAGACGGACAACCCGAAGCTCGCCCACTGGTTCGACGGCTCCGGCCGCTCGTCCCTCGACTCAAGGCTGATGATCTGGAAGGCCGCCGGCCGGATGCTTTCCGACCATCCGATGCTCGGCATCGGTCTTGGGCGTTTCCAGGAGACATATCTCGAATACCAGCACTACTTCCTCCCCTATCTCGAATGGGCGGTACCGACCCCACACAACCTTATCCTTATGTTCTGGCTCTCGCTCGGTCTGCTCGGCGCCGCCGGATTCGTCCTCATGCTCTGGAGTTGGGCGTGCGCCGTTTTCCACTCCATGAAAAATCCCGCCTCAGGCGGGATGGCGGCCCTCTGTCTCGGATGGCTGGCGACGGTCCTCGTCCAGGGGGTATTCGATACGCCGTACTGGCGGACTGACCTGGCGTATCAGTTCTGGATTTTTCTCGCCTTGGGGTTGATCGCCGCCAATCGAAAAACTCCTAACGTTCGATGAAGAGCCGGTACAGCTTGCCGTCGTAGCGGTTCACGAAGTAGAGGAATTGTTCGTCCTCGTCCACGATGAGATTGGTGGCGTCGAGGCTCTGGGTGATCTTCTCGAGCGGCACAACAGGTTGTTTGTTGCCGGTTTCGAGATCGATGCGCCAGAACGAGTCCTTGGTCCGGAGCGAGCCGTAGTAGTCGTTGGGGATGGTGGCTCCCGAAGGCAGTGGGGCAGGCTCCGCGTAGTAGAGCGAGCGGCCGTCCTTGGACCAAGTCACCTTGGTCGCCAGGGTGGCGATGCCGAGACCGCGGTATTCTCCGCCCTGAGGGTTGATGGTGGCCAGGGTGAGGCCTTGTCCGTTCTTCTGGTCTATGTGGCTGACGAGGATCCGGCTGCCGTCGGGACTGGGGAGGTACTCCGCTCCGTATTTTCCGGTGAAGACAGAGGTTACTTCCCCGCTCGTGGTATTGATGGAGCGGAGCAGGCTTTCCTCAAGAGCGCTGCCGCGGTTCCAGAGGAGGAGCGTGCCTCCGGTCCCGAGTGGGGCGACGTCCAGGAACGGCACGTCGGTCACGGCCAGCTTCTTCCAATTTCCTCCGTCCGGATCGGAGACGTTCAAACTCCGCTCCGGTGGCTCGGGCGAGTAGAACTTGTAGAAGATATGGGTCCCGTTGTCGATCCAAGCCGGACTCTCCATGCCTTTTTTGAGCGGGAGTTCCGTCTTGGTGGCCAAGGTGAGGAGGTACCATTGGCGGGCCTGGCCCTGGCGTTCCTCGGCCAGGACCTGGGTATGGTCGGGAGACCAGTAGATTTTCGAGGGTGTGAAGTTGAGCACGCCAATGGGTTCGGCTGTGCCCGTGGCCAGGTTGACTTTCTGGACGTAGCGGGTGTCCGGTGAGATGTAGTACAGCGCCTCGCCGGAGGCGTCGACGGACGGGCCGAGAACCATGCCCTCGGAGAGGGCAGTGAACGTCTCGACAGACTGGTTGGGAAGGAGATTCTGCCCCGGAGCGGCCGGATCAGGTATGTCGGCGGCCTGGTCTTTTTTGGTACTACCAAGGAAGGCGTAGACTCCCCAGGCGACAAATGTGACCACGAAGAGCGAGAGCAGGGAAAGAAAGACCTTTTTCATGGGGTTTGTGTTATCGGTCGGTTTTCCCCCATTATATCATCCCGGTCTCATTCCTCGGGCGTCTCCATGACAGGGTCGAGGCGGTGGAGGTGCCCGCTGTAGCGGTTCACGAAATACAACCGGCCCTGGCTGTCGACGAACAGGCGGTCGGCGTTGATGGTCCGGTTCTCCGTGGAAGGATCGTAGAGGAGGGTGGTGGCGCCTGTATTGATATCGACGGCCCAGAAGGCGTCCTGGGTGGCGAGGGAGCCGCTCAGGAAGTCTTCCGGCAGACGGCTGTTGACGGGGATGAATTTGGGGACGGCCATATAGAGTGTGGCGCCGTCCTGGCTCCAGGCGGTCTTGGCAGCGAAAGTCGCCAAGGAAAGTTCGCGGTACCCCGAGCCGTCGGCGTTGGCTACGGCCGAAACCATGTCGCCTCCCGCCTGTCTCAGTCGACTGATGAAGATCTTCTTGGACTTGAGGTGCGGCAGGTAATCCGCCCCGTAACCGCCCCCGAGCACTTTCTGCGAGGCCCCCGTCGCCGTGTCGATGGTATAGTAGCCGCCCTCCATCCGGGAAGACGGCGCCGGCCAGGCGGCCACCAGATTGCCCTCGAGCGGGGCGGTCGAGATGGACCGCAGGCTGATATCGATCAGTTTGCGCCAGTTGCTACCGTCGGGATCAGAAACGTTCAAACTCCGCTCCTTATCCCCCGGGGAATAGAATTTGTAAAACAGCCTGTCCCCGCCCGAGGTCCAGGTGGGATTTTCCAGGCCTTCTTTGAGGGGCGTGACACTGCCGCTGTTGAAGCTGGCCAGGTACCACGCGGCCTGCCTGCCCACTTCCTGATGGGCGAAAACCGCCTGGCTGTTCCGGGGCGACCAGACAACTTCGTTCGGGAAAATACCGATTTTCTGGAGCACTGTCTCAGTGCCGGAGACCACATCCAGGCGTTTCAGGCTGGTATCGGCCGCGGAATAGTACCATATCAGGCCGCCGTCGTCCGAATATCGCGGGGAGAGGACGGTACTGCCTATGACGGTGGACAACTGGTAGCGGATGATCCGGGGTTGGGGCGCAGCGTTTCCTCCCGATTGGTTTTGGGGCGCATCATCACCAAAAACAGCCCCGAGAATGAGGAACAGAAGAAACAGGCCCCCTCCAATGACCAGCCACTTTTTCATATGTACTCGAACATCAAAAACCGCCAGCGTTTATTTAGAAGGGCAATGATCCCCTGATCGCGTCCCAACTATTCTGACATGTTGAACTAAACGCACAGTAAACAATGCCAGCACCAGTCCCTATACCATTTATAACGCCCTCAGCTGCCCCTACAACAGGAGCAGCCAATACCCCCCCTGCTCCGAGGATAGTGTTTCCTGCCCCGAGCACGTTATTCCAGAAACCGCCTTGGGAAAATTGTTGCTGGGCTTGTTGTATATCCGTTTGAGCCTGACCCACGACCCCGGTGGTGATTGGCGCATTAATAGCCGCATTCGAGGCCGAGGCGGCACCTCCGCCGCCGCCGTTGATTGTGATGTTGAATTGCGATCGCTGGAACTGGACATTGTCAAGTCTCAGATCGCGCAGATCCTGGTTGATGACGTTCAGCATCAGCCAGGCGGTCAGGGCGATGACGAGTCCGATGATGGCGTCCCAGATGATGGTCTTGGCTGTGCTGATGCGCGAGGTGTTGCCGGCGCTCGACATATACATAAAGCCGCCGATGACGATCATCAGCATGGCCGAGAGACCCACGATCCAGATGCCGAGACGGTAGAGGTCGACCACGTAGGTCGGGAAGTCGGCGATATTGTCGCCCTCGAAGCCCGGGAGGTTCTCCATCGGCTGGTAATTGAATTGGGCGGATGCCGTCTCCGGCAGGCCGAGAGCGAGCATCGTCCCGAACACGGCCACGAACAGGAGCACGAAAGGCTTGGGCATAGGTGTGTGTTAGGTACTTAGTATTTTAGCAGACTGTTTGGCAAGCTCTCGCTCCCGCCGGACGAGGAGGGCCAGGCGTTTCTTGAGGGCGACTACTTTCTTATCGCGCTTTTCACGGTTACGTTCCTTGGCGTCATTGTTGTCCCACCACCAGTTGAGAAAGACGACAGCCATGGAGAACGGCAGGAGGTTGACAACGGGGATGGTTTCGAAGGCGGTGGTGGCGGTGACCGTCCCGCTCTTCCGGAAGACTTTTCTCGGGTACGCGAGGGTAGTGAAGAGCCAGATGAGGAATCCGAGGCAGAGGGTGGTGATGAATTCGAAAGCCAGGCCGATGGGCGGAATAGCGGTGGTGATAGTGCCGATCCAATCAAAGAGAAGGTCCTGAGTTCCGGCCGCCATGAAAGCCAGGATATAAAATGTGCTTCCCAGAAATGAAAGGCCTTTGACGGGAGCTTTCTGGAGGGCATTGATCTGCCGCCCGAGGCTGTTGATCTGGCCGCGGAGAGTGTTCAGCTGGCCCAGGAAGCGCCGTTTCTCTGTATCCGCGGCTGGGCTTGGCGCCGTGCCGCCCGCCAGGATGGCGAGGGAGCGGGCGCGTTGCTGGTCGAGCGTGGCTTGGGAGGCGGCCTGGCCTTGGAGGCGGGCGGCCTGCATCTGGCCATGGAGGGCTTGGCTGTAGGCTTGTTGTTCGGCCAGTATAGTCTCGGATTTGGCTTGACCGGCCGCCATCTGGGTTGCGGCGGCGCGGCTGGCCTCGCCCTTGGCCGGGACAGAGGGCTCGGTGTTCGGGATGGGAGCGCTTGCTGGGGGCAGAGTCGGGGGAAGCTCGATGCGCCTGGTCGTCCCTTCCGCTCGTAGGACGACGCTTCCTGTGCCGGCTGGGATGTCGAGGCGCCGCGCTCCCGATGGGCCACCCCCGGGCCGCTGGGCGTATGACACACCCGGTCGAGATGTCTGGATATGGCCTCGTCGGGGTGCCGCGGGCGAGGATGGGTTTTGGGCCGGCATGGTCTGGGCCATAGGATGGGGGATGTTCCGCTGCCCCAGCGTCTTTCCGGGGCCTACTTGGTGAAGCCGTTCTCCTGGTCGAATTCAGCCTTGGCCTTCTCGATGGCCTCGAGCTGTTTCGGATCGGTGGTGATGATCTGGTCCTCGCTGTAGGAGGCGATGACCTTGATAGCCACGTGTTTGGTGCCGGCGAAGAGGATGCCCTCACCCACCGCGCTCTCGAGGAGGAGGAATTTTTCGTGGTCGGTCAGGTAGAATGTCTCGGCGATGACATCGATGGAGGCCGGCGACTGGCGGAGGAGGAGCTGGAGCGAGGAGTTGGTGACGATGGCTTTGCCGTAACGCGAGTGCATGAAGTCGTTGATGTCCTGGGTGATGGTGGTCAGGCCGGTGTAGTATTTGCGGCAACGCTTGGCGATGGAGAACATAAACGCCGCCGCGTCCTCGTGCTGCATCATCACCCAGGCCTCGTCCACTAGGATGAGGCGGCGCTTCATCTCGGTGCGCATCTCGTTCCAGATGTGGTGGAGGACGAGGTACATGGCGATGGGACGGAGCTCGTTTTCCAGGTCACGGATGTTGTAGACCACGAGCTGGTTGTTGACGGAGACGTTGGTGGGGTGGTTCAGGATGCCGGCAAAGATGCCCTCGGTGAACTTCTGGAGACGGGCGGCCAGGGATTCGGCGCCTTCCATGTTCTTCAGCACCTCGTAGAGGTCGGACATGGTGGGGAAGGATCCTGGGTTGAGCGTTTGCGGATCGGTCTCGGCGCCGATGTCGCGTACGGCGTACACTTCGCGGAGGGCCATGTCGAGGATGGCGTCTTCCTCGGCGGTGAGCATGCCGAGCATAAGGTGGAGGAGGCCGATGAGGCTGGCGATGTTGCTCCGGAGGAGACCCTCCAGGTTTTCATCCTCCTTCCGCATCCGGGGCAAGTCGAAGGGGTTGATGTGGAACTTGGAGTTGAGGCTCATAGGAATGTAGGAGCCATCCACCGTCTCGCAGAGGTGTTTGTACTCGTTTTCCGGGTCGATGATGATGACGTTGGTCCCGAACATCATCGAGCGCAGAGTCTCCAGCTTGACGGTGTAGCTTTTGCCGGCGCCGGACTTGGCGAAGACCACCATATTGGCGTTCTCCAGGTTGAAACGGTCGAAGAGGATGAGCGAGTTGTTGTGGCGGTTGATGCCGTAGAGGATGCCCTCGTTCGAAGAAAGGTCCGCCGAGACGAAGGGGAAAGTGGTGGAAAGCGAGGAGGTGTTCAGGTTGTTGGCCACGTCGAGCTTGTCGGTGCCTAGGGGTCGGGTGGAGACGAAAGCCACCTCGGCGCGCATGACGGCCGGTTTGACGTAGACGAGCTGGGCCTCGAGGATGCTCTCGATGGTGCGGCTCATCTGGTTCAGGTTCTCCAGGCTGTCCGCGTAGAGGCTCATATAGAGGCCGAAACGGAAGAATTTCTCGGTCCCCTGCTGGAGCTTGTCGCGGAGCTCCTCGATGTCCTGGATGGCGGTCTCGAGGATGGGGTTGCGGATCTTGCCAGCGGCTTCCTCGAGGTGAATCTGGGACTGGACCTGGGTGGCTGCTTTCTGGAGGTTCTTCAGCACGTCGCGCGTATCGATGGGATGGATGGACATCACGGTGTCCATTGAGAAGTCGAGGTTGATGATGGGCGAGAACCAGTTGGTGTTGAGATAGCGCGGATACGCCACCACGAAGAACACCCGGTTGAAAGTACCGTTCACCTGGAGGTAATTGGCGTTCATCTTGACCGCGGCCGGCGCGATCAGGTCGCGGACGGTAGCGATACCCTTCTGGAAGAGGGCTTCGCTTTCCAGGATCTCCTTTTCGGTCTGGTTGTCGCTCTTGAAGAGCTTGGAAAGAGGATTGCTCATACGCTAGGCGCCAGCTCGATACCCTCCAGGTTCTTGGTGAGGGTGGTGGTGTAGAGCGACGGGTTATAGGTGTTGTACAGAAGCTCGATGATCTCCTCCGTCTCGAGGCGGGTGAGCTGGATGCCGGTGCCGGAGAGGCCGTAGGTGACATGGTCGACGCGCTGGTTGAGCTGGTTCTTGTACGTCTGGAAAAACTCAAGCTTTTCCTTGATGACCTGGGCTGGGTTGAACATGGTGGTCAGCTTGTTGAACATCCCTTTCTTCTCCTGGTCCTCGATCGGGGCGAAGGGCACCACCACGTAGAAGAATTTGGACATGATGTTCGACACTTCAGTCAGGTTTTGGATGAACGTGCGGTATTCGGAGATCTGGAGCCGGAGCAGCTCGTTGGTCTGTTCGACTTCCTTCTGCTTCAGCATCTCGAGGTAGGGCTTGATGTTGAAGCGCCGGGAATGGATCATGATCTGGAGCGGGAAGTCGAGGGAGTTGATAAAATTTTGGTATTGGAGGATGATGGCGTCCTGCTCCTCGGAGGACTTGAGGTCGAAGTTGAGGGACGAGGCGAGGAGGATGGCACGCAAGCCGCCGTTCTTCAGCACGATGACCCCGTCGCGGATTTCCTCGATGTCCACGAAACGCTGGGCGCTGTTGCTCGGGGCGGATTCGGTTTTTTTCTTTTTTTCAGCCATAAGAAAAGGGTTTGCTTCACTGGTCGAGGATCTTGGTCAGGTCGGCGATTTGGTCGAGAGTGACGACCTTTTTGGCCCCGGGGGCGGGCGCGCCGTCCGTGGCCTTGCCTTTGGCTTCGGCCTGTTTGGGCTTCGGCTCGGCCTTGTGCGGTTTACCGCGGCCGTCCCGGATCCACACGTAGAGCTTGGGGCGGACGAGGAAGAGGAGGGTGTACGACACGAACGCGATGAGCGGCATGTTGTACGGCCGGTAGAAGGCGAAGGCACAGAAAATGAGGATGACCGGCACCGAGAGGAACGCGAAGACGTTGAACTCGAACATGTTGTACAGCACGAGGAGGGCCGCTCCCATCCCGAACATCCAGAGCAGCTGTTTGGCGGTGAGGGGGCCCGCCACCTTGTCTTCGACGTCGATGTATTGGGGGACGTTGTACGTGGCCATAACAAGCGCTTTGGTTTTCGGTCGCCGCCCCGGCTTTCAAACGAAAACGGCCGGGAGTGCGACTCGTCCGACAGGCGAATTATACCACACGCCCGACAAACAAAAAACCGCTCAAAGCGGGAAAATCAAGCGCTTGATACGCTTCCGCGCCATCGCGGTTCCCTACTGGCGTTCGCTTGGCAGGATGTGGTCGGTCGAGAACCGGATGGAGGGCTCGTCGGTATCCGCCGTAGGCAGGGGGGCACCGTCCCCGTAGCGGGCCGCCTGTTCCGTGCGGATGGCGTCGGCCCCGTGCTGGCGGGCTCCCCCGATGCGAAGGACTGGAGCCTGGGGCGCTACGGGTGGTTGGGCGGGTGGCGTCTGGCGCGCGCCCGGAACGGATACCGGCCTTGACGGCAGAGGGGCGACGGGGGGCGGGAACGTGCCTGGTCGGAAAGCGGGGGCCAATCCGGCGGCTGGCTGGGGGGCAGATGTTTTTTTTGGCTTAGGAGAGGGAAAAATGATAGCCGGCCGGGATGGATCGATGTCGAGCAGAGTCTCCTCCTCGAGGGATTTGAAGAGGAGCGCCAGTTTTTCCTGTTCCAGGCTGGAGAGCCGCCGGGTGTTGTCGTGGTTGAAGATGAACCGCCCTCGGACTAACGGATCGTAGTTGCCGATACCTACCGCGTCCCGGTAGCTCCGGATCCAGTTGCGGAGCGTCCCCCGGACCGGTTCCGCCTCGCTCCTCACCCGAATCCGTCCCTCGGTGATGATCTGTTCCCCCAATTTCGGATGGTTGGCCAGAGCTTTCAGGAGAGGGAGGGGAGTTGTGGGCGCCTGTGAATGTTTTTGTTCCTCCGGCGACTCTTCGTCGCTTGGTTCCGGGGCATGTGTCAGGGTCATGATTTCGCGATCGATAATATCGGCGACAGCCGATGCCATATTCGGATCCTTCCCCTCGTTTTTCAAGAGTGTGGCTAGACGGGACCGGACTTCTTCGCCATGGATACGGCCGAAAGCCAAGAGGCGGACGATGATGCTGATTTGAGCCGCGCCAAGTCTTGACAAGCCAGTTTGTTGGCTGATAGCCAATATTTTTTTGGGCGTCTCCTCACTCAGGAGGATGTTCTTTTTTTCCGGAGAAAGGGCATCGAAAACAGACCAGCGAAGAGTGACTCGCTGGCTGTTTTCGCTCCCGTCCAACTCGTTCGGATCATCTGGAACGAGCATTGGATAAAGAGCTTTGTCATCAATAGAGTGAACGAGCTCGGGCACAGGAGATGAGTAGAGTGATAGATACTATGCTAGGAGGGGGTTGGTCCGCCTGGTTTATTTTCTCCCATGCGGCTGACCATATCTTTTTCGAATTTCTGCTTGGCATTTTCTTCACTATCTAACACCCCCTCATTACTCCAAAGCTCCCGGAGTTCGCCGCTTGATGCTTTACTCAGGATACGCTGTTGTTCGGCAGGCTTACGTTTGCGCATTATCTTCAGAACCGCAGGCTCTTTATGGAACACAACAGCCTGCTTACCTAGCTCTTCCTCACTCAACTTATCGATAACTTCATGATAGGCAGTATCAACAGGCTTCTTTTCTATATCAACAGCATAGTCGACCAGAACCTTCGCATTTCCTGATCCGCGGATCTTTTTATCCAATTTCTTTTGAATTTTCTCAGCGTCTTTCGATGTGCCGATACTTTGTTTCAATGCAGCGTAACCAGCCACATCAATCGATTTAAAGGCACTATCGTCGGCTCCTTTGTCGAGAATATCATGCACGGCCGCACTCGCGGTATCCTGCTGAAGCAATGGACTTTCACCCTGAGCCTTGCTGTTGATGGTGGTGACGAGAGAGGTGAGCGCCGCGCCAGTTTCAACACTCCCTTTGGGAATCTTGTCGAGAATCTTGCTTGCCAAGGTTTCATCGCCGCGTGCGGCATCAAGCAGGCGGGCTACATCCTCAGCACTGCCGATCATACCGTCTTTGCTCACGGCGTATTTAACAGCCGCCAGGCGCTTCGTTTCGTCATTACTGCTCAGATCAATATAGGTATCGGACTTACTGCGGCCCCACTCCGAGTACTGCTTGGCCATAGCGTCACTCTTCTGTTGTTTGACGCGGTAAGCCGCTTCTTTCCCACTGGCCCCGGAGAACCGAGCCTCGTGGTAGCTTTCACGGGCCGCTGTCGCTTTCTTGTAGGCGTTGGGGTTGATGAATCGGGCCAGTCTTCCGCTCTGCCAGGCCTTCTGCATACCGCCAGGGATGCCGGTGGCGCGCAGTCCCATCCAGGCTCCCTTGGCCGGGCTTTGGGCGACCTTGCCCACGAAGCGACCGGCACCATAGCCGATGCCGACGGCCGCGCCGGCGGCGGCGATGCTCCACATACCGCCCAGTTTGATAGCGTAGAAGAGGACGATGATGGGAATGGAAAGGATAACCAAAGCTGACCCGATTCTTGCCGAGGTGTTGCTGGTGTCGTTCATGCTGGCGATGGCGTCTTGTGGGAAAGTGGTGAGCGCGTTAAATCCGAACGGGGTGGCCGTGCCTACGATAAAGACGAATTGGCTGGCGATGAGAAGAAGGAGGATGGCGACCGGGCCGAAAAACGTGTACTGGAAGAGGGCATGCCACCAGCGTCCCCCGAGTGAGCGGGCGCCCGGCAGGATCATGCCTACGAAGCCGATCGGGCTGATGACCATGATGAGGGCCAGAGCCACCACCCGGACGAAGAGCTGGATGGCGAGAATGATGAGGGTGATGGCGAAGATGAAGAGATAGATGACGGAGAAGACGAGGAATCCGTAGGAGCGAGTCCTTGCTTCGCCGGCACTGTCCGGTACCATGAGCTGTTTGATGGGACAGGCTAAGAGGTCATTGCCGAGGATGGTTTCAGCCCCTTGGTTGTAGCCACAAGGACTATTGGTGCCGACGGTAGTCATCTGCTGGAGCATCCAGTACATCGGGATGTTGCCGGCGTCCATCACGGCCCGGGAGATGGGCCAGCTGAAGTTGACGAGGAGGGCTGACAGGATGAGCGGGAGGAGCATCCGGCGGTAGTTGTACGAATCCACTTGGAACACCGTGGCCAGACCGATGAAGACAAGGACGAGGATGAAGAAGAAGCTCACCAGGTCGCGCATGATCTGCCACATGTTGTACAGCTGTTGCCCGGCCTGGTTAAAAACATTGGTCAGTATTTGAGCGTCTACGACCAAGGCGAAGACTTTCACCGCTCCAGTCACCAGGAATCCTTCCGCAACTAGGATACCGTAGAGAATCGACTTGACGATCCAGTCGATGCCGTCAGTCACGGTATTGCCTACCACAGAGCCGATGGCGCCTGAGAGCGACCAGACCGGCGCATCTTCGACGGTTTGGTTTTGAGCGGGGGGCTGGAGCGCGGGGTTGGTAGCGGCTTCCTGGGCTATCTGATAGAGACGCTCGGCTTTTTCCAATCCAGCAAGCGGGCCAAGTCCGCCTGTGCCGCCACCGCCAGGTAAGGCACCGGTGCCGTTCAGGATCCCGAATACGTCATCCATGTACTGGGCGTACGGGATGCCGATACCGCCGCCCACGAGATTTGAAATAGGACCGAAAGCCCCAGCGAAGTTGGCTAGTGTATTCGAGAGGCCGATGACGCTCGTGATGAATCCAAGTCCTGGGATAGCACCGAGCACACTGCCGAGTACGCTACCCACGACGCTGTCCACCACTCCGCCGATGGCATCCCCAATGGCATCCACGATGGCATAGGCGGGAGCCGGCGTGGAGAAGAAGAGCGTGCTCACGATGAGGAGCATCGAGCCCAGTTTGCGCAAACCTGAAAAACGCTTCCTGCGAGCCTGCCCCCCGGATGTTTGTGTTGGCATAAAAAGAAAGAGAGACGTTGCCGAAATTATACCACAATCACCGCGCGGGCGGGGGAACGCCGGCGGTCATTCTGACAAAACGAAATCCCGCCGGGCAGGGCGGGATGCGTGTTCGGGGACGGGGCGGGTGTTCCTAGTAGATGTACCCGCGGATGCTCCGGCTCGAGACGGGGATGACGCGGGTATTGGTTTTGCCCCAGGCTTTGTAGTTCATCTCGCTTACGGTGATGGTCCCGTCGCCGACTTTCTCTACCAGGGCCACGTGGCCGTAGCGGGCGCTGTCGGTGGTCACCACGATAGCGCCTTTGGCCGGCGCCTTACCGGTCTTGTAACCGAGAGCCTTGGCGTTATAGAGCCATGTTCCGGCGTTGCCGCCCCACGGGACGTAGCGCCGCTGAGCGATGTACCAGGTGCAGTAGCCGTACGGGAAACGGTGGCCGGTGCCCGCCTTGCCTTCCAGCTTGCGCCAGCCAGCGGTGGCGCCGGTCGTGGTGCCGGAGTCCCCCGTGGCGTATTGGCGGCGGGAGACCAGGCTGTCATCGGCTGGCCGAGGCGCCTCTTTCTGGCCGCCCGGGATGATGATGGTCTGGCCTTCGTCGAGGCGGCCGTTGGCCGGCAGCTCGTTGAAGGCAATGATACGGTCCTTGTCGGCCTTGAACTGGCTGGCGATGGATTCGATGGTTTCGCCGCTTTTCACGGTATGGGACAGGCCCGCCACCGGCAGGATGAAAATCTTGTCCCCAGGCTTGATGGAGTCCACGTTGTCCAGGTCGTTGGCCCAGAGGATGGTGTTGATAGTGACGTTGTGGGCGGCGGCGATCTGGCTGACCGTATCGCCGGACTCGACGGTATAAATGGTCACGCCGCCGTCCTCCTCGGGATCCTCCCTCACCGCGGAGGCCTGGGCGGCCGCCACGAAGAAGTCATGGGCCGGGGAAATGGCCGGCAGGTTGCCACTGTCGCGGCTTTCAGGATCCACCGCATTGACAGTGTCTACCAGAGGGGCGTAGGAAAGGTTGCTTCCCTGCTCCATGGCCAGCTGGTTGCGGCGCTTGGCCACCTCGCTCTGCTCCTGGGGGGAGCGGAAGTAGCCGGTGGCGACGCCGAGGCCGTCATCGGCGGTCAGGTTGGTGCCAGTGACGAGAAAAGCCCCGGAAACCACAACGGCCAGGGAGGAATAGCGGCGGAACCAGTGCATGAAGCGTAGGTCCCGGCGCGCCTTGATATAGCTGAGCAACCGCTTTTGGAAGCGGTAAGTCTCACTTTCGAATTCCTTGAACGAAACGCGTCGGCGTTCAAACCACAGCCCAAAACGCGTAAAAAAATGGCTAAGAATAAGCCAAAACCTTTCATTGTGGTGCCTCGTTGAGGACTGGCCAGGGGACGATCGTCGCTCCGTCCATGGCGAGGGACCCTAACTTTTAGGTACTGACCAGTGTAGCCTATGGAGACCCTGTTTGTCAATGAAAAATGACACTTTTTTCATTAAAAATGGCTTAAATAAGCCTTTAATTTTTATACAGTGGCTCATTTAAGCCAAAAAAAGTCCAAAGTCCATTTTGCGTGGCATCCGTTCTTTTCGTTCTCGGGATGGCCGTTTGGTACTATGGGAACATGACCCTCGACCAATTCCGCCGCCGCTTCATCGAATACCTGGAGATTGAGCTCGGCCGCTCCCCCGCCACGGTGGCCGACTACGATGCCTGTCTCGGCCGCTTTCTCGCCTGGTCCAAGCTCACCCAGCCGGCCGATCTCACCCTCGACAAGATCCGGGAGTACCGCATTTTCCTCAACCGCCGTTCCACTAGGAAAGGCGATCCACTCAAAAAAAGCACCCAGAACCACCACATCATCGTCCTCAGGACCTTCCTCAAATACTTGGCCAAGCATGACGCCAAGGCCGTGGCGGCCGAGAAGGTCGAGGTGGGCAAGGTGCCGATGCGCCAGGTGGATTTCCTCGAACCGGACGAAGTGGAACGGCTGTTCGAAGCCGTGACAGGCAATGCCCAGGACGCCTACCGCGACCGGGCCATACTGGAGCTCCTCTTTTCCTCGGGGCTCCGGGTGTCTGAGCTGGTCGGGCTCGACCGCGACCAGGTCAACCTGAAAAAACAGGAGTTCGCCGTGCGCGGCAAGGGGAGCAAGGTGCGTCTGGTCTTCCTCTCCGACCGGGCCAGGACGGCGCTCGAGGGCTATCTCGGCAAGCGTCAGGACCTCGATCCGGCCCTCTTCATCTCGACCAAACGCGGTTTCGGCGCCAAGAAGGATGATGAGGACCTGCGCCTCACGCCCCGCACCGTCCAGCGCATCGTCAAGAAATACGCCCGCCGCGCGGGCATCGTCAAGGACGTCCACCCCCACACACTCCGCCACAGCTTCGCCACCGATCTTCTGGCCAACGGGGCCGACATCCGGAGTGTCCAGGCGCTGCTCGGGCATTCCTCCATCACTACCACCCAGATCTACACCCATGTCACGGACGCGCGGCTCAAGGAAGTGTATGAGGCCTTCCACGGCAAGCGGATGAGGCGCAAAAAATGACCCGGGGCCGGGTCATTTTTTCTTGGTCAAGGGAGCGAGGTCGAGGGCTAGCCTCTTCAGACCCTTCTTGCGGAAAGCGACGTTGGCCACGCCGTCCTCCAGGCTGACGATCACCCCGTCCCCGAACGTCGGATGGCTGACGCTGTCCCCGGGACGGAAGTGCTCGGCGTCGGCCAGTTTCTTCTTTTCTTTGGTCGGCGCACGGTAACCGCTCATCCCGAAGAAATTGCGGCGTGGTGCTTCTTTGCGCTCTACGAGATGGTCCGGGATCTCCCCTAGGAAACGCGAAGGGGGATTGACCTGGGTGGCGCCGAAGATGGTGCGCAAGTCGGCGGAGACGAGGTAGAGTCGCTCCTTGGCCCGGGTCAGGCCGACGTACATCAGCCGGCGTTCCTCTTCGAGTTCGGCGGACGAGAAAGCGCTCCGGGAATGCGGGAAGATGCCTTCCTCGAGGCCTACCATGAAGACAGTCGGGAACTCGAGGCCCTTGGCGCTGTGGAGGGTCATCAGGTGCACGGCATCCTGCCGCTGGTCGATCTGGTCCGTGTCGCTGGCCAAGGCCACCTCCTCGAGAAAGAGCGGCAGAGCTTCCTCGGCCCGGAGACCAGTGAATTTTTTGGCCACGGACAGGAGCTCCTGGACGTTTTCCAGCCGGACCTCCCCTTCTTCGGTGCCGTCGTCGAGGCTTTTCCAGTATCCTACCGACTTCAGGGTGCCCTGGATGAAAGCGGCCAGCGATTCGGTGGTCGAGAGGTCCTCGCGTTGCTTCAGGACGGTGCGGCAGAAATCCGCGATGGCCGTGGCCTTCTTCGGCTGGAAGGCCGAGAGGCGGGAGGCTTCCGAGCCGAACGAGATCGGGTCGGTCCCGTCGCCGGCCGCGTCGGCGAGCCACTGCCCGAGCGTCTTCTCGCCGATACCGCGGCGCGGCTCGTTGATGACACGCTCGAGAGCCAGGACGTCGCGATGGTTCCAAACGAGGCGGAGGTAGGCGAGGGCGTCTTTGATCTCCTTGCGCTCATAAAACCTCACTCCGCCCACGATGCGGTACGGGAGGGAGCGGCGGAGGAAGGCTTCTTCCAGGGCGCGAGACTGGCCGTTGGTGCGGTAGAGCACGGCACAGTCGCCGAAAGCCGAACCGCTCTCGCGGAGGCGTCCGATCTCGCCGGCCACGAATTCCGCCTCGGCTTTTTCGTCTTCGACCGTCACCGCCCGGATGGGCTCGCCGTCAAGGGCGGCGGTCCACAGCTTCTTTTCCCGTTGGTCGCGGTTGTGCCGAATCACCTCGTTGGCGGCCTCGAGAATGGTGCCGGTGGAACGGTAGTTTTGTTCGAGCTTGATGACAGTCGCCTCGGGATAATCCTTTTCGAAAGAGAGGATGTTCCGGATGTCCGCCTGGCGCCAGCCGTAGATGGACTGGTAGTCGTCCCCGATGACGAAAAGGTTGCGGTGTGCTCCGGCGAGGAGGGTGATGAGTTGATACTGAGCGTGGTTGGTGTCCTGGTATTCGTCCACGTGGAGGTAGCGGAAGAGGTCCTGGTAACGGGCTAGGACCTCGGGGCGTTCGCGGAAGAGCCGCACCGTCTCCCCGATGAGGTCGTCGAAGTCGAGGGCGTTCTTGGCTTTCAGTTGGTGCTGGTAGTGGCGGTAGGCCTCCGCCACCTTCTCCTCGAAATAACTGTCCACCCGGGTGGCGAACGTTTCCGGTCCGATGAGTTGGTTCTTGGCCCGCGAGACGGCGTGGAGGAGGGCGTTCGGATTGATCTGGTCGGGCGGTAGACGAAGCTCCTTGGCTACGCGTTTCATGAGGGCGAGTTGGTCCCCGGCATCTAGGATGGTGAAGTCCCGCTTGAGCCCAACCTGCTCGCCCTCGCGGCGCAGCAGCCTGACCGCGGTCGAGTGGAAGGTGCCGATCTGCGGCATCTGCCCGTGGCCGAGCGTCCAGCCCGGTCCGGCCGCCGCGTTTTTGGGCAGACGGAGCAGCTTCGCTAGGCGTTCGCGCATCTCCTGGGCGGCCTTGTTGGTGAAGGTGACGGCCAGGATCCGGCCCGCGGCCACGCCGCGGTCGTGCATGAGGTAGGCGATGCGGTGAGTGAGTGTCTTGGTCTTGCCGGAGCCGGCGCCGGCCAGGATGAGAACCGGTCCCTCGGTGGCCTCGACGGCCCGGACCTGCTCGGGATTGAGCCCCTGCTTGAGCGGATGGTCGGAGGACGATGGTTTCTTGGCGTGGGGCATAGTCCCGCCATTCTAGCACGGGACGGACGTTGGTTCACGGGTGGGGCAGCTTGGCGGCGAGGCGCAGCCAGTCCTCGACGGACAGGGCTTGGGCGCGGGTGTCGGGACGGAGGCCGGCGTCCACCAGGGAGGACTCGATATCCTGGCGCGGCATGGAGAGGACGTTGGCCAAGTTGTTGGCCAGCGTCTTGCGCTTTTGGGCGAATCCGGCCTTGACGAGACGGAAGAAGGGCTTGTCCGCGTCCCTGTCAAAGGGCCGTTTCGGTTCCAATTTCACGACACATGAATCCACGCCCGGCTGTGGCTCGAAAGCGGCTCTCGGGACGGTAAAAAGATACGAGGCGTCCGCGTAATATTGCGCGGCCACTCCGAGGATGCTCAGGTCCCCGGGCTTGGCCGTAAGGCGCTCCCCCACTTCCTTTTGGACCATGAGGACGATGGTGCGTGCTTGGCGCGGCTGCTCGAGGAGGAACTGGATGATGGGAGCCGTCACGTAGTACGGGATGTTGGCCACCGTCTTGTACGGACTTTCGGCTACCAGTTTGGACAGGTCGGTTTTCAAAATATCGCCTTCGACGATCGAGACGTTGGAGGAAAGCGGAAACGTTTTGAGAAGGCGCGGGACGAGATCGTGATCGAGCTCGACAGCGATCACCCGCCGGACGCGCGCGGCGAGGGCCGCGGTCAGGACGCCCTCGCCGGGCCCGATCTCGAGCACGGTGTCGTCCGGACCGGGGGCGGCGGCCTCCACGATGCGCGCGAGGACACCCGGGTCACGGAGGAAATTCTGGCCGAGCGATTTTTTGGCATGCATAGGTTCAGTTCACGATCTCCTCCATCTTGATGTCGATGACGCCCGCACCGAGGGAGGCGATTTTTTCGAAAGCCACCTTGTCGAGATCGATGATACGTCCTGGCACGAACGGGCCGCGGTCGTTGATGACCACGATGACGCTTTTGCCGTTGGCCTTGTTGGTGACGCGGACATAGCTCCCCTTGGGCAGCCACGGATTGGCGGCGGCCATCGTCCCGGTCCAAGCGTACCATGAGGCCTGTCCGGCGTGTGATTTTCCCGTTTTGACGTAGGTGCCCTGGGTGACGATTTCCTCGACCGGCTCTTTGGCCACCTCGCTTTTGAGGAGCTTGCGCGAGACTTCCTCGTCGTCGTGACGGACCACTTTGTAGGTGAGGCGGCGGATCCCTTTTTCCCCCTTCTGGGTGACGACCTTCTTGCGCCAGCTCATCCCCTCGTCTTCCTTGGTGACGGTTTTGAAATCGATCGGCTTGTTGACGGTCTCCTCGCTGATCACGACGCGGACCAGGGTGAGGGTGGCACCCTCCCGGAGCACCGGATCACCAGCCGGGAGGAGGAAGTCGTCTTCTCGGACCGGAATCCCTTGTTCCGCGAGGAGGACCGCGGCGTCGCGGGCGGTAGTCCGGACGGAGAGTGTCCGGCCGTCCGCCTCGAGTGTGACGGATTTGGCCCGCCGGATGACGATATGGTCGCCGGGCCGGAGCCGGGCGTCGGGAGCGGGCGAGACGACATCGTCCTGGCCGACGGTGAGGCCGCGTTCGGCGAGGAAGGCCGAGACCGTCTCGGCGTCGCTCTCGATGCGGTCCCAAAGAAGCCCCTCATCCTCGACAGTGAGGCCGGTTTTCAGCGTCCGGAAATCGGCCGAGTCTGCGTCGGCGGCCGCCATCTGCCAGCCTCCGTAGAGGAGGCCGCCGAGACCGAAGATGAGGAAGAGGAGGCGGAGCATTACCCCATTATATCGCTTTTCGGGGGCGCTTTCACGGAAGGATTATTCGGTCCGGAGGCGGTATTGGACGGCCTCGGCGACGTGGGCGGGCGTGATGGCGGCCGCTCCGGAGAGGTCAGCGATGGTGCGGGCCACCTTGATGAGCCGGTGGTAGCTTCGGGCGGAGAGTTTGAGCCGGGAGACGGCATCGCGGAGGAGTGTCCGACAGGCGTCATCGAGTCGGGCGTGTTCCTCGATGTGGCGGACGCTCATTTCGGCGTTGGTGAGGATGCCTGCGTCCCGGAAGCGCTCGCGCTGGAGGGTTCTCGCAGCCTCCACCCGGGCGCGCACTGTCTCACTGGTCTCGCCTGAGCGTGGAGCCTCGAGCTTATCCACTTTCTGGCGGGGCACTTCGACATGGAGGTCGATCCGGTCGAGGATGGGGCCGGAGATCTTCTGTTTGTAACGAATGATCTGGGCGGGATTACAGGAGCATAGGCGTTCCGGATCGCTCCCGTTGCCGCAAGGACACGGGTTCATGGCGGCGACGAGGATGAAGCGGGCCGGAAAGGTGAGCGTGCCTTTAGCCCGGGCCACCGTCACTGAGCCGTCCTCAAGCGGCTGGCGGAGGTGTTCCACCACACCACGCGGAAACTCGGCGAACTCGTCGAGAAAGAGGACGCCGCGGTGGGCCAGGCTGATTTCCCCCGGTTTCGGCGAAGAGCCGCCTCCGATGAGCGAGACGGCTGAGGCGCTGTGATGCGGCGCACGGAAAGGCCTTTGGCTCATCAAGGCCTCTCCGCGTCGCAGTTTGCCGGCCACCGAGAAGATGCGGGTGATTTCCAGGCTTTCCTCGAAGGAAAGGGGTGGAAGGATGGAGGGGATGGTTTGGGCGAGGAGGGTCTTACCGCTTCCGGGCGGTCCTGAGAGTAGGAGGTTGTGGCCGCCGGCTGCGGCGATCTCCAGGGCGCGCTTGCCGTATTCCTGTCCCCGCACGTCAGAGAGATCGTTGTGGGAAGCTGGCACTTCGGTTTGCCGCGGATCGGCGTCCGGTACGAACGGGGCGATTGGGGCGCGTCCAAAGAGGTGTTCGACCAGGGAGGGAAGGTCGCGGACCGGGTACACGGCCAGGCCCGCGACTAGCGCGGCTTCGCGGGCGTTATCGGCCGGGACGTAGATTTCGGCGAAACCGGCGTCTTTGGCGAAGATGGCTACCGGCAGGATGCCGCTGACCGGCCGGACGGTACCGTCGAGCGAGAGTTCGCCGGCAAACAGTTTGTCCCGAATGTCGAAACGGAGCTGGCCCGTGGCCAGGAGGAACCCCAGGGCCACCGGAAGGTCGTAGATAGGCCCGTTCTTCGGCAGGTCGGCCGGGGCCAGGTTGACGGTGATGCGGCCGCACTGGTGCGGTGGCTTGAAGCCGGAATTCTTGAGGGCCGAACTGACGCGGTCGCGGGCTTCCTTGACCGCGGCGTCTGGCAGGCCGACGAGGGTGAAGGCGTGGAGACCGGCTGAGAGGACGTCTACCTCGACTTCTACCAGCTGGCCTTCGAGGCCGACGGTGGCGGCGGAAAAGATTTTGGCGGGCACAGGCGTGAGGGAGATCAGGACCGATCTACGCCTCAGGCGCGCCCTCCGTCTTGGCCGCGAAAGCGTATCGCAGTATTAATGCACAGGCGCCTATGAAAATCAAGTAGTCGGCCAGATTGTTAGCCAGCGGGGTAAAAGGGAGCTGGAAGGCATCCCGGACGCAGTCGAAGCGGAGACGGTCGAGCAAGTTGGCCGCTCCCCCGCCGAGGAGGAGCGCCGCCGCGAGCGGCGCCCACCTCTCCCTGGTGGTTTTCCGAAGCCACCAGAGGAGCCAACCGAGGAAAAGCCCGCTTGAAACGACGATGAGCCAGGCGGGAGCGCCCCACCCCAAAGCCACTCCTTCGTTGCAGACGGTTATGCCTGTCCGGGAAGCGGCGGAGGCTTTGACCCATTGGTCTGCCAAACAAAAAATGGCCGCCAGAGCGAGCCAGAAAACGAACCGGAGTCGGGATGGGTTGGGGTTATTGGGCAACATTGGCCACGGTACGGGCGGCCGGGTAGACGCGCAAGCGTTCCACAGGGATGGCCTGGCCGGTCGCCTCACAGATTCCGTATGTGCCTTGTTCCATGCGGTCCAGGGCCGCTTCTACTTCTTTCAGCTGGTGTTCGAGCGCTCCTTCCAGGGCCACATTGTCGCTGTATTCCTCGACTTCGGTGGCGTTGTCATCCCGATCGGTGCCCATATCCTGGTAAGTGGTCTCGTAGTTGTCCTGTCCGACCGGCTTGGCGAAACGGGACAGTTCTTCCTTGAGGCGGGACTGTTCTTCAAGGAGCTTGGTCTTGAGTTCCTGGAGGGTGGTGGTGTCGAGGGCCATAAGAAAGTGTCGTTTGCTTAGGCAGTATAGCGGAGCCGGAGCGTTCTTGTCCAGAAACCGGCGCAATTAGAGAAAAATATGCTTCAAGTGGCGGATGTCCGGCTCTTTTCCCTCCGGGCCGAAGGTAATAGCTAGGGCGTCGAAGCGGTAATGGGCTCCCTCCAGGCCGTGGGATGAAAGGTAGTGGGCAGCGATCCGGGAGAGGCGGCGGAGCTTCTCCTTGGAAATGGCCGTTTCCGGCAGGATGTCCCCATAGCCGGACCCGGTCCGGGTCTTGACCTCGACGAAGACGATCTCTTCCCCTTCCCGAGCCACGATGTCGAGTTCGCCCAGGGCCCGACCGGCCGGATTCTTGTAATTGGCCGCCAAGACGCGGTACCCCTGGGCCTTGAGATAGGCCGCTCCCAAACGCTCCCCCGCCGCTCCCAGGGGCTGGGTTTTTTTGCCGAAAAGTCCCGTAATGGTGCTCCGGAGTCTCATATGGGAAAGCATGGTCCGGATGGGCGTTTTCGTCAAGAAAAAGGCTTGCAAAAGCCTTTTGGGAATTAAAAAAGAGCCTTACGGCTTCTATGGGGTATCGGGAAAATGTTGGTGGCTGGGCGTCCGAGGCCCAAATTATAAATAATATTGGCTGAACGCCCAGCGCAATGCGCCAACAGGTGTTGAAACTATGTAGCCCCGGGTGAGAAGGCATCGATAGTTATGCAATTACCTGTGTTTTGTACGCATTATTGTGGGTGTTCTTTGGCGTGAACTCCATTCTCTACCATTCTCTGGCGTAAAGCCTTTGAATTTATAAGGTACTGTCCTTTTTTGTTTGTTTTTATTTTACAAAAGAGGTTTTTTGTTTTTCTTTTAGGGTCTGATGCTGCCAAGGACATCAGCGGTCCAACACGTTGGTTGAACACTTGAACAGTAGAGAAGTTCCAGCCACAAATAGGGGGATATTGTAGCTGGAACCTCTCTACCGTTCTCTCTTTTGTACTGAAGGGGGCGTTTCCCTCCCGGAAAACAAAAATCCCCCTCGAGAACACCCACGCGAGTTGTCAAAGATCGAACTTGATAAACCCATTATAGCAGAAAAAAACACCTCGGTCAACTTGGGGAGGGCGCCGCACGCCGTTTTTCACGGCGATGGCGTGCCGATCCGTCAGAAAAATGTCCGAATCAAGCCACGGCTGTTTCCTGAGGGAGCTTTTTTCGGCAAGGATACGGAGGTTGTCCGGAAACTGTCGTCCGGAAGTGTCCCGAAAACGAAAAAAGAAAGTGAACCACTTTCTTTCTGTCTGATTCAAGCCGTTTTTTGTGATCTCCCTCACGCCTGGTCTGTGCGCGGCTGCTTCCTATTCGGCCGTTTCGGAAGAAGCGGAGGACAAGTCGAGGAGGGCGCGGAGCGTGGCCTTGCTGGTACCGATGAAGAGGCGTCCCTGATCGTCGGCGTAGTCGAGGGAGAGGCCGTTCAAGTCGGAGGCGTTGCTGTAGCGGATTACGACGGCGCCGTAGAGGCTGTTGGAAAAAGGCTCAAATGAGGCATTATCCGCCCCTTCCTCAAGGAAGAACGGAGCAAAGAGCGTGGTCAGGAAGGATTCGTTCTGGGTCATGGCGGCTTTCAGTTTGGCGGCGTCACCCCCACTTTCTATGGCGAGGCCGATGCGCACCCGGTCCGTGTCATTGTAGAGGTAGAGCGTGAATGGTTTGTCGAACAGGGGCTCCAAGGCTGGCGGGAGGGACGTCCCTATCATGGCGGAGAGCTTCGAGTAGGTGTAATAGGCGCCTGTCTGGTCGATGGGTTGGAAAGCGACCGGCGTTTTCACGTCGGAGGAAGCCAGTGACGCCGAGAGAGAGAACAATTCCGTCCGGAAGACGTCGAGGTCGGTGGTGGTCGAATCAAGCTGGAGCGTATTGACGACGGCAGGGTCGAAAGGCAGGATTTCGTCCGGTGAAGGAGGGGCGCTTTGACCGTTTTCCCCCGTCTGGGTCGTCTCCTGGCCTGGCGTGAAGGTGAAATTGTCCTGCCAGTAACGGTAAACCCAGAAACCGAAGCCGCCGAGACCAGAGAGGAGGAAGATGATGGCGATCAGGTTCATCCAGAGAGGCTGTCCGGAGACCTCGCCGGTGATGGTGATGGAGGTATGGTCCAGTAGGCTCTCATGGGAGCCCCCTTTAATCTGGGCTGGGACGGCCCGGTAATTGGGGATGGAAGCCGGAGTGGGAGCTTTGGCTGGTGTGGCGGCGCTCGGCAAGGGGGTTTTGTCCGGCCGTTGGGTGAAAGTCGCCGGGCTGAAAGCCGTAGGAGATGTTTTTTGGGTGACATCGGCCATGGAGCCCTGTTTCTGGGGCTGGCCGAAGGGGGAAGGCTTGGTTTCGGTGACCACGGGGGCCGGCTTGGGCTTTTCGGGGGCGGGTTCTGGAGCGGGAATCGGTGCTGGCGCGGGTACTGGAGCGGGTTTTGGAGCAGGGGCGACTGGCTGAGGCGGTACCGGAGCCGGAGTCACCGGAGTGGCTGGCTTAGGCGCTTCCGGCGCTGGTTTGGCTTCAGCCGGCGCTACCGTGAGGAAGGGGCTCGGAGTGGCTGGCTTAGGCGCTTCCGGCGCTGGTTTGGCTTCAGCCGGCGTTACCGGAGCGGCTTTGGGGGCGCTTTCTTCGGTTAGGTAAAGGGAGCCACCCGGCTCATGGCTGGCGTTTTTTTCCTCCGCCCGGGCCAGGTCGTCTGCCATGGTGCGAATGGCAAAATTCCCCTGGACGGCGGGGCGGGCGGGTTTTTTCTTGCCGAGACCAAAGAGGCCCATAGCTGTTTGTTTTCGGAGAGGATTCCCGCGGAGGGGTACCGGAGCGTGACGCGCCGCCAAACAGAAAGAGGCGTCGCAATGACGCCTCTACTATACCACAGGTGTCGTTCCGCTCGCTACGCTTGCGGTCCTTCCGACTGGAGCCGCCGGACGGCGGCCTTGTGCGAGAGGTTGATACGGCCCTGCGAATCGATCTCCTTGACGATGACGGGCACCACATCTCCCACCTTGACGATGTCGTCCACCTTTTCCACCCGATAATCAGCCAGCTCGGAGATGTGGATGAGACCTTCCTGGTTGGGCAGCACCTCGGCGAAGGCGCCGAAGTTCATGATGCGGGTGATGCGTCCTTGGAAGAGCTCGCCCGGCCTGACTTCGCGGGTGAGGTTCTTGATCCACTCCACGGCATCCCTGGAGCTTTGTTCGTTGGTCGAAGTGATGAAGACCGAGCCGTCGTCCTCGATGTCGATCTCCACACCGGTCTCGTCGATGATGCGGTTGATCATCTTGCCGCCGGGGCCGATGACGTCGCGGATCTTCTCGGGACTGATGCGGAGGGTGATGATGCGCGGCGCATAGGGCGACATCTCAGCGCGGGGCGCGGGGAGGACGGAGAGCATGCGGTCCATGATTTCGAGGCGGTTTTTCCTGGCTTGGAGGAGGACGGCCTCGAGCATCTCGACCGTCACGCCGTCCACTTTGACGTCCATCTGGATGGCGGTGACGCCGTCCTTGGTGCCGGCCGCCTTGAAGTCCATGTCGCCGAAGTGGTCCTCGATCCCCTGGATGTCGGTGATCACTTTGAAATGCTTCTCATCCCCGACAATGATGCCCATGGCCACGCCGGAGACCGGCGCCTTGATGGGGACGCCCGCGTCCATGAGCGAGAGGGTCGAGCCACAGGTCGACGCCATGGAAGAGGAGCCGTTGGAGGCCAGCACTTCCGAGACGACCATGATGGTGTAGGGGAATTCCTCCTTGTTCGGAAGGACGGGGACGAGGGCGCGTTCGGCCAGGGCGCCGTGGCCCACCTCGCGGCGGCCAGGACCGCGCATCGGCTTGATTTCACCCACCGAGTAGGGCGGGAAGTTGTAGTAGTGCATGTAGCGCTTCTTCATGTCCACCTCCATGGTGTCGATGATGAGCTCGGCGCTCGGCGCGCCCAGGGTGGTGGCGGAGAGCACCTGGGTGACGCCGCGGGTGAAGAGGCCGGTGCCGTGGGTGCGCGGGAGGAGCCCCACCTGGCAGGTGATGGGACGCACCTCGTCGAGACGGCGGCCGTCCGGGCGGACGCCCTCATTGAGGATTTTCTCGTGCAGTATCTGGTCGGAAACCTCATCGAAGATGTGTTTCCGGATCTCTTCGTACGAGGCGGCTGCGTCGCCGAATTCCTCGGCCATGGCGGCGGCCACTGCCTCGCGGATGTCGTCCTGGCGGGCGTACGAGGCGGTCTTGTCTTTTATATAGAGGGCCTCAGCCAGGCCTTTTTCGCGGTAGAGGGCGGCGATGCGTTCCTCCACCTCCTTGGGGGCTTCGAGGAGGGCGGGCGTCGCTTTCTCCTTGCCGGCCTCGCGGCGGACTGTTTCGATGAATTCGGCGATTTTCTTGACGGCCTCGAAGCCGAAGTGGAAAGCCTCGACCATCTTGGCTTCGGGCACCTGGTCGGCGCCGGCCTCCATCATGTTGAGCTTGGTGGTCGTGCCGGCGAGCAGGAGGTCGAGCGCGCTTCCCGCTCGGTCGCCGTTGCCCGGATTGAGGACGAATGCTCCGTCCACGAGGCCGACGCGCACCGCGCCGATGGGGCCGCCCCAAGGGATGTCCGAGAGGGCGAGGGCGGCTGAGGCGGCGATCATGCCGACCACGTCCACGTCGTTCTCGTTGTCGTAGGAGAGGGCGGTCACCACCACCTGGACCTCGTTCCGCATGCGCGGATTGAAGAGCGGGCGGATGGTACGGTCCACGGCCCGGCCGTTTAGGATGGCGTCGTCGGATGGACGTCCCTCACGTTTGACGAAACGGGAGCCCTTGATCTTGCCAGCGGCATAATAGCGCTCCTCGAAGTCCACCATGAGCGGGAAGTAGCCGGTGATTTTCGACATCCCCCGGCTCATGCAGGCGGTGGCCAGGACGACCGTGTCGCCGTAGCGGGCCTTGACGGCGCCGTTGGCGAGACCGGCCAGGAGACCGGTCGACAATTCAAGCTCGCGGCCGCCGATCTGGAGCGACCACTTCTTTTCAGTGAGATGCATAACGCATCGGCCGGAACCGGCCGACGAGTGAACACGGGATTTCCCTCAAGTCGTTTGAGAAAAGGCCTGTGCTTACTGCGTCTTTCCGGTCCGGACTGGTTAAAAGTAAACTGGCTCCAGCCTAGCGCTTCCGAGGCAGCCAGTCAATCGGAAGCCAAAAAAAAGACCCGTCGGCGACGGGTCTTGAGGGGCTGGCTTCCTCGGTTCATTCGAGGCACTCTCTGACAAGGCGTTCGAGCGTTTCGATGGCATCGGACATCCGGCTGGGGATGACTTGGGTGTCATCATGCCACGAGATGGTGAATTGGTCCTGACTGCAGTGGATGTGGCAGTGTCTCGGAGGATGGGCGAGGTGATCGATGTGCCAGGTCACTACGCCGCTTACCCCTGGCCTTGTCTCACAGCGCTTCACATAGGGGGTATGGGCGTACCGCGCCAACACCATCGCGACCAAGAACATTCTCTCCCGGTGCCCGGGATCGGAGAGCGTGCTGAGAAGCGCCCGTTCCTCGACCGTCCGCTTCGCTTCTTCGACCCGCCGCCTGAGGCGAGTCCTCCACTCCCCTATCTGCACTACGGTTTCGCTCATGGCTGGACCTCCTCTTGTTTTTCCAAAGGGGAAAGAACTGGTTTTCGGACAACGCGGCCCGGACCGTCTCAGATCAAGAAGCGCTTCTTGATCTCGGAAAGGTTGATGAAGTCATCGGCCTTTTCGATTAGCTTGCCGCTGGCGGATTCGCGGAAAGCGATCACTTCGACGCGGCATCCGCGGGTGCTCTGGAGATATTCAACGAGCGGGATGTAGTCGCCGTCGCCCGAGACGAGGACGATGACATCCAGGCTCTGGGCCATCTTGATGGCGTCCACGGCGATGCCGACGTCCCAGTCACCTTTCTTCTGGCCGCCGGCGAAGATTTGGAGGTCCTTGGTCTTGACCTCGTAACCGCTCTTCTCGAGCGCCTCGAAGAACTTCTCCTCCATCCCCTCGGCGGTCTTGATGCCGTAGGCGACGGCACGGATGAGCTTGCGCTCCCCGACCGCGGCGAGGAGGATGTTCTTGAAGTTGACTTTCTTTGAATACAGGGCGCGGCCGCTGTAGTACATGTTCTGCACATCGACGAGCACGCCGACGCGCTGTTCGGGAAATTTTGCCATAACTGTTTATGAAAATAGGCCGGCTGCCAAGGCGACCGATCGGTCACGGGCAGCGGGCAGGCTTATAAAAAAGGAATCGTTCATCTGAAACCAAACCGCAGTCCGCTCTCGGGCGGACTGCGTCGTGATTACTTCAGGCCGAGCTTCTTGACGAGCGCCTTATGGGCTTTCTCGTTGGTTTCCTTCAAGTAGTCCATGAGTTTCTTGCGGCGGGAAACCATCTTGAGCAGACCGCGGCGGGAGTGGAAATCCTTCTTGTTCTTCTGAAGGTGGCTGGTGAGCTTCTTGATCTTCTCGGTGAAGAGGGCGATCTGGTATTCCGGTGAGCCGGTGTCCTTCTCGTGCCGTTTGACCGGCTCGGTGACGCGGGCTTTCTGCTGGTGCGTGAGCGCCATAGAGGTATGGAAATCGGCCGTCCCCTAGCCCTGGGACGGAGCCGCAGGACCAAGCAGAGGCTTCAAACGATGAAAAATTACCTTGGACGGATGATAACACACCACCTGCCTTTTGGCAAGGGAAGTGGCCCCGCGAGGCCGATCTAGAGAACTGTAAAAGTCGCTACCTTGTCTCCGGGCTGGGGTCGCATGACGCGCACCCCCTGGGTGACACGACCGAGCACTGGGACGCTCCGGAGCGGAACGCGGATGACGATGCCTTTTTCGCTAGTAGCCATGAGGTCGGCTTCCTGGTCGGTGCCGAGCGGCACGGTCTGGGCGCCCACCAGCTTGCCTGTCTTGGGTGTCACCTTGACCGTCTTGATGCCGCTGCCGCCGCGTTTCTGGACCTTGTAGAACTTGATGTCGGTGCGTTTGCCGTAGCCGTTCTCGGTGAGGATGAGGACTTCGCTCCGTTCCCCCTTGCGCACGATGTCCATGCCGATGACGGTGTCCCCTTTTCCGAGCTTGATACCGCGCACGCCGGCGGCGTTGCGGCCCATCGGTCGGACGTCGGTCTCCTTGAACTGGATGGCCTGGCCGTTCTCGGTCGAGAGGACGATGGTGTCCGAACCGGTCGAAGCCTTCACCCAACCGAGGGCGTCACCCTTGTCGAGGTTGATGGCGATGAGGCCGCTCCGGCGGACGTTGGCGAATTCCTCGATCTTGGTCTTCTTGATGGTGCCCTGGCGGGTGACCATGACGAGGTGTTTGAAATCGTCGTCCTTGTTGAAGGCGATGAGGGCGGTGATCTTCTCTTCGGGCGCGAGTTGGAGGAAGTTGATGATGGCCTGGCCCTTGGCGGTGCGGGAGGATTCCGGGATCTCGTACGCTTTGGTCTGGAAGACCTTGCCCGTCGTGGTGAAGAACATCAGGTTGTCGTGGGTCATGATGCCGATCACTTTGGCGATAGCATCGCCTTCCTTGGTGGTGGCGCCGATGACGCCTTTGCCACCACGCTTCTGGACCTTGTAGACTGCCGGATTCATGCGCTTGATGTAGCCGTCTTCGGTCATGGTGAGGATGGCCTCTTCGTTGGGGATGAGGTCTTCCTGGCTGAATTCCCCGATACCGCCCTTGACCACCTTGGTCCGGCGCTCGTCGCCGTACTTGTCCTTCAGCTCCATGAGCTCCGTCTTGATGAGGGCGAGGATCTTCTTGCGGTGTTTGAGCAGATCCTCCAGGTGCGCGATGAGGGCGTATTTCTCCTTGAGTTCGTCCTCGATCTTCTGACGTTCGAGGCCGGAGAGTGTCTGGAGGCGCATCTCGAGGATGGCGGTGGCCTGGCGGTCCGAGAGGCCGAATTTCTTCATGAGGTTCGCGTGGGCGTCCTCGCGATCCTTGGATTTCTTGATGACGGCGATCACTTCGTCGATGTGGTCGAGCGCTTTCTTCAAGCCCTCCAGGATATGGGCGCGGTCGCGGGCCTTGTCGAGGTCGTACTGGGTGCGGCGCACCACCACCGACTCGCGGTGTTTGACATAATGCTCCAGGATAGCCTTCAGGTTCAGGATCTGGGGCTCCAACCCATCCACGAGCGCCAGCATGTTCAAGTTGAAGTTCTTCTGGAGTTCGGTGTGGGTGTAGAGCTGGTTCAGGACCTTCTGGGGGTAGGCGTCCTTCTTCAGTTCGAAGACGATGCGGACGCCGTCCTTGTCGCTCTCGTCGCGGAGATCCTTGATGCCGAGGAGCTTGCCTTCCTTGACCAGGGTGGCGACGTGTTCGATGAGGGCCGCCTTGTTGGTGGCGTAGGTCATCTCGGTCACCACGATCTGGAACTGGCCGCTCTTGGTCTCGACGATCTCGGCTTTGGCGCGGGTCGTGATCTTGCCTTTGCCGGTGGCGTAGGCTTCCCGGATGTCGCGTTGGTTGTAGATGATGCCGCCGGTCGGGAAGTCGGGACCCTTGATGAATTGGAGGAGGTCGTCCACCGAGGCTTCCGGGTTATCAATCAGGTGGGTGATGCCGTCCACGAGCTCGCCCAAGT
>CAYNEL010000002.1:0-52820 GCA_964396225.1 uncultured Bdellovibrionales bacterium | reverse complement strand
TATGGCGTGTAACTCCACCCCTGTCAACTACTTCTGGCGAAAAAAAAACGGAAAAAAAAGCCCCGACCGTAGCCGGGGCCTGCCGAGAGGGTTCGGTCGCTCTCAGTCACCGTACCGACGCCGCCGGATATGCCGCATCGCCGCCACCTCGTCCGGATGCGGGAGAGCCTGTCCGCGATGCTCATACTCCCGCTTCATCTCCGTCACCAGCGCCGCCGCCTCGTCCAGTGCGGATTGCGCCGCTTGCGTCGCCCGCCGGAACATGATCAGTCCCGGGATTACCGGCCCCGATTCCTGATAGTTGTGCCAGTGCGCCGCCGCAGTGTGCGCCTCGTCTACCCGTCCCAGCGCCTCGTCGAACGATTCGCGCAACTCATCCCAGTGCGCGCTTGCAGAGTTCGCCTTCGCCTGCAACTGCCGCCCCTGATTGACGATCAGCACCTTCTCCCGGCGGAAGTGCTCGAACTGCAGTTCAGCGCGCCGCTGCTGCACGGAAACGTCCCGCAGGAAATCCTGCATCTCGCTCACCGGAATCGGGCTTTCAGCCCGCTCTTTCAGTGCTACCAGATCATCTTCGTCCGGGACCGGGGGGACCGTGTAGCCGTGTTCCGCAAACTGTGCGGTGCGGTAATTCAGCGACCGTTCGGCGACGAAGTCCTCGCACTCCGGACAGTAGCCGGTTACCCCCAGATGAGAGTCAGTGGCCTTCCCCTCGCAACCGCAGGCGTAAACGCGCGAAGCGCCGCCACCGCTGGTCCACCGGCCGTGTGCGTCGCGCGGTTCTTGCGACACATCGTGCGCCGCCTTCCGGACCTCCGTTCCCGCCGCCGGCGAAGCGGCCTGTTCGCGAATCTTGTTCGCGTGCGCCTGCGCCGCCGCCTTCCCCGCCGCCAGCGCCCCGCCGTGTTTGTAATCCCCTTTCGGGAAGAGCCCGATGGTCTCTCCGTGGCCTTTCGGGTCCGCCCAGTAACTCAGGATGTACCCATGTTTTGGCACCCGGTGGAGGGAGTAGGTTCCGGTCCGCCAATTACCCTTTCCGTCGGTTGTCCATTCCAGCGCCGGATGACCGGAAGCAGCGCCGCCAAGCGAAGCGCCGCCGCCGCTGGTCCACCGGCCGTGTCCGTCACGCGGTTCTTGCGACACATCGTGCGCCGCCTTCCAGATCCTCTCTCCCAGCGCCAGCGTCTCCCGAAGTTGTGAAAGAAAATCAGGTCCCGGTTCGAGTTCCATGCACCCCCCTCCCTTTACCGTTTTCGACAATTCAGGCAACCACCAGCAGCGTCCCCGGCGACTCCGACCGAGTCGCCGCTTCGTAACGGATACAGCCGGCGGCCTCCGGGTCGAACCCTTTCGGCCAACGCGTGAAGACGTTGTAAATCGCGCCGCTCAAGCCAGCCTCTCGCAGCCCGTCCGCAAGGAGATTGGCGGAACACAGATTGGTCCCGCACAGGTCACTCCCGGACAGATCGGCCCCGGCGAGACTGACTCCGGAGAGGCGAGACCCTCGGAGATTCGCACTGTGCAGGTCGGCCCGGTAAAAGACCGCCCCTTTGAAATCGGCCCCGAACCCTCGCAGCCGAACCGCCTCGATCACGTCGATCACGTCAAGGACAAGCGCGCGCCGCACGCGAAGCTTGTCCCTGTCCTCACCCAGCACATCGTCCGGCCGGTAGGCGAGGAGCAGCGCCGTCGTACAGCCGTTGCAGCCGCCGGCGGCCCCGGCCCACGTCTTCGCAAGGTGCAGTCCGGAGCCGCACGGTTCGCCGTCCTCCGGACCGTCCTGCTCGGCGACCCCGCCCGGCCACGGGTAACGGAACCCGTAACGCGCCCGCAGGTCGGGGCGAACCAACTTCCAGCCAAGCAGATGCCCGTCCGGAGGCGCAGGCGGACTGCCGCACAAAACTTCCAGCGGCGCGCGCAGGGTGTTCTCTGTTACCAGCACAGCCGACCTCCCACCCGGGAAAAAGCCCCCGGCCGAAGCCGGGGGCCAAGCGGAAGCGCCGGATTCATTCCGGCCGACTTTCCACGGGTTGCCACCCCGAGCGCAGGCGGTCGCCGGTGATCGGGCGGGCGCGCGCAACCCTTTTTTCGCACAATTTTCCGCTTTCGTCTACCCGATGATAAGAGAGATTGGCGCAGCCGTCGGAACGGCTGATTACACGCGCCAGATGCGGCACTCCCCACCGGTCGAAATACCGGACCAGTTCCGGTTCTCGCCACGGAGTCGTCGGCCGCCGGGTGCGGTTCAACGGCGCTTCCTCCATCCGTCGCCGATACTCCTCTACTCCGGCGCGGTCGAACTCCAATCCCCGCCCAACCCGCCGCGCCGGCAATTCGCCGCGCCTGCGCAGATAGCGCAGATGCGGTTCCGACAACCCCAGCGCCTCCGCCGCCTCTTTGAGCGTGAAACCGTTCATCGCTTGCTTTCCTCCTCTCCCTCCGGGGATTTTGCGACCAACGCAAGTCCCGCTGCCGTTATCCGGTAACACTGTTCTCCCTGTCGGAACGACTGTCCGTAACCCACCCCTCGGAGCGGTTCGCACAATCCGGCCCGACCCATTCGTTGCAGCAGGTCGCGGCGGTTGCGCGCCGAGAGCGCCGGGAGAATCGTCGTCTCCCGCCAGTACGATCGGGGGGCGAGAGTGTCTCCCTGCTGCAGTCCGCGCAAGGCGTGCGCCGCCCAGAAAGCCTTGCCTGCCCGCACATTCAGCAGCGTTCTCAACCCCCTCTCCAGTTCCATTGGCGGCATCCTCCGACCATGCAGAAAGCCCCCGGCCGAAAGGCCGGGGGCAGAGCGAGCGCTAAACCCCGAGGTCGGCCTTCATCGCCCGGAGAAGGACGTCTCCCCAGTCCTCGCCGGCCGCCGGCGAGGTCCCGAGGACCTCTGCCAGAGCGTCGGCGTCCGCCGACCCCGGGACGTTGGAGAGGTCGATCTCGCGACCCTCCTGCGCCCGGCGAGCCGCCTTCTGGACGGTGGACTCGAAGGTTTGTGGCCCTTCGAGGTCGTAGTGCAGCGACAGCGTGAACTGTCCCCGCCCCTCGGCGAGGGCCTGCTGCACCTCCGGGTCGGAGGTGGTGAACCGGAGCGACCCGGAGGTGATCCGGTTCACTCCCTCCACCGGGAGGGTCACCTGAAGGTAGACCCGCGTGGAGCGGGTGCGGATTTTGTCCTCACCCGACACCTCCACCGGAAAATCCCCAAGCTTCACGATCTTCATCTGGTCCTGCCCTTCTGCCCCCTGCGGGGACGGTCAAGTGATTACACTAGGAGTTTACTGTCTTTCCGCACCCCTGTCAACCCCTTTCGCGAAAATCGGGGCAAAGATTTTCCGACAGGTGCGACGGCGGGTGCTGGTGCGGGGACGGGGACGGGGACGGGGGCGGGTGCGGGTGCGGAGTCCTCCACACCCGGAAACAGTTCCGCCGTTTCCGGTCGCGCAGCCTTCGGCTTCGGCCGCTGGCGGTCCGTGCAGAAATGCCGGAACGGACAACCCTCGCAATCCCACGCGGAGCGCGGAGTCGCCGGGTAGCTTTCGCGATCCACCCCTCGGAACCGGACCGACATGGCCATTCCCAGCAGCGGCGCGAAGAGCGCGTGCTCTCGTTCCGGAGAACACTCTGCGGCGAAAGACTCCATCCCTGCGCAGGGATAGACGACGCGCGCCTCAACGGTGAACTCGGACTGCTGGTCGCCGAGCCACTGCCGCGCCCATGCACTCAGCAGCGCTTGCTGCGTTTCGTGCGCCTCCTCGCGCGGGGAGCGGGCCGTTCGCCAATCGACCACCACGGCGCGTCCGTCGGCCAGAACGATCAGGTCAGGTCGGACCGACAGTTCCCACTGCTGGCCGGTCAGGTCGGTGTGACGGACAACCGGAAACGACTCCGGGTTCGGAATGAACCATTCCGTCACCGCCTGCGGGTCCGGCCAATTCTCCTGCAGGTAGTCCTGCAGGTTCAGCGCTCCCGCCACGAGACGCGTACACAACTCGCGCGCCTCCTCCGGCGGGAACGGGCTTCCGCCGTGCAGCACATGCCACTCCAGCGGGTTGCGCCCCCGCTTCCCCGAGGCGCTTTCCCGCCACTCCGAGGAGAGGCGCTTCCGGACGAAGCCCTCAATCACCTCCGGAGTCCACTCGCCGCCGGTGAAATGCACCTCCACCAACGTTGCGGCGACGTGGTGGAAAACCGAGTCGAACCAGAGCGTCATGCTCTGTGCGTAGCGGAAGCGCTTCGCTTCCGCCGCCTCCGGCCCCTGCACCGGCAGGTACCGGAAGTAATACTGCCGAGGACACGCCTCCAGCGTTCGCTGCCGGCCACAGCCCCAGCGAAGAACCTCCTGCCTCATCTCAAACCCCTCTCTGCACCCTTGGTGCAACTGATTACACTGTGATTATAGGCGATTTATTCGAACCCTGTCAATCACTTCTTTCCCCGGCGACGCAAGAAAAGCCCCCGACCGAAGCCGGGGGCTTTGTGCGGTTCTTCCGCGCTAGTCTCCGCCGGCGGGGGGAGGTCGGTGGCGCAGCGAACCGCTGCGTCGCAGTTCCTCCAGCGGACGGAGGCAGGCGACGGCCATCTCCAGCGTGGTCGCCTCCGCCAGCCATTCTCGCTGTTCGTCCGGACTCCAGCCGCGTGTCGCGCGTGTCAGAAGCCCGAGCGCACAATCCAGCGGGACCGCGAGCGCGAAAGCCACTTTCAGCGCTCGCGTCGTCTCCAGCATCGCCGCTCCGACCGCCTGCGCCGGGTTTTCGGCCAACCACTCCGCCCGAACCGGGTGTCGCCAGTAATCCGGAGGCGGAAGCGCCAACGGGAGAGCGTTCAGATACCGACGGAACCAGTCATCTCCGGACGCAGACGGCGGGGGCGGAGGCGGGAGCGAGTCACCGAGCGACAAGCGGAGCCGCTCCACGATCTCCGCCGCCGGCGGGTCACCGCGATCCTCCAACTGCGAGATTCTGCTCGGAGAAAGTCCGACGCGTTCGCCGAGTTCCGCCGTCGTCAGGCGGCGTTTGTGCCGCGCCTTCCGGAGTCTCTGTCCCCAGATACCCCTACGCATCGGGTCCATCCTCCCCGTCTTCATCCGGGATCGGCCCTCCCGGGTCGCTTTCCGGTTCCTCCTCCTCGGAGAAATCGTTTTCTCGCAGGCGCGATGGACCGCCTCCGGTTTTCTTGCGCCGGAGCAGAACCATCGCCTCGTAGCAGGCCTCCGGGAAAATCCAGCCGGGGGCGAGTGGCATGCCGGTGGGTCGCGGCCCGGTGCACCCGGGCCGCTCGCACCACTTGCACACTCCGAGTCGATACGGAGCGCGCTTCATTCTCGCACCCCTCGCAGGAGCCGCCGCGCCAAGTCGCATTCCCCTTCCGTGAACCCGGACTCTTCCATGATCCACGTCGCGAGTTCCGCTCTGGCCCTCCAGTGCAGCGACACAGCCGGTTCGGGGAACCGGACCTTGCCGAACAACCCGGTTACCGTGCGCGGTTTCACTACGGGAGCCGGGACGGACGGCTTCGCCGTCGCTTCCGCGCCGTGTTCCGGGACGGACGGCTTCGCCGGCGCTTCCGCGCCGCGTTCCGGGTTCGCCCCCACGGCCTCGTTCACCTCGCGCAGTATGGAGTGCCGCCGCATCCGTTCGTGCAGTTGCTCTCGCAGGTTCGGGGAGAACCGCTGCTTTTCCTCGTCGCTCGCCAGCGACCAGCCAAACTCGCCCTTGCTGCGAGCCTGCCGCGCCCATGGCGAGTAGAGCGCAATCCCGCCCTCGAAGTACGCGACGCCGGCGAAATACCCGGAATTCCGGCGGTTGTGTGCGCAAACCACCCCGAGTGTCGCTTCATTCCAACCATGCGGTTGGTACAGTACCAGCGAACCGACCGGAGGGAGTTTCGACTTCGGAACCGCGTAGCTACCCCGGATCGGCTTTTCCGCCGGCCCCGCCTGCCCCCCCTTCTTCCGTCCTCTCCGCGTCCCCGGGTCGATGGCCCACGAGAGCGGCCGGGGAAACAGTTCCTCCCCGTAGAACGCGGAGAGCGCACAGGCGAGCCCGAGGTCCATGTGCGAATGGCCCTGCTCGACCCGTCGAACCTCGCGCAACCACTCGTCGCCGCCCAGCGCTTCCGCCACCTCGTCCACCGTCAGGCCCTCGGCGACGCGTCGCGCCTCCAGTCGCGCGCCGATGTATTGCGCCACCGAACCGCGCCCCCGGTTGAAACCGTTCAGACGCTGCGACCCTCGCTCCAGCGCGTTCAGCATCCGCGCCGTCGCCAGCCCCTCGCCCGGGTGCTGATCCATCATCTGACTGGCCTGCACCACCAGTCCGCGTGACCGACGACACAGGTCGCCGGCCTCTCGCAGCAACTCCAGAGAATCGGTCACCGCCCCCTGCGCCTCAAACGCAGGAATGGAACAGATCCCCGGGTGCTTTTGCCGCACAGAGTGGTAAAACGTGTACGGCACCCGCCGGTTCTGAAAGAGATGCACGAGAAACGGCTTCGTGAGTGAAGCGAACTCCTCCGGTTCGCCCTCCGCCCGCCACAACCGCTCGACCTCGCGGATGAACTCCACCTCCCCCGGCCACGCCGGACGAAACTCCGTCCGGTTGAAAAACGAATAGTTCACAGCGCCTCCCTCGCCAGCGTGGCGAGCCTTTCTGTCATCCAGACTAAAACATTAGCGGTGAACCTGTCAACTGAAAATAAGAGGAACGTCGGTGGAAACTGAACAAATCTCTCTCGCGGAACTCGCGTCGGACCCGGAGAACGCCAACCGGGGCACCGTCGCCGGGCAGGCAGCGCTTGCCGCCTCTCTGGCGGAGTGCGGAGCCGGACGCTCCGTGCTGGTGGACGCCGCCGGTCGGATCATCGCCGGGAACAAAACGGTAGCCGCCGCCCTCGCCGCCGGAATCCCCGGACGGGTCATCCGCACAAACGGTTCGGAACTGGTGGTTGTGCAGCGCACCGACCTCGACCTCTCCGAACCGCGTGCGCGGAAAATGGCCTATGCCGACAACGCAGTCGCCGCGCTCGATCTGGAGTGGAACCTTGACCGACTTTCCCGTGATCTGGAGCGAGGACTGGACCTCTCCGGTCTCTTCGCCCCGGAATTCCTGCACTCTCTCGACCCCTTCACCGGCGAATTCCCCGACCCGCCGCCGCCCGCAACTCCCCTCCCACCGGAACGGCGGACCGGAGAAGCGACGGCAACCGCCGCCGGCGGGAACGAGCGGCGCGAGAAACCCCCTGCGCCGTCAATCGGGGCCGGAGACACCGGTTGGGCGCAGGTGCTGCGTGACGGCCAATTGTGGGCGATTACGGGCGGTCTACTTTTTCACGGGACCGCCGCGACCCTGCCGGCGGCGCTGGAAACCGCGCGCGCGACACTCTCTCCGCCGCACCTTTGGGCGTGGATTGAGGAACCGTCGTTCTCCGGCGAACGGGCGCTGGCGCTGCACGCACGCGGATGGGCGGAATACCTGCAGGAAACCGCTGCCGGCGGACCGGGACCGCTGTTCCTCGCACTCGGCGGCGACGAAGCGCTGAACGTCGTGCAAGAGACCTCCGAAACGGTTCACTGGCGGAAAATGGCGACCGCTGTCCTCGACGGCGGGGAGCCCCTCGTCGCCTTCTTCGGCGTCCTGCGCGCCCGAGGAGTCGCACCGCCGCCGAATCTCAACCCGCACCTGCAGGCGTTCCGCCGCGCCCTGTCCGCCGGTCCCGCCGGAAGCGTGCGTCCGGAACGACGTTCCGGAACCGCCAACGAACCGGCGCGCTGGCGGTTTGACCCCGCCATGTTCTCCCGCGCCTTCGCCGAAGCGCCCGCTACATGGCGAATAGCGCTGGCGGTCTCCGGCCCCTCCTGTGACTCCCTCGGCGTTCCCGCCCTCTCGCAGGCGTTCGGCCGCCTGCTGCTGGTCGCTGGGACGGACCGGGAAGCCGCACAAATCCTCGGCGCGGCCGGCCTGTCCGGACCGACCCTGCTCGCCTGAACGGGCACAAAAAAAAGCCCCCGGCCGAAACCGGGGGCAGACACGACCAACCGACCAACCGACCTACCAGTAAACTACTTCCCGGCCGCGACCGCCGGGACAGAGACGACCATCCCGCCCTCCGGCCGGCGCTCCTTCGCCGCCGCGACCGCTTCGGAGATGGCGGCGCGGGCAAACTCCCGCGCGGCGCGGAGGGTCTCCAGCGCTCCGGCCGGAACGTCCGGAGTCTGCTCCAACTCGCGGAGCAGGTTGTCCGCGTGGCGGAAGTCGCGGTTGCTCACGTAGAACAACCGGCCGCCGTTCGCGCCGCAACGGACGGCCCACTCCGCCCCCGCCGCCGCCGATGACGCCTCGGCGAAGAGGTTGCTCACCGCGAGCACCTCTCCGCGCACCTGCGCGGCCCTCGTAATGTAACACATCTCGGTCCTACCCTTCTGCCCCTGCGGGGCGGTCAAGTGATTACACTGTCATTATGGCGCGTTCCCGCGCACCTGTCAACCCTGTTTTTTTACCCCCGCCGCTCCGGAAACGGTCGCCACCCGTCTCCGGTATTCACCGCCACCCACTCGCGCTCCCAGATGCGCCGGCAGTCGTCGGCGAGCGCCTGCGTCGCGCCGCAGGTCCAGCCGTCGTCCCGGCGGTACACGACCGCAAGGACTCCGACGCCGGCGCTGGCCGCCTCACGAGCGGAAACCGCCCAGTCCGGTTGCAGCAGCACCCGGCGCGGCACCGTCCCGTCCGGAAGTTGCGACTCCTCAAGGAGCCGACCGGCGGCGTCGCGCGCACAGAAGCAACGCTCACCCTCCCAGACCCACGCGCGCTCGCAGTTCCGCACGCCGCAATGGCAGCGGAAGCAGAGCGGGCAATGCCCTTCGCAAGCGACGAGGTCCGTCGGTTTGATGAATTCTTCCGTCATCGGGTCCTGCCCTTCTGCCACCCCCCCTGCGGGGACGGCCAACTGATTACACTATGATTATGGCGCGTAACTCCGCCCCTGTCAATCACTGCGGCGAAAAAAGTGGCAAAGAAAAAGCCCCCGGCCGAAGCCGGGGGCGGAACGGGGGAGGCTAGCCCGCAAGGTAAGCGTTCGCCTCCCCCTCGATCTTGTCGAGGAACACCTCGAACGCCCCCGCCGCCCAGCGGGAACCACAGGTCGCCCCCTGCAGGGCGATCCTGTACTCTCCCACGGTGGGCTTCCCGATGAAAACCGGGATGTTTTGGGCGTTGAACTCCTCGCGGAGTTCAGCGAGGAGTTCCGTGAACCGAACGGAACTCTCGGACGGCGACGGGGACTGGGCGGTGATGGTCACCGCGTGAACCGGGGCGTCGTCTTCCATCGCCGCCGCCAGCGTGGCGGAGGGAGACAACTCGTTCCGGGCGATGTCCCCGAGGAACTCCGCCCACACCTCTCCGACCGCCTTCCCATCCTGAAGAAACATCTGACCTGCCCTTCTGCCCCCCTGCGGGGGCGGTCAACTGATTACACTATGATTATGGCGAATAAAGGCGCGCCTGTCAACTACTTTTGACGAAAAAACGGGGGGGGGATGGAAAACTTTCGGCGCTTACCAGTGCGGGAACTGAGTCACAACCCACCCGTACGGATCGGCGTCCGCCTCGCGCGTTTCCGATCCGAAGGCGAACCGATCAGACGCGGCGAGAAGTAACTGCGTCAGCCGGACAAACTCCTCGCGATCCGTCGCGCTGAGGGAGCGGCCGAGGTCCAGTTCATCGCCCAGACGCGAGGCGTAGGCAGCGGTTGTGCCGAGTAGAACGGCCAGTCGCTCCACATTCCCGAACGGCCGTTCCGGGTCGCCCTGAATCAGCGCCGCCAATTTGTTGCTACGTCGCTCGATATGGTCCGGCATGATCGTCCCCCCTCTCTCCTTATCGCCACCACTCCAAGGTGAGTTCCGCTTCCGGCGTCGCCCGCGTTCCCATCGGCCGTCGCGAGTAGAATCGCAGTTCCGGATGCGCGCGCTTCGCCTCCCGCAGACGCTCTCGCGCCGCGTCCAGAGCCACCTCCCCCGCCAGCAGCAGACGGGGACCGTCGCCAACCCCGCACCACGACCCGCGCACGAGGTCGTGCTTCCGCCGTTCGCGTTCGCGTCCCTCGCACTCCCGCTCCGTCGCCTCGTCCTCCGTCGTGACCGGGAACAGAAGTGAAGCCGGCGGGACACAACCCCGCAGCGCCGCCGCCACTGTGCGCCGCCACAACTCCCGCGCCTGCGCGCGGCCTGACTGCCGCCGTACCTGCTCCAATAGCGGACGGACGCCCCCCGGCGAGGGATTGTGCGGTGGGAGGTCCGCCTGACGGCGGAGCCACGCGTACAGTCCGTCCAGCGCCACGTCGGTTACCAGCAGGCGCGAGAACTCATCTTTCTCCGGCCAACTCCAGAGCAGCAGGCGCTCTTCCGATTGTGCGGGCTGCAGGTCCAGCGCTCGATACGGACACGCGACACTACGGAGCGGCAGGATTCGCAGGTCTTTCAACTTCACCGGGCGGCGCGCCGACCGGTAATAATCCAGTAACGGTCTCTCGTTCTCCTGTCGTTCCGACCAGAGCCCCCACTCGTATTTCATTCTTCGCCTCCCCCGCTTACGCAATATGGTATCTTGTCAACCCGGTCCCGTCCAGTCTATAATTGCGAGTCAGGAGGCCACCGATGAAGAACCTTTTGTGCGGGACGTTGCTGGTGCGAGAGGGTGTGGCGCATCGCACGGACCTGATGCCGCTGGCGGAAGCGGAAGAGATGGTGAAAGCGCTGGCGGAGAGCGAGCCCGGCGCGCAGGTCAAACCCTTCGGACTGGACGCGACGCGCGGTTACGTGCTGCTTCCGGTTACCGATCCGGAGGAACTGACAGCGCTGCTCGACGCGGAACAGGCGCGCCGGGTTCAATCCGCGCTGAAAGAGGGCGATCAGTATCAGTGGGCGCGTGACCCCGATTGTGCGGTGTGGAGAGTCGCCACCTGCAGCGGCGAGACCTACGAGGTGGACCTGCACGCGCGATCCTGCACCTGTCCGGATGCGGAGCGTCTCCGTCGGGTTCAAGTACGCGATCTGCTCTGCAAACACCGCCTTGCCCTTGGCCTGCGCCGGGGGACGTTCGCCGATTCCATGCCGACTTTCGCCGGAGCCGCGACCCGAGGAACCGGCCGATGAACCGCCCGCCAGATGTCCCTCCGGAAAATCCGGAGGCTACCGGCGAGGAGTGGTCCGGGACGAACTGGCGACTGCGCTGCGACCGCGCGGAAGGGTTTGTGCGGCGGTTGCGTGAGGAAGGCGTGCAGGTAGACGCCATCGTTACCGACCCGCCTTACGGAATCTCCCTGCTCGGTAATCAATGGGACCGCGAGGTTCCGCAGAGCGACTTCTGGCAGGAAACGCTGGCGGTCTTGCGGCCGGGCGGATACCTGCTCGTATTCGGAGCGCCAAAGCGGTTTTTTCTCACCGCTCACGCCCTCTATACCGCCGGCGCGCGGATAGAAGACACCCTGTTCTGGTTTTACTCGACCGGGTTCACGTGGGGCAAATCCGCCGACTATCAAATCGACGAACTCCTCGGCCGCGCGCACGAACGCGAGCCCCTTGCCTATCTGGAGCCGGAGCAGGGAGAACGGCGCTGGACCGAGAATCCCCTCTTTGAAGCCGAAGCCGGCGAACGCCGCCTCCTGACCGCACCGGCCAGTGAAGAGGCCAAACGCTTCCGAGGAGCCAACCCGAGACTCCGTTCGGTGTACGAGCCGATCATCCTCGCGCAGAAACCCCGCGACGGGACTATCGCAGAGAACCTGCTCAAGCACGGAACCGGCGCACTCAATATCGAGCCCTGCCGGGTCGGTGATGAGCGGGTCAATCACCCCCTGCGGCCGGACGCGCCGACCGGGCTCTACCCCGGGAACGTCATCCTCGACGAATCGGTTCGTGCGGAACTACGCCTGCGCTCGGGCGACCCGTTGCGGTGCTGCTACACTCCCAAAGCGACCCGCGAGGAACGAGAGGCCGGACTGGAGGACCTGCCGCTTCGCCGCAAGTTCACCCGGCCGAATCAGCCCTCGACGTGGGGGACTCTCCGCGAGCCGGACCGCCTGAAAGTAGAGGCGCGCTTCATCACCTCTCCGGCGAGAAACTACCACCCGACCGTCAAGCCACTCGACCTGATGCGCTGGTTAGTGCGGTTGGTGACGTGGCCGAACGCGCTGATTCTCGACCCGTTCGCCGGCACCGGGTCCACCGCCTGCGCCGCCCTGCTGGAAGGCCGCCGCGCCGTTTGTGCGGAGGTCTCGGCCGGCTACTGCGAACTGGCGCACCGACGGATTCGACACTGGGCGAAAATATCCGCACAATCCACAAAAGCCTCACTGTTTGCGGAGGAGGAGTAGAAAGGGAGGCGAAAATGCCGCGACGAAAACCCTTGGACCTGTCCTTGCAGGCGCTCGACGCCTACTGGGAACTGGGCCCCGGCCGCACACTGGAGGCGCTGCAGCAAAAACTCGGCGGGAAGGTCAGTCTGGAACAACTCGTCCGCTGGCACCGAGAACAGGATTGGACGGAACTACTCGCACGGCGCGAATTGCAAACCGCCGAGAGGCGCGCGCTGGAATTAGCCGAAGAGGAGCAGCGGCTGCTGGCGACCCGCCGCGCCGCTTACCGCACCCTGCACGCTGCCGGCGCGTATCTGCTGGCGGCGATTTCGCGGCGCTTGCAGGATGGCGGGCTGGACGATGCGCCGCTTCTGCCCACTCCGATCAAAGTCCCGGTCTACTCGCAGGAGATACTGGAAAGCTTCGGACCCTGCACAGTCTGCGGCGCGGGCGGCGATCCGAACTGCCCGGTTTGCGACGGAGCAGGCCGGATGAGCACCGGAAGCGGGAAAAAAAGCGAAAGCCGGACCGAGAAGGTCGTCATGCAGAAGGGTTTGGTGGAGTATGCAGGCGATTTGTGCCGTTTGATGCAGGCCGGACAGGAACTCGACCGCGAGGCCCTGCGGGCGCGCGCACAGGCGACGGCCGGCGTGCGACCGCCGCAGGAGACTCTGGACGCAATCCTGCAGATGCTGCCAGACGCCCTGCGCACCGAAGTCGCCGCCTCGCTGGCCGCTTCGCTGGCGGAGAGTGATGGCGTCTGAACGCCGGCTGGGAGAGGAACTGGGGCGCGCGTTGGCCCCCCTGTTCGCCGGAACCGCCGACCGCCGGCAACTGCTGGAAACCTGCCTGCGCTACGCCGCTTCGGACGGGAAGGAGTCGGACGGGACCTCTTACCTCGAACTGCCGAGCCGCCTCTCTCCGCGCGTGCTGCTGGAAGAAGTTCTGGCTCCGCACTGGCGGGCGGAGAAACTCCTCTCCGAAAGCGGAAAGCCCTTGCGGCTCTCCGCCGGCGAATTCGGAAACCTGCTGGCAAAGGGTCCCGAATTTGTGCGGAAGGTCGCCGAACGCAACCTGCGCGCCGCCCCGTGGGGACCCCGTCACAACCTGCCGAGTGTCACCGAGTTCATTTCCGGGAGCGACTTCCTCTCCGAACCGTCGCCAACCCCGCATCAGGCCCGCGTTTTCAACGAGGCGCTGGGGAACACCCCCGAGGAGTGGTTCGTTACCCCCTTTCCGTATTCGTGCGTCTGGTTGCAATGGGGTAAGGGCAGCGGGAAAGACCTCTTCTCCGCATGGGTCAACTCCTACCTCGCTTACTGCATCGCCCGCATGCGCTGTCCGTGGTTTCATTTCCGGATGCCGTTCGGCGAAGTGCTCGACGCGGTCAACGTCGCCACGACACAGGGACAGGCGAAGCGCACCTACTATTCCAAACTGGAGCGCATGATGATGCGCCCATGCTTCGCCGACCTGCTCGATCAGCGACGCGGGCACGGCATCAATACGGAACTGGTCGTCTTCTCTCGAAAAGTCCCCGGTTACGCGCGGGAACAACTGGTGGTCCGCCTGCACAGTCTGAACTCCTCGAACGAATCGGCCGAAGGCCTGAATACCTACTCGTGGGTCATGGACGAGGCCGATGCCTTCCGCACCGCCGACGGACACGAGAACGCGAATGCGATGTTCAATACCCTCACGACCTCCTCGCGTACCCTGCACCAACGCGGTCTGGTTATCAGCTACTCTCGCTCCGCTGTCGGCTTCATGGCCGTCAATGTGCCGCGCTGCAAGAACCTCGGCGGCGACGTCGCGGAGTGGTGGGGTGATATCGCGCCCACGTGGCGCGTTCTCCCGTGGAAAGTCTACCTCCCGAAAGCCGTCGGCACCGGCAAAGAGCGCCGGATCATCTGGACGAATCACGACGGCGCGGAAGGCGAAGAACCGGACCGAGAGATGGCCCGCACAATCCGCAGTGACCCGGTCCAGTTCTGGGCAAAATACGGAAACAAACCGCCGGCGGTTGAAGACGCCTACTTCGATCAGGAAGAGATTGTGCTGGCCGCGTGGGAACGACCGAAGGCGATGGCGGTACGTCCGGTGGCGCGCGTAGAGGCCTACGTGTCTCGACAGGCGCACGGAGGGAGCGAGAAACCCGTGGAGCGTTCGGCGATCCGCCTGAACCGCCTTACCCTGCGTCCCGGCGTCACCTACTACGCTGGACTCGACGGCGGAGAAAAAAACGACTCCGCCGCGCTGGCGCTGGCGCACGTGGTTCCGGCCGGCGAACAAGGAGGAATCTGTCCGGCCTGCTGGCGTATTTCGGAACGACGCTACGCTAAACACTACGTCCCGGAACCGCCTCCGCCCGCCGGGAACTGGCGCACCAACGAATACCCCTGCGATCACTGCGGACAGCAGTGCCCCGCGACGCCGCCGATTCCCTCGTTCTGGGGCATCGCCCGCGCTTCCGGCGGGATGATTGAACGGGCGCGCCTCGTGCGCAACTCCACCGGCGAACTGCTGGAGGAAACCCGGCTGCAACTGGCGCGCGGTGAGGACGGACTCTGGCATACCGCGCCGGAAGTTGTCACCGAGAAACTGTACCTGCCGCTAATCGTCGTAGACCTCCTGATTGAATGGCGACCGGAACAGGGACGAGGCCGAACCGTCGATTTCCTCAACGTCAAAGAGGTGCTGCTGCAACTGCACGAAACAGGGCAATTGGGACACGTGATGGCCGACCGATGGGAGGCGACTCTACTCACACAGGAACTCGCCTCCGCCGGCGTCTCGATTGAGAAGGTCGCACTCTCTCAACCCCTGCAGCGGACCCTCTACTCCGATCTGAAAACCGCCCTGTACGAGCAACTGCTGCTGGTCGCCTCCGACGAGGAGAACCCCGCTTACTCGCGCTGCCTCACTCACCTGCGCGAATTGCGAGACACCGGCACGCGAATCGACCACCCGCCGACCTCCTCGCTGGGTGGTCCCGGCCGGAAGGACTTACCCGACGCACTGGCAATTGCCGTTCATCTGGCGATGCGCTTCGGCGCACAGCCCCTCGGCTGGGGCGTGATGGACCTCTCGACCGATCCGCAACTGCCGTCGGCGACCGATCCGAAACGCTCCGCACTCTCGCAGGAAGTGCACAATCTGCTTTCCGGGATGGGACTCTAAACTCGTCCCATCCAAGTGTCGCTCGATAGCCGAGTTAGCGCGGCTCCGCCCGTTTTATCGCGCGGCGCAACTCCTCTGGGCCGAGCAGGTGGAATAGGTCGGAAAGGAGTTCGGTTACTTGGGTTTCGAGCGGCTCAGCACCGGAAAGGCCGCCATGCGCTGCGGAGTAAGCCTGAAGGGCCGTTTTCGCCCGTTCGACGTTGGGCTCGCGGTTCTTGGCGACCGCTTCCGACTCCGGAACCTCGAATCGGAATGCTTCGGGATTATCTTCCGCCTCGGTGCGGGCCAACTCCAGCGGAACGTCGAATACTTGGAGTACTGTGCCGGGAAGCGGGGAGATTTGTGGGTACCTTGCCGACCCGCCGGCTCCGGAGAACCCTCCCGCGAGGATAGCTACGCCCTCCCCGAGACGCACTGCCTCGTCACGCGCCCTCCGTTTGCAGAGGATTCGGCCCAGCAGCGCCAACTCCTGACCTGAGGTGCTGATTTTGTCCAAATGGAGTTCCACGTCAACGGTGGGGACCTCGCCGGAGCCGTCATCCCCGTAGTGTTTTAGGCAGAGAGCCCTGACCCTTGACTCCAGTCGGGCGTCGAAACGCCAGCGGCCATCGCTCCAACGGCCGTTCAGCGCCTTCGCGTCTTCCACGAAGTCGGGATAGTATGGGGACTGGACGGTGAACTTGCCGTCCTCGATGCTGGTGGTCACGAAACCCTTGCGCGGCTTCGGCTTCTCCTGCGCAGCAGCGGCCTGTGCGGCTTCTCGGGCGGCCCGCTGCTGCTCGTCGTGTTTCTGTGCGGCTTCTCGGGCGGCCTGCTGCTGCTGCTCGTAGTGTTTCTGTGCGGCCTCTCGGGCGGCCCGCTGCGCCCCGCCCCGCCCATGCTCTCGGCCGAAGGCCCCGAGATGCGTCGTTTCCTTCGTTTCCGGGTCGGTGTGCGTGACGGTGTGCACTCCGGTCCGAGCGTCGCGGCGGATGATGTATCCCCGGGGCGACGCCTGCGCTACCGGAGAGGTGGCCCGCCACTGCAACTCGTCGTGCGGATGATCCTGCTGCGAATAAGCACGCGCGGCCCCGCTCTCCGTCCAGCGGCCGTGAGCGTCACGCGGCTCATTCGGATCGAAACCCTTCTTGATTGCGGCTAACACTGCCGCACGAACCTGTGGAGACAACTCACTCATTGCGCCCGCCCCTTCAAAGCCACTGCTCCAGCACCACCGCGACCGCTTCCTCCGCCATCTCCGTTTCCGGAGTGAGCGGCCCGCGCCCGTCGCGCTCTTCCGCTCCTCCTAGCGACTGCCGCAGGGAATGCAGATTCTGCATTGTGCGGAGGAACTGCGGGACTTCCGCCAGAGCCGCCAACTGCTTCCCGGAAACGTCCGAAGGGAGTCTCCAGTAGCAGGTCACTCCGGAATGCAGGTCGCGCCGCATAGAGGGAAACGCCGGTCCGACGTGAGCGTCGACAATCCCATCCTCGTCCAGTGTCAAATAGGCCGGCCGAGGGTGGGATTCGCCGGGAACCTGCACAAACAGCGGCTTCGGTCCGGCGGCGGCGAACCGTTTGAGACGGCTGACGTCTACTCCGTCCTTCACCCACCGGCCGGCCGCGTCGCGCGCCTGATCCCGACGAAACGCTTTCAACAAGAGCACGTGATTCGCCACCCGAGAAAGCGTGGGGTTCACCGCTTCACTCCCCCGCCGCAGGTGCGGCCGCCTTGGCCGCCTTCCGACTTCGCGGAGGCGCAGGGATATTCAGCATCTTCCGCAACGTGCGGAGCAAGTCTCCCCGACCGGACATCCCGGCGTTTCGAAGCATCCACTGCGCATAGTCCAACGCTGTTTCGCCTTTGTCCGCCCGCCACTTCTGCGGATGCGGAATCGCCGCCAGAGCGTCTTTGTGCGCCGTCAGGATTTCGTGGATTTCCTGCGTTCCGGCCTGATCCTTTGCGACCCGCTTCTGCCGGTTGATCCGCCGCACCTCTGCATCCACCGCGCGCACCAGCTTCGGATCGGCGTCCGCGATTTTATGCACGCAGTCGCACCCAACCTTGAAACGCCGTCCGTCACTCGACTCAACTCCAAACATGTAAATGATGCCCTGTCCGCAGTAATCGCAGGACCCGCCCGGAGTCGTCAGTACCTCCACCCCGTTCACCTCACCGACCGACACCATGCCGCCGCCCAAGCCGCCCGCTTTGGGCTGGTCCACCATCCCCACGAACCGGAAAGGCGCTTTCCCGAGTCCGGCCCGCTCAAACGGATGCACCGGCTTCTCCGCCTGTTCCTTCTCCGCCTGTTCCTTCTCCGCCTGCTCCTTGGCCCGGGCGGCGCGCTGCTGCTCGTAATGCTCCTGTGCGGCTTCTCGGGCGGCCCGTTGCGCCCCTCCGCGTCCATGCTCCCGGCCGAAGTTCCCGAGATGCGTCGTGACCTTCGTTTTCGGGTCGGTATGCGTGGCGACGTGGACTCCGGTCCGAGCGTCGCGCCGGATGATGTACCCCCCGGGTGACGCCTGCGCTACCGGAGAGATGTTCCGCCACTGCAACTCGTCGTGCGCGTGATCCTGCTGCGAATGAGCGTGTGCGGCCCCGGTCTCCGTCCAGCGGCCGTAAGCATCACGCGGTTCGTTCGGGTTGAACCCCTTCTCCACGCCGACGACCCCGGAGGCGATGGCCGCCAAAACCGCGTCGCGCACCTGCTCCGAAAGTTCACTCACCGCAGAATCCTCTGCCAAGTCCTTCTACACAAACTGTCCGAACTCACCCTTTGCGCCGCGACCGCCGCTGGTACTTTTGGAGCCATGCCATCTGTGTGTAGAGTTCCTCATAGTACCCCAATAGGGCATCGTCCTCACTCATCTGCGCATGGTACGAATTAGCGGCCGCCTCAGTCGCCCAATCGGCGACTTCCTCCACGTGGTGGTTCGCAGAGCCTTCCCCCCGTTGCAGGTAGCCAAGGTGAATTTTGACGGCTTCGTGCGCCAGTGAGGTCGATTCCCACTGATCTGGTTTCTGGCCCGGGTCTACGGGGGCCCAGTGTCTCACGTCCCTCCACGCGTCCTCATTGTGCTCACCGGAGCGCCGCACACACCATTTCGCAAACTCGATTTTGCCCTCCAGAGGGAGTTCGTGAAGTTGCGCCTTCCTCCGCCTCCAGAACGCAAGTTGCTGTTCTTCAGTCAGCGCAGCATGGCGTTCCTCCGCTGAAAGCGGAAGGCCCGGCTCCCTGCCATAGCCCCTCTCCCAACGCCCGCGTACGTCGCGCGGTTGGTTCGGGTTGAAAGCCTTGACGACCGCACGAAGTAACGCTTGGCGCGCCTGTTCCGGAAGTTCACTCATCGTCGGCCCTCGCAGAATCCTTGTTAGTCCTCCGCACAATCCTCTCCGATCCCCTTCCGCATCTTCCGAGTCCAACTGCCGGACCCGTATCCCGGCCGCGAGACAGCCGGCAGATTCCCCCGCTTCGGCGGCTTGGTCCCCGGATACGGCTTGGCGGAGGGATTCCCGTACGGAACCCCCTTCATCTTCCGCGCCGTCCGGACGCTATGCGCCGCATTCAGCATCTTGCCGGTCGCTGCCTCGCCGGCGGCGCGCGCCTGATGCAACGCTTCGTGCAGACGCGGGAACAGATGCCGGTTCCCACTGGTCGCACCGCCGCGCCGATCCACTACGGCCGTCAGTCGCGCCGAACGCGCATGCGCCGCCTCCGCCGGTCCAAGCGCCGCATCGTATTTTCGCTGACCGGACTCCAGTGCAGTCCTTGGCTTGCGCGGCTGCATAGCGCGCGTGTTCGGGTTGAATCCCTTCTCCACACCGACGACCCCGGAGGCGATGGCCGCCAAAACCGCTTCGCGCACCTGCTCCGGAAGTTCACTCATCGCCGGTCCTCCGCCAAGCCCTTCTGCGTGTTCCGCACAAACTCCCCGCCCTCTTGCTTTATCGGCAACTACCCCGAAAAAAGAACGGGACGGCGCTGCTCGCCGTCCCGTTCCGTCCGACCCGCCTACCCGACGGGGGATAGTGGCTGATCCCTCTCCCCCTCTCGGATTGCGTCCTGCAGGAGGGCGCGAATGTACCGCTCCGCGACCTCCCGCTCCATCCCGTCCGCCAGCAGGAACGGGAGGACCTCCGACGCATCCATCTCCCGACACGTGGCCCCGTCCTGCGGCCACTGCGCCTGATCGGCGCGAAACTCGTTGATGGCCTCCGCCCGCGCCTGCGCCGAGTAATAGCACCCGATCTCGCTCGGGCCTTCCGCCGTCGCGTAGAACACCGCCCAGAACCCTTTCACCTTGTCCTGCCTTTCTGCCCCCTGCGGGGGCGCGCAACTGATTACATTAGAAGCTTACCGATTTCCAGCGCCCCTGTCAACCCCTTTCGCGAAAATCGGAAAAGAAAAAGCCCCCGGGTTGAACCGGGGGCGGAACACGGAGTCCGGAAGGGTTACCCCTCCGGTCCGTAAGCCTCGTAGTGGGCCTTGCTCCGGGCGCGCTCCTCGCGGAGGTACTGCTCCGCCTCCGCGCGGGTGTATCCGTTCAGGCGGAGGAGGCCGATGGCCTCCGCGCGGGTCATCCCGCACTCGTACGCGACGACCCCGAAAGCCAACTCGTACGGCCGGTAGACGGGGAACTTCCCCCGCCGCCACACGAGGTCGAACTCGTTCCGCCGCCCTCGGGGATGAATGCTGACGTACATCGGGAACCTCCTGCCCCTGCGGGGCGCTCAAGTGATTACACTATGAGTATGGTGCATTCTCGCGCGCCTGTCAACTACTTCTGGCGAAAATAGTTTTGTCGTTTTCCGCCGGCGGAGACCGCAGAGAGGGTGCGGGTTAGTTCCGGTAGTTACTGCCGACCGGCAGAGCCGGAAGCGTCTCGGTGATTTCTCCGGCGGTGACGCCGGCCGAGGTTTGCCCCCCGGCGACCGGAATGCGGAACGTCCCGGCCTGCGACCCGTCCGGCCAGCGCAGATTGACGTTCACTGTCAGCGAGCCGCCGCTCCCCCCGCCGGCCGATCCGACCCCGCCGGAAAGCAAGTGTGCGGTTTCTCTGCCGGTCCCGGCGCTGCTCGGGAATCGCACCCGGCCCCCGAAGATCGTTCCGGTCCCGCCCTCACTGTGCATCGCCCCCTGCCACCCGGGGACTCGCGTCGGCTGAGAAACCAGCCCGGCCCAGCGCATGTAGTCCAGATGCGTTCCCGGCGTTGCTCCATAATGCGGGTTGGCGATCCCGCTCATGACGGCGCGCATGGGCGAGGCGAGCACGTTCGCCACAAAGCCGAAGTTTCCGCCCGCGTTGACCGCCTGCGAAGTCAGGCGCGACTCCCACCCGAACGACAACTGCTGAAACGCTCCGGCCTGCTCCATCCCGAGTCCGCGAATCCGCTCTCGCAACTGAAACCGTCCTTCGGGCGTCATGTTGTCGCCTTCGTCGCGCAGGCGCGCCTCCAGCAAGCCCATCTCCTCGGCGATTTCCTGTATCCGGTTCTGCTGCACCTGCCGGATGTTTCCGTACGCACCCGGCACATTCTGCAGCACCTGCAGTTCATAGGCCGACTGCGACCGCCGCTCTCGCATCTCCACCGGAATGGTGACGTTCGCGAGGTTGGTGCGCGATTGTGCGACTCCCAGCCGCGCCTGCGTGACTACCGCCTCCTGTTCGCGCACCAGCGCTGAACCCGCCGGCGCGGTTTGCCGCAGTTCCGTTAGTTTCGCCTCCTGCAAGCGCAGGTTCGCCTCCGACTCTTCGATCTCGCGCCGCTGCAAAGGCAGCGTGTCCGCGCCGCCCAGCCCCTGCAGGCGCGCCAGTTCTCCCTCTGCCGACGTGATCTGCCGCGAAGCCCCGAGAATCCGTTCCGGTTGCTGATAACGCGCCGTGAGTTGCGAGAGTGGAAGCGTCGCCGCCCGCGCCTCCGCCTGCGCCGCCTGTAGTTCCCACTGCAACGCCGCTCGTTCGTCGCCGTTCCGCCGGGCCAGCGCCGCATTCTGCCGCGCCTGTGTCGCTTCCGCCGCCGCCGCCTGCCGCTCCTGCGCCTGCAACTCCGGCGACGGCGCGACTCCTAACTGCCCCTGCGTCGCCAACCCGATCCCGGCCAACTGCCCCGGTTGCCGCACCAGCGTAATCGCGTCCTGCGAGAGTTGCTGCACCTCCTGCAGCACGGAAGTACGCAACTGCCCTCGGAGACGCACCACCTCCGCCTGCGCCTCCGCCCGCTGCCCGGCGGTGGCGCTGCTGTCCTGCAGCACCTCCTGCAACTGCCGCGAAGCCGCCTGCAACTGCTGGCCCAACCCCTGCCGAATTGTGCGGTAGGCCTGCTGCGCCTCTTCGCCGTAGAAGCGCCCCTGCGTGAGCCCCATCTCCGCCTGCCCCAACCCCTGCGTCGCCCCGGCGACCGCCGCATCGGTTTGATAGCGTGCGGCCCGCTGCGTGGCTCCGAGACTGGCCATCCCGGTCTCCGCCATCTCCACTTCCGCTCGCGCTTGAACCAGCGCCTCGCCGCTCACCCCGGCCCGCCGGAGCGCCTCGTATCGGTCGCGCGCAAGGTCCACGCGCGCCTGCACCGCGTTCCGCTCATTCGCTTCCGCCGCCCGGAAAATCTGCGTGTCCGACCCGGTCAGCATCTGCCGTGCGTAACCCATCTGCGCGCCGGCGACCGACTGCTGCGCCGAGAACATCGCCTGCCGCCCCTGCGTCTCCACGTCGATCCGCGAGAGCGCCACCCCGGCCAGTTGCGCCCGCAACTGCCGCACACGAGTCTCCGCCTCCAGCGCCGCCTGCTGCGACGTCGGGTCACCCGGAGTCGCCAGCGCCCGCAACTGCCGCGCCTCCGCTTCCGCCACTTCGATTTGTGCGGAGAGCGGTTCGGCCTGTCCTCCCAGCGCCGCCGAAACGGCCTGATAACCGCGCCTCAGCGTCTGCGCTTCCGAAACCGCCTCCGTCGCCGCCCCCATGGAAGCCGCCGCGTAACCGCTTTGCGCCCGCAGACCCAGCATCTGTCCCGCCAGTCGCCGGTAGCGAATCAGATTCTGACCGCCGCCCGGCAGACTCATCGCCATCTGCTGCACCCGGTCCAGTCCGGAAACGTCGCCGCTTGCCGCCGCTTGCCGCGCCAGATACTCCACGTCATCGCCGTACTCGGTGTCGCCGGAAAGCGCGCCCGCCGCCAGATAAGGAGTTCCCAGCCGCCGGCGGAAAAACTCCGCCTGCAGACCCAGCATCGCTTCCTGCTCCGGTCGCCGCCGCGCCTCTCCGGTCGCACGATTGACGGCCGCCGTCTGCAACAGCCGCGAAAGGGTCTGGACGTCCAGCCCGGCGTCGCTCCCGAGCAATTGTGCGGCCCCGGTAGCGACAAGGTCTCGATCCATCCCGACGATGGTCCGCAGGCCCTGTTGACGCAAAGCGTCCTGATAGAACATCGCCTGCAGGTTGCGCGGGTCCCAGCGCCACGCGTTCATCGATCCCTGCGCCAGCAACTCCACCTGCGGAGCCCCGACGCTGTACGCGCCGATTGTTCCGGTCGCCGCGTAGTTGTTCACGTCGTTCTGCGTGCGCCACCACTCGGCCCACGGCCGCGCCAGTTGCCCCACCACCGGAATCTGCTCAAAGGTCCCGTAAGTGTCGGCGATCATCGACTCGACGGTTGCGCCCCGCCGAGGCATCATCAAATTCATCCCGGCCGAGAGCGCCATCGCCGCCGCCATCGGACCGCCCACCCCGCGAAAGAGATTGGCGAGGTTGAAGCCGCCCGGCGGCGAAGCCGGATCGGTGGGCGCGCCGCCGCCGGCCGGAGAACCCATCCCGCCGCCGAAGCCGCCCCCGCCGTCACCCAGCGCGCCGGCTCCGGTCCCCTGAAAGGTCACGTTCTGACCGACCACCAGAACCTGCATCGCCTGCTCGATTTTGATGGCCTGCACGGAACCGATCTGCAGCAGGTTGGTCGTCCCTCCCGCCGGCATCATCCCGCCGTAAGCCGCCGCGAAGCCGCCGGGGGAGTTGGGCGGGAACATCCCTCCGCCGCCGGTTCCCGTCGCCAGCACCGGGAGATAAGAGGGAGCGGTGAGCCCGCTCCCCGGCGCGACGTTGCTCGTGGCGTACGCGTTGTACGGATTGGCCGGCCAAGCCCCGAGCGAACCCAACCCGCGCTGCAACTCGGTCAGCGAGGCGAGAAACGCCTCCACTCCGAGGAGTTCGACTCCGATCCCGACTGTTGCCTGCGCCGACGGTGTCATTCACCCTCCCAGCCGTTCTCCATCGCGATTACCACCTCGGCGTCAAACGAAGGCAACGTCAACAGGTCAACCGGAACCCCCTTGAGCCGCTGCACAAACGCGACCGATCCCACGCAAACCGCCTCATGCGGAAGCACCTTCTCCAGTCGGAGCCGAGCCGCCGCGCTGGCGAAAGTAGTTCACGAGGAACGGGTCAAGCAGCATTCGCCCCCACACCCGGCCGACCAGCGCCACGTAAATCGCCGGATGCAGCGTGCGCGCCGGAAACTCTCGCACCCCGTTCCGGTCGCCCGGCGACCAACTCGCCGCCTGTTCCGGGTCGATCTGTCCGACGAAACACGCCCCCATGAGCGCAAGGTCGCGCTTGCTCACGTCCACCGCCGCCGTCCCGGAGTTCGGGTCGAGAGTCCGATGCCCCTGCTCGATCTGCAATCGGTCGCCGTAGTTCAACTGTCGCAGCACGTAACAGTAGCGGACCAGTTCCTCTCCCGGCCGCAGGGTCGGATTCTCGCCGAAGTCTTCCGCCAGCCGCGTCGCCTGTTCCAGCCGCTCTCTTATCACTCCCACCGTCGTGCGCAGGGTCTCCTCCCGTCCCAGTCGGACCGAGTAATGCTCATGCAACAGCCGCCGGTAGAGTTCCTGTTCTACCTCGTTGGCCCCCTCCTCCTCGGCTCTGGTTCGGGCGCGCTGCAGTTCGCCGGGAAGCGGTTCCTGCGCCATCCGCCGCAGTTGCCCCTCTACCCGCTCCAACTCCTGCATCTGATAGGCAAGGTCGCCGTCACCGGGAATCAGCGCCTCATACTCCTCGCCGTCCGCTGTGCGGACCCGCAAGACCCGCAACTCCTCCAGAAACTCCTGTACCACCGGTTGTGCGCCTTTCTGCTAACCGTGAGCTCCGCCTTTACGCAATCACTACCGGTTGCGCCGTGGTGGAGCCGTAGACTTTGTACTGCCGGGTTACCGACACTCTCCCGATCTGCGTCTGGACGTCGAACGGATTCGTGCACTCCATCCGGGTCATGGTGAACGTGATCTGCGCCAGCGGACTGGAGACCGTCGTCAGCGTGAAAACGACGTCGTTGAGCGTCTCCCACGTGTCAGTTGTCGGATTGTAGCCGAGTGGCGCGATGGTGTTCAGGCTGTTGTATTCGATGGTGCAGGACGCGGTCGGTAGCCCCGCGTTGTGCTCCACCGGATAAATCGAGCCGTCCAGTTCCATGTTGGGCGTCGTCCCGCAGTCGAAATTCAGCGTGATGGCCGTGATGCCGCGATCTTCCAGCGTCCCACCGCCGGGGAAACCGATCCGGTCGAACATCAACGGCGCGCCGGTGAGCGTGGTAGTGGCGGGCGGAAGGTCCGCGTTGAGCGCCTTCTCTCGGTTGCGTCCGCAGAAGCGCAGGTTGAAGCCGATCTCCTGCCCCTTCCGCACGGAAAGGGTGAACCCCATCCCCTTCACGCCATTCACGCGCCACGAACCGCGCCCGTCGCCCACCGAACCGTTAGACGAGAAAACGCTCTGTGCGAGTGGCGACAGGTCCCAAACCGGCCGCGCCGACCGGGTGATGAACCACGCATTGAGGTTGGCCGCCGTCAGCCATCCCGCCGCGCCGTTGTCCAGTCCCACCGCCGGGACGTTGAAAACCGGAAACTGCAACCCCTCGCCGATGTTGATCGGACCGTAACCGCCGGCTCCCTGAATCGGCGGCGCTTCGTCGAGGTTGCGCGGGTTGCCGAACGAGGCCCCGGCCCGGGTAAGCACCTGCGTGCCGCCCAGTTTGACGAACCCGAAAACGCCAAGTGTTTGACCGCCTGCGCTCATGCTGTCTCTCTCCCTCTCCTCGTATTATCGGCGGCGAGGCCTACTTCGCCGAAGGAGCCGCATCCGGTCCCGCCCCCGCTCCCGCCTCCGGTCCCGCACCGCCTGCCGGGTCGCGCTCTTCCGGAGGCTTCGCCCCGACGTGAGCGTACACTTCGGGCGAGACATGGAACGGCACAAGGTCCAGCACTTCCCATTCCGCCGGAGCGGGTTTCCCCTCTCCTACCTGCCGATACAGAGTCGGGATGGCGCACTTCTCCGCCAGTGAGCGGGCGTTCCCCTCGGCCGGCAGGCGCGACGAGAAATCGCCGAGCAGCGGACAGGCAATCGTCGCCCCGCCGGTCTCCTGCACCACCCGCGACGCGCCGCAACAGGTCAAACAGCCGTAGGAGAGCACCGTATCGCGCGCACGCTGACGCGCCAATCGCTCCTGCACCTCCGCCTCCGTCGGTTGCGGAAACCGGCCGTCGTTCTCACTGGTCGCTCGGTTGAGCAGTTCTCGCGCCGCTTGCCGATAGTTCGCCCTCATCGTACTCCCTCCCAGAACCATTGTGTGGTTTGTTCGCGCAGCCGCGTTACGTCCAACTCTCGCACATTCGCCACCGGCCGCGCCGGAATGTTTGCACCGGGTGCGCCGACCTCGTGAATCAGCGCGAGCGGGACTTCCACGCTGACTGTGCGGCCCCGCCGGCGGCCGGCGAGCGCCTTCTTGCTCACCTTCAGATACGGCTTCAGTTCCTGATTCGGAGTAAGTAACCGCGTGAGGGTGTACTGCGAACCGTAGAAGCCGCGATCCACACTCACGCGCGTGACGTTTCCCTTCGCACTCTTGTTCGCGTAACTGTCTCGCAGCGCGCCGGTCTCGATCAAAATCGTGTGCGGCGAAAACAGGTGGACGCCCACCCGAGGGTCGAACTGCTTCAGCCGCCGGGGGATGCGCCCTCCCTTGCCGCGCGCCGGAATCAGCCCGGCCTGCAGCAGCCGCCGCTTGGCCGCCACCGTGTTCGGTCGCAGTTCCTGCCAGCGCGGGTCGCCGCCCTCGCGAAACTTCTCCGCGTATCCCTGCCGCATTGTCGCCCCGTAGCGTTCGAACAGCAGCGTTCGATCTACCCGGCCCCGCCGCTCCACGCGAAACAGCAGCGCCGCCGCTTCAGTGTCGTCGGTACGAATCCGAAGCGCCAACCCGTTCGGGAGCGGAAATAGATGCTGTCTGACCATACGCGCCGCCGTTAGCCGGGCGATCCTCCCCACACCTGCGCGTGCACAAACGCCTCGTAATTGATGTCGTACGACACCAGACGGCTCCGACTCCCTTCTATCGCCGCGTAGTTCAGGTTCGCCGAGCGACAAAACGCTTCGTACATTTTCATCCCGCCGGGAAGCGCCTGTATCAGATAATGCGGTTGATTGAGCACACTCCAGACCGCCTCTCCCAGCGCCAGCGCCACCCGATCCAGCGGCGCTTCCGATTGATACAGACAGTAAGCGCGTATCTGCAGCGAAAAGTCCAGTTTGTCCGAGAACGGGACCGCGTAGTGATCTTCCTGCCGCGCCGACAGCAGCACGTTTACGCCGAAATGCGGATCGGCGTCGTAATTGAGCGGTCCCCGGCCGAAGCGCAGGAAGTCTCCGATCTCCTTGCCGCCGGGGAAGGTCTCCGTTCCCAGCGCCGTTTGAACCGCACGCTCCAGCAGCAAGCCGTTGGCCGTGAGCACCGTGAGCACCTGTTCCGTCACCTGCGACGCCAGCGACTCGTTCGTGCGCGCGCAGAGCCACTCGGAAGCCAGTTCCGACTTGCCGGTGTCGTCTTCCGCCAGCAGGTAGTAGCCGCCCCGCAGGTTCAACGGATACTCGGTGACTCCGTCTCGCACCTGCACCGCGTACGCCGTCCCCGCCAGCGCGGTGATCGTTTTCTCGTAATCCTGATAATCCGGACCCAGCAGCAGTTCCGGCCGAGGCGCGGCATACACTCGCAGCGTGCCGGTGGGCGCGGCCGTGAGCGTGAGCAGCAGTCGCAACCCGTCCGCGTAATGCGCGTTGTCCACCTGCGCAATTACCGGCACCTACTCCCCCTCCAGCGGACCGAACTGCTCCAGAGTCAACTGCACCGTGGAAACGAACGGCAAACCCGCGTCATCGTTCGGTCGCCGCCGGGGAATCGCCTCCACGCGGTAACCGGGAACAAACTGCATGAGCACCGTGTACGAGTCTCCCTCGTCCGGCGTGTTCGCGTGTCCGTCTACCCAGACGATGCTGCGTGCGTCGCCGCCGAGAGAATAACCGGTCGTCACTCGCCCCTTCGCCGTATACACCTCCAAGAGCGCCGTGAGATTGCCCGGCCGGAGCCGGTCGGTGAGCCCGGGTCCACGATCTATGAGTTGCGTAAATGTCGCCACACGACTGCTGAACCCCAGCAAGTCTCCCTTCGCCAGCGGATAGTCGCTCGGACTGTAGGTGAGTGTCGCCGAGGAGTCGAGCCCGGGAGTGAGCCCGCCCGCCTGCTGGCCGAGCGAGACGCTCTGCAGCGCCACCTTTCCGCCGGTCGTCCCGGTCGTCGGGATTGTCATCTCGCGAAACAGTTCTCCGGTCCCGCCGCACAAAGGACAGTCTCCCTGATAGGAGACCATCGACAGGCGGCGCGAAGAGCAGCGTGGACAGAGTCCGATGCGCCGCTTCCAGTAGGCTGGCGTTTCGCCTACGTCGTGGAGGAGTTGTTCGAACTCCAGCGGGTCCAGAACGCCGCCCAGCACTGTGCATCGCCTCCCGTTTAGATGAACGTCGTCTGCAGGCCCTTGCGGGAGAGAGCGTAGCGAGAAATCCAGTCTCGCACCGCACTTTCCAGCATCTGCGCCTGCTGTGTGAGTACCTGCGGGTTCGCGCTGCGGGAGAGTCCGTCTACGCTGAGGGAGACGCCGCCGCGAGCGATGACCGGGACGAGGGCGGAGAAGACCTGTGCGCCGACCTGTTGGGCAATCGCCTGCTGAAAGTCGGCGACTTCTACTTGTGAGCGGATCGTATCGAACGGGCGTGCTTCCGGGTCCCAGTCGTCCCAGTCGCCCGGATCGGCGGGAAGTTGCAGCATTCCGGCGCTGAACCGCACATGAACGAACAGAGGGACGCGTTGTCCGATCCCCTGTCGATACTCGTAAGGAGTCAGGGCGAGGAAGGTCGGGAGGGTAAGCCCGTGAGAGACGATAGCGTTAGGGAGAATGTGCAGGGTTCCGGTGTCGCAGTCGGCCTGTAGCCACTCGCCGGGGAGGTCAATCGTTCGTGCGCCGCCCGGAGCGGAGAAGACGAACTGCTGCACTACCCGGCGTTGAGTCAGATCGGCGTTGCGGCCCGGGACCAGCGGAGTCCACGGGAGTTGAGTGCGACAGGTGTTCGCACGATGCTGATCGTGATCGTAATTGAGCGGTTGGATGTATTCGTCGAAGTCGGTTCCGAGTTCGAGTTCTTCCTGCAGCGCCAGTTCTTCGGTACAGAACCGGGTGACGAAGAACTTGGTTTCGGCTTCCGCTTCGAGGCGCGCCTGTGCGCTGCGAATCTGCTGTGAGAGATAGCTGGCGCGGGCGTCCGCGTCCGTCGCCGCACTCGGAAACTGCGTCCTTGCTATCGCCGTCAGGTAGGTCGTCAGGTTCGCGAATTGCGCCGCCGCACGATCCGTGGTGATCGGTAACGGAAACTGCGTCGCCGCCATCTCTGCCTCCGCAGAACTCCCCGGTCGTTCCTACCCCTTTGTTCAGGCGGTTGGATCGGCGTAGAACACCAGTCCGTAACGCTTGCCAACGGCCGAGGAGTCGCCGGGAACTGCGCCGTTGGCGTTGTAGTAGAGCAAAACCTGCAGGTCGTAATCCCACGCCATGAGAGAGTCGCCGTCGTCGGAGTCGCGTTCAATCAGCACCAAGGTCGGTTTCATCCCGTGCTGCACGGGTCCGTTCTTCAGCCGGAACCCCTCGGCCTGCGCCGAGTTCTCAATCACGACGTAGCCGGTGAGCACGCGGGTATTGCCGATCTGATGCACCCGCGCGTTCTGCAGCTTCTCCTCATAGTTTCCCGTCATCGCCGCCGGCATCTCTAGTAGCCCTCCGCCATGAACCGGATGCCGGTCTGGCCCGACAGGTCCGTGCCGTTCGCGACTTCTACTCCGCTGGTATCCACCACTCGGAGGCGAGCGTCACTGGCGCGGTAGGTGTAGAAGTAGGTGCTGGTGCGCGGGAGGGTCTGCTCCACTTGAAGGCACTCCACCCGCTGCAGGCCGAACTGCGAGAGCGCCGGCGTCAGGAGGAATCCTCCCGTCTCATACGTCGCCGGGGTGAAACGGCCGAACAGCCGCTTGCGAGAACCGGCGTAGGGTGCGAAGAACAGGTCGGTGAGTCGCCCCGCCGAACGCGTTGGCCCGCGCTGTTTGCCGTAGGCGACAAACGGGATTTCCCCGAACGCCGCTCGCAGGTCCGTCGCGTTGGCGTATTCCGTGAGCACGCCGCCGGTCCAGCGGAACGCACGGAAGGTGTTTAGCGTGTAATCGTACACCACCTGCACCTGCGCGCCGGTCCCGATCTTTACCGCGACCGGCACCAGCAGGAGTTGCTGTGCGCCGCGATCTGAGAGCGTCATCTCTCCGGGAGTGTCACCGTTTGTCGCGTCGTAGGAGTCCGAAAACGTTAGCCGACCCCGCACCGCCAGCGCAGGCCCCTCCCGTTCTACTCGGAGCCCTCGAAAGGTCACCTGCCCCATCTCATTCTCCTTCCGCTTCGAACGCTGCCTTGAGCGCCGCTTCCACCGCCGCTTTGTGCGGAGTCGCTTCCGCCCCTGTCTCCGAAACGTTCTGCGGGTCCGCCTGCGCCTCGACTCCTGCGGAAAGCGACAGGAGTTCGCGCAGTTCTTCGTTCGTCTGCTTCGGAGAGGTCGGCAGGCCTCGCTCCTTCGCCAGAGCAAACAGCGCGCTCCGTTTCAGTTTCGACAATTCTTCCGCTCCCGTCACCGGAGAGAGAGTCGTTTCTCCCGAAGCCGCCGGGTCGCCGCCCAACTGCAGCACCTGCTCCAGTTCCGGCGCGGGAGTCGTCATCGTGAAGGTCGGCAAAGCTTCCGCCGGCGGAATGAAAGCCGGCCGTTGACTCGCCTCCTCCCCCTGCTGCTGCACCAATCGCCCCGCCGCCATCGCCGCCTGCAAGGCCGACGCCTCTTCCGGACGCAGGACTTCTCCTCGGGCGAACGTCGCCACCGCATCGAACCCCGCATCGGTCGGAGCAATCCCCCGGCCATCGCGGCCGATGGTCATCCGCACATTGTACGGCCCGGGACCCGTCACCAACTGCCCCCAGAGCGCCGAGTCCAGACAGTGATACCAGCAGAGTTCACCCGAAGGCTTCTCCGCTTCCAGCGCGCCGTCCGCTGTCGGAGTGGTCGGCGTCCCCTCCAGCAACTCGAACCCCGCCACCAACTCCAGTCCGGAATTGGACGGCACCAGTAACGTGCCGTCGCGATCCACCTGCGCCCGATGTCCGGTCGGCGTGGTGAGTTCTACCCCCGCCAATCCGGAGTCGAGCACCCGGAACAGGCAGCATCCTTCCGGCACGGTTCGTGCGGTCCGCGCCTGATCCGCCTGCCGCTCATTGAGGAGACGCAAGACCTCCGCTTCCGAAAGCCCCGCCAGCATCTCCAGCACCCGCGCCTGCCGTTCGTCGAGTTCCATGTCTCTGCGCCTTTCTAAACAAACCACGGGAGCGGGAGTCGCCTACCCGCTCCCGTGGCAGCAGTCAGTCCGTCTCAGCGTTTAGGCCGGGATGGCGTTCGTCGCCGGATACTCCAGCGGGTTCGCCATGCCGATGTTTCGCAGGACGAGGTTCTTCGTCGGCTCGTACATCACCGGGGTCCCGAACATCAGGATACCCTTCTGGTTGGTCATGTAGGCCTGCGGGAGGTCGCGCCCCATCAGCGGAAGCAACTGAAGGAAGGCGATCTTCCCCGAACTGTTGTTCAGCGCCAGCGCGGTGTAGGTGTTCACGAGGCACGAACCGTCGTCCACGAAGGTCGTGGTGATGGCCCCCGCCGCGCGATTGACCCGCGTGAGATACAGGCGATTCGCCGCCGTCGAACCCGAAACCCCCGCTTCGTTCCGGTAGACGATGAAGAACAGCGCTCGCTCGTCCGAGCAGGTGATGGTGAGCGTGATCTTCTGTCCCGCCGTCGCAACCACCGCCGAACTCGCCGTCGCCAGCGACTCGCCGTCTTCACCCACCGCCGAAACCCCGTAGACGTAGGTCCCGGCCCGCAGGCCCGGAGCGGTGTTGGTCGCAGTGTGCGCCGCCGCCACGCCCGAGACCGAAGTGGGCGCAACCGGAGAATTCGGCATCGCCGCGCTTGCCGCCGTGCGCGGGAAGCCACCGGCGATCCCCGGAGACAGGAACGGAATTACGTTCAGCGTGAAGGAGCCCGGCGTGCCGCCAAGGGTGGCCGCCAGAATCTCCTTGTAGTGAATGCCCACCGCGCCGATCCGGCCGTCGTCGCGTCGGATGGACGGGAAGAGCGCCAGTTGGAGGTCCAGATTCCCCTGAACGGGCAGGTCGAAGTCGGAGATGGTGGAGTGGTTCAGGCTCGCCACCGCCGCCGCCTGTCGCAGCACGTACTCATTCAGGTAGCCGCCGTTCATGTTGATAACACAGGAGTTCTGCGCCGTCGCCACTTCGCCGATCTGCTGAATGAGGCCCTTCCAGAACAGGGTGCTTACCCGGGTGTCGCCGAAGTAGAGTTCCCGCTCAATCGTGCGGAGAAGCCGCCGGGTCGCCGCCATGCGGTTGGTCTCCATCACGTTCTGGCCAGTGCCGTTGAACCCGATGGCGGTAATCAACTGCGTCGGAAGGTCCGCCTCGTACTTGTCGCCGACGAACTTTACTTCCGCCAGCCCACGCGCGAAGACCGGGTCGCCAACCGTTCCCGCCGAGGTGCGCGAGATGAAGCCCGGCCGGTACCCGCTGGCGTAAGAGTCCATGCGCGCAAACTCGTGAACGAGTTGCGTGACAGGGATTTTCCGCATGGACTTCCAGCGGACAATCTCCGGCTCTTCGTATTCGGCCGAGGCCAGCGTCGCCGACAGGTCGTAAACGCGCGCCGCGTCCACCCCGGGACCGCTCGGAGGCAGCGAACCCGTCGCCTCCAGCGCCTTCCGGATTTCAGCATCGTTGAGGAGTTGGCCCATCAGCCGCATCGCGTCGGCCGTGTACGGAGCCCCGACCAACCCCCCGTAGTCCGCAAACGAAACGAGGTTTCCGTTCATTCCTTCTCTCCGCTCCTACTACAGAGCCACTGCGCTAGAGGCTGATGCCCAGCGCCTTCACGACCCCTGCGTAGGCTGCCTCGGGGTCCTCCGCCATCTTGAGCGAGTCCAGACTTGCCAGCGCGTGCGCTTTGTCCGCGTTCTGCACCGCCGTAGCGCTGCGAATCAGGGCAATCGCCTGCTGGTAACTCACTCGCTCCCCGCCGGGAAGCGCCTTTCTGATCTCCCGCGTCCCTCCGGCAGGGTGACCCGGGAAATACGGGCGGCGGTCCAGCCGCTCCTCCAGCATCGCCAGACGCTCAATGACGTCGTTCCGCGCCTGTGCGCCGGCAGGAGTCGGTTCCGGTTCGACTTCCTCCGCCAGCGCCTTCAGCATGCCGAAAGTCGTCCCGCACATTTCCTCCATGCGCTTCAGCCGCCGTTCGGTGTCGCGCATCGACTTCGCGATCTGCTGCAGCGCCTGTGCGTTCTCCGCAAAAATCACCGACAGAGGATCGGTCTCGCCGCCGGCGGGAACGAGCGCCGCCGCGAAGTCCGTCAGAGATTTGCCAACCGGCTCCTCGTCTTCGTCTTCGTCTTCGTCTTCGTCGTCTTCGTCCTCGTCCTCGTCGTCCTCGCCGTCGTCGCCGTCGTCGTCCTCGTCGTAAGGCCCAACCGGCTCGTCGTCGTCGTCGTCGTCGTCTTCGTCCCTGCCGATCCCGATGGCCTTCAGCACCGCCCGCTCTTCGCAGGTAGCCGTGCCGCTCTCCTCGGCGCTCATCAGGTCGAATGCCTCGGCGACGACCGCCAACTCCTCTTCGGTGGCGGTGTTGGCCTGTACCTTCGCAACAATCTCGTCGAGTTGTTCGCGACCACACTCTCTCAACGTCATCTTCTGCTCCCTGCGGCGAGTTCCATAACCACCCGCTTCAGTTGCCGCCGCCGCCGCTTCCGCTCTTCTTTATCGGCAGACAGGTTGTAACACGCCACAGCGTCCACCCCCGGTCCGCTCGGAGGCAGCGAACCCGTCGCCTCCAGCGCCTTCTGCACCGACCGCCAGAAATCCCCTCCCGGCCCCCAGAGCGGTAGATGCAGGCGAGTAAGTGGAAGTTCATCGCGTTCCGCACGGCGGAATGCTTTGGAAACCATCTCGATTGTGCCGCAATTCGCCTGCTGCACCGGCTGTGCGGTAAGCGCCACTGTCGCCACCACCGTCTTGACTTTTCCGGTCGCCGGGATGCGCACCCCCATCCCCGCCACGGAGTAGCCGAGAGTCCCGCCGGCGTCCAAGTGCGACACGATATCTCGTACCAGCGGTTTCAGTTCCGGGTTGAAAAGCGCCGTATCCATCCACCACACCTGCTCTCCGTCCACCGGATGAGGCGCGCGGTAGAGTTTCACCCCGCGTCCGACCAGCGCCGCCGGGTCCTGCGAGGTGTGGTACTTGTGCTCCCAGTCCACCGGGAGTCCATTCCTCTGGAAATACTCCAATCCCGCCAATTCAACCGAATCCTCTTGCATGTCCGGCATGGAATGCGTAAGTGGACCCTTCAGGATTGGCAGTCCTGTCTCCGGGTCCGTCATCCCCTTGCAAACTGACTCGAAAGTTGCGAAGGGAATCGCATCGCTCAGTTCGTGCGGATTCAGCATAGGCCGGTCCTTTGCGCGACCGCGCCCTTCCGGGAAAGGCGACCGGAAGGGCTCGGCGCGTTACGGGTCACCCCGTGACGTTAGTCCCGCTCCTGCAGGTAATACAGGCGGTACGTGCGGCTCGCGTTCGGCGCGAGGTTTGGTGCGAAGAGGTTCTTCGCCACCTCGGTGGAGTTCGCCGTCAGCGTGTAGGTGTCGGACGCTCCGCTCACCGCAGAGCGGAGGATGGTGTCGCCGAAGAAAATCTCCGGCAGTCCGAACTTCGCGCCGACTCCGACCGCAACCGTATCCGACGCCTGCGCCCGCGCCGGAATCACGATGGAGGAGATGGTCTTGAACGCCTTCGTGGATTGATAGGTCGCCGCCGTCGTGACCGCGATGGTCTCCGTGAGCGCCTGACCGTTGATGTCCGTTCCGGTGATAACCACGTCGCCGGCCAGCGGGTTGCCGCCGCCGAGAGCGACCGTCACCTGAATGTTCCGCGCAAAGTCGGGTTGCGCGAGGAAGGTCGTGAGAGTCGTCGTCGAGCCATTCGCGCAGGTCGTCGCCGCGAGAATGTTGGTGGTGCTGGCGGCGATGGGCGCGGTCCCGCCGTTGAAAATGTACCGCTTCGCCGCCGTAGTGTCGCGGTCGGTGAACCACTGCGCCAGTCCGTTGACCGGAGCGTGGCGATTCAGCGCGTTCAGTTCCGCAGTGCTCAGTGCTGCTCGCATCAGGTTTCCCTTTCCGGGCGCTCCGCGCCCCTACCACCTTTGTTATCGGCAGGAGCGAAAGCCGAGGCCCGAGAGTAACCTTGCGCTTCTCGCAGCGTGAATTCTTCCTCCAGCAACTCCAGATAACGCAGCGCCGCTCGCGCCTGCTCGGGCGTTGGTGCGCCGGAACCGTGCGCCAGCGCCTCCACCTCCGGCTCCAGCGACTTGAGTTCCCGCCCTACCCGCTGCAACGCCTTCGCCACCTTCTCGCCGACCCCCTCCAGCCCTCGTGCGGCCTGCTCGTAACGAGGACCAGCGGTCTTCAGCCGGCGATCCAGCACCCGCCTCAACCGGTCGTATTCTCCGGAGGAGTCTGTTGCAGGCGAAACCCCGCCGCTTGCAACTCCTCCAGTGGGATTGGTCGATACCTTGCCGGTTCGCCCAGCAGCGTGCTCTCGCGTAGTCCGTTGCATGACACCTCCGAAACCACCAGATGCCCCTTGCGGACCACTCCGGAGATAACCGTCCCGTCTTCAGACACCGCGTAACAGGCGGGTTCTCTGGTCATTCCGTATCTACCTCCAGCACGTGATCCGCGAGGTGCCGCAAGTGTTCAAAACCAGACGCCGCGTCCTGATGAAGAATCTGGAATTGCCAGTCCGGAACCGTCCGTGACCGCGCCGCGTTCCGCGAGCGAGCGGTTTCCAGTGAGCACTTCACATGCACAAAAACCACCCGGTAACCCTTCCGCCGTAGCGTTTTGACGGCCTCGGAATACTCCCACGTGTTAGCGCCGGTCCGATCAATCAGAACGTTACGGCCCGTCTTCACCGCCGCCGCAAACACCTCCTCCGCCACAATTTTCGACTCGTGATGGACATCCCCTGCCCTTTTCTCGTCGTAATCCGGGAGGAGAGGCTTTACCGCGTCCGGAGCAACCGAGACAAAAGAGGAGTGAGAGTGCAGGTAGGTTTCAGCGTAGGTGCTTTTCCCGGACCCCGGACCGCCGAACATCAGCACCGCCACCTTCTGGTCGAGACTGTGCCGCGCCAGAATCCGCTGCGTTGGCGTCTCATGCAGGAAGTGCGCCACGATCTGTGCATGAATCTCCTCGCGAGTCATCCCTGCATAGTTCGGTCCCTGAAAAGGCTCTGCGGCCGGCGGGGCCGACGGAGTCAGGTTCGGATTAGGAGTGTGACTGCCATCGACCGGAGTATACTGGTCGCCGCACGCGTAAAACGGACCCCCGTCTTTACGCTTCGTCCCCTTCCAGCGCATTCGCGCGGAAACATCACGGAAGTGTGCGTTGTACGAAGACGACGCCCGCAGTGGCCCATGCCGCGCCGGATTGTAGTTCTGCGGCCAGTTTCGCTGATCCTTTGCCGGGTCGTATTTTCCGTGCTTTGCCGGGTCGTAATTCGGGGGCGGCGTCTCGTACGGGAACCGGTCGCGAGGTTGCGCCGTCGCCGCCTGTGCGGCCCCGGGTAGTGACGGATAATTCTTCGCAATGGCGTTCAGAATTGCGAAGTCGTTTTCGCGCGGCCCGTTGCTCACATTCTCGTTGAAAAGTTCTATCGCTTCGTCAAGAGTCACCCAGCGGGTCTCTTCGGTCTCGTCGTCCATCGTCAGCGGGTTCTCGGAGTCATTCAGGTCCACGGCCATAAACATCCGATTGATCCGCGACCCGCTGAAGAACTGACCCGGAAGCGGACGGCACAAAGTCACCGCCATCCCCGCCTCTTCACGACCCTCGCGTACCGCCGTATCTGTGAAATGCTCCCCTCGATCCGAACCGCCAATCGGGAACGACCACGAAACCCCGCCGTAGTGTGCGGTCGGTTTGCGAATGAGAATCTTCCCGTTGTGGCCGACAATGACCACTCCGTACGAGCGCCAGACTCCGCGATGAGCGCTCTCACTCCACGTCTGCTCCATCTGCTCCGGCGACATGGAGAGACGGTTCGGGAATGCCGCATTCAGAGACATCCCCTCCAGCATCTTCCGAACCGGATGCTGCTGGAGGTTTGCCGGAACCGGAGGCTTGGTGAGATATCCCGGGTTCGCCTCACCGGGCATTGTGGGCGCGCGGCCGGCAGGCCCGGCCGGAGAAGACACAGAGAGCAGCGGTCCGCCCCCGCCGCCCTTGGTCCAGCGCCCATGCCAGTCGCGCGGCTCCTGCGACACATCGTGCGCCGCTTTTCGAATCGCCTCGCGTAACTCCTCCCGTTGCCGCGCCGCCTCTTCGCGGTCGTCGCGCCGCGAGGGAGAAGCAAGCACCCGCTGCAGACGACGATGCTCCTCGCGAAACTCGTCTACCGGCATGCTCACCATCTTCCGCCGCCCGCACACTTCGCACTTCTGTCCCGGTTTCGCCTTCCCCCCGGAACAGCAGCAACCCCTTCGCGCCAGCGCCTTCTGCACCTGTTGCGACGGATTCGCCGTCCGGCCCGCCAGCCGCCGCAGACGATCCAGATTTTCCGCCAGTGAGGAGATATCGCGCTCGCCGCCTAGCTTCGCCAACAGCTTCACCTGCCTCCCCTTCCCCTCTCGGACAGTGTGCAATCGCTGATCCGCCAGCGGGTGATTCGGGATGAAAGTGGTACTGACCGTGTCTTCGGTTTGTCCGAACCTGTTTACCCGCGCGTCGATCTGCTGGTCTTTGGAGAAAACGTCCGAGTGTCCGTATTTGATGATCTCTCGGCCTCGCTGCAGGTTCACCCCGAAATTCCCGGCGTTGGAAATCACCATCGCCAGCGCGTCGGAGTCTTCGCGGTTGAAGTGAGAGATAGCCCGCCGGGTGTCTTCGTCGGAGTTCGCACCAATGATCCGCCCCACGGACCCCATGGAGAGCGACCCGAGCATCTGCTCGATCCCCGGCCGCGTCGTTTTTCCCGCCCAGTCGCGATATCCGACCAGCGGACCGAGTTCCTGCGACCACAGTACCGCACGATAATCCGGGTCGGCCTGCCGCCGTTCTTTTACGTAGTCGCGAATCTCAGCCAGAGTGTCGCCGCCCAGCATCGCCCGCCGCTGCTTCGCGTCGCGCCGGAGCGCCGCCGCCATTCTCACCCGGCGATCCGGAGAAACCGAGTCCCGGCGATACTCTTGCTCGATTGTGCGGAGTTCCTGTCGCTGCTGCTCGTTCAGGTTCACCCGCCGCACCTGCTGCGCTTGTCGCAACTCGCGTACTTCACCGGTTTCCGGCGACTTCGCGGTTACCGGCGCGTGATAACTCACCATATACGGGTCCAAGCGAGCGGAAAGCGCGTTCGTCATCTCCCCGCCGAACGCCAGCCCCGCCGGCCCCTGTTCCGGCATCGCCTGCGACAGCCGATCCCACGACTGCTCGAACCCCTTGGCCCCGTCGCGCGGGAACGCACGTTCATCCGCCAGATGCAGCAAACCGTACAGTTCGGAAGCGCGGTTCTCGATAGCGGTCCCCGTGCCGAGAAAGAGATGTCCGACCCCCTTCGCAATCCGCTCCGCCGCCTGCGCTTTCCCGGAACCGCCGAGGTCGGCCTCGGTCGCCTCTACCGCCGCCTGTTCGCCTTCCGGAACCTCCACCGGAGACGGTTCGCGGTTCCGCTTGGCCTCTCCCAGTCCGATGGATAGTTCGTGCGCCTCGTCTCCGAAATAGAAAGAGTCTTTGCCGCCGAAGCCATGCTCCAGCAGCAGGTCTTCGTGCTCGCGCATCATCTCCGGACTGAGAATCAGCACCCGGCCGGACGTTCCGCCTCGCTTCAGTTCTCCCAGCGCCTGCCGCAGTTCCGCCCCGCTCTCCACCACCCGGAACTGCCCCGCCGCCTCGTCGGAAAGGAATTTGCGCGCCTCACCCGTGCGCGTCACTTTCCGCTTCTCCACCGCCGTCATCCGCGCTTCCAGCGCCCGGCGGTAAGACGGCTCGACCTTCCCTCCCTGCGCTTCAATCTCCGCAAGTTGCCGCCGCACAAACCCCTTCGGCCCGCCGGCGGCCTGAATGGCGACCGCTTCCTGCACCGCTCCGGCATCTCCCAGAGTCGGGTCCAGTTCCTTCAGAACCCGAGCGTGCGAGAGCGCCTGTGCGCGCGCCTGTGCGTCCAGCCCCTGCAGATGCGACTCCGCACCGGAATTCGGCGTGAGCGCGAGCGGTTCGTCCGGAATTGCGTCTTCGTAATCCCGCTGCTGCGAACGAGGCTTGGCGGGCATCGTAATCAGGCCCCGCCGCGCCGCTCCGGAAGCAAGCAATTGATCTGCAGCAGCGTACATCACTGCGGTCTTACCGGACCCGGCTCCCATGTTTCCGACCACCCGCTTGGCGCGCAGAATAGCGTCCACCGCCAACTGCTGATGAGGCATCAGCCGCACTTCTGGTCGAAGCCCCGGAGACCGCACCTCGGTCTCGCCTAGCGCTCGTTCGTGCCGCACCTCGGCCATCGCGACGGCCTGTTCCGGATCAAACCCACCCAACGCCTGCGCCAGCCGGCCGACCGCCGTCGGATGCACCTCCACCGAAAACTTCTTCCCGTCTTCTTTGACGGTGTAGTCCCCCTCGCGCAAGCCGAAAGACGCCGCCCCGGCGCGTGCGCCGACCGCTGTTCGCGCCGTGAGTAGTGGGAGCGGTTCAGTGGAGGGTTGGCGCAGTTGCTGCGCCAACGCCTGTGCGCCGCGCAGCATCCCCTTCGCAGTGCAGAGCACCTGCACCTTCCGCGCCTCGTTCCCCTTCTGCACCGTATAGGCCTGTCCGGCGGCGAGAAGCGCCTGTCCGGTCTGTCCGGCCGGCCCGGCTTCGGACGCCTGCACTACCGCCTCGGAAAGCGCGTCTAATTGATCCGCCACCGCCAGCGCCGCCGCCGCGTGCTCCTTGCTCCGCGTCGCCGACTCCTGCTCAATCCGAGAAATCAGCGCCTCGCGCGCCCGTTCATCCGAAAGCGCCCCGGCCTGCAGATGCGCCGCGATGATTCGCGCCGCATTCTCCACCCCCACCTTCTCCGCGAGCGCCGCCGAGATTCCCTGTCCGCCATGCGCCGCCGACAGCGCGTTCAGGACGTCCATCGCCCCCAGCGCTTCGTGCCGCGCGCGTGCGCCGGACGAGGCTCGCGCTGACTCCTTCACCAAGCGCGTCTGCGTCTCGATCCCCTCGCGTTCGGCCGCACCGGACAACAGCGCCGCCCGGCCCTCTTCCGCCGTCGGCTCGCGAAGCAGCCCCTCCAGTCCCTCTTCTCCCAACTTCCCGGTTCGGAGCGCCTTGCGCAACCCCGCCGCCGTGGTGCGAATGGTCTGGATTGTGCTGGCGCGTCCGACAATCTCGGCGACTTCCGCTTCCGTCAGGTCTTTGGTCAGCTTCTTGCCGCCAACCAGCGCCTCTACCGAAGTCGCGGTGGGCGCTTCGCCCGCAATCTCGGCTCGGGCGACCGCGTCCACGATCTGTCGCACCGCCGAATCCGCCTGCCGGGTCGCGGTTTTCACCGCCTCCTTCGCCGCCAGTTCTCCGTGCTTCGCCGCTTCCTCGTCGGTCGCTCCCTGTCCCCGCGCCTCCGCTTCCGCCGCTTGGCGCGCCTGTTCCGCGACCTCGTCGAGATTCGCGCCGAGTTTCTCCAGAATCTGTCCGTGCAGGCTCTTGGTCGCGTCTTTGACCGCCTTCTCCGTCCGCGCCTTCGCCTCTCGGATTTTCCGAAACGCTTCGGGGTTCTCGGCCTCGCGCTTCGCCTGCTCCTCTTTGCGCCGCGCCCCCGCCGCTTTTCGCTCTTCCGGCGACCGTGCGCCTTTGCGCCAGACCGACTGATTCAGCTTGCCGCCGGCCCCGCCCACGACGGTGTAGGTCTCGCCGTCGTCGTGGACAAGGATCGGGACTCCCTCACTCCCCGGACCGTTCGGGTGTGCAGTCACCCACTTCAGTTGCAGCGCGTGCAGTTCTTCCGCCGTGTGATGCGTGGCGGACTTCCGCACCGGCCTTACCAGCGCCGGGATGAGCGCCGCCGACGGAAACGGCAATGCTTTGCGAACCTTCGCCGGCTTCTGGATTTCCTCCAGCGACGGAAACACTTGCAGGCGCTTCGTGCGCGGGCAGTAGTGCGCCGGGTAACAAATTCCGTTTCGGCCGGAGACCCACCAGAGTTCCGGTTCCGGAAGCGGGTCCAATCCGGCCGCCGCCGCCGCCGCTTTTCCGGCCGCTTTCGCCTTTGTCTTCGGCTTCGGCCTCTGCAGCGCGAGGAGGCTATGAGGAGCGGTTGGCATACCCCTGTTATCGGCACGAACCGGCCTATTCGCGGCGACGAATGATTATCGCCAGTTGCAGGAGCAGACATCCCAGCAACAGCAACGCCACCGCTTCGTTCGGACTCATTCCAGCAGTCCCGCCAGCGGAGGCGTCACTCCGGCCAGCCGTCGTTCGCCAAGCCGCACATAATCCGGGTTCAGTTCCACCCCGAGATAACGACGACCGCGCCGCACCGCCGCCACGCCGGTCGTCGCCGCTCCGGAGAACGGGTCCAGCACCAAGTCTCCGGGGCGAGAACTGGCAAGGATGCAGCGGCTCGCCAGTTCCTCCGGCATTACAGCGTAATGTTCGCCACGAAAGGACTCGGCGGGAATTCTCCATACCGACCGTGCGTTTCGTCCCCGATCCAACTGCGCCGCCGAAAGCGGTTCGCCGTCGCCCCGAGTCACCGCCTGTCCGTTAGCGCCAACCTGTCGGATGCTTACCCCCCGGCGAACCGTCGCCGGCGAGTAAGGCTCGGCAATCGCGTCGCGGTTGTAGTAGTAGCGTTCTCTCTGCGTCAGCATGAATACGTATTCGTGCGAACAACTCGGCCGGTCGGACACCGATTCCGGCATCGCGTTCGGTTTTTCCCAGATCACGCATTGTCGCAGGTACCAGCCGTCCTCCTGCAGGGCGAAAGCGACCTGCCACGGAATCCCCAGCAGGTTCTTCGGCTTCGTCCCTTCAACCCCGATCCGCCTGCCGGGACGTTCCGCCCGGCCCGTCCGGCCGTCGTAAGAACCTATTCGATCCGCCAGCGGGTAGTCCTCTCGCAAGGGCCCTTCAACCGCACAGTCGTCACCGCGCCCCGCCGCTCGAACGTAACTGTCGCCCAGATTGAGCCAGAACACCCCGTCCGGACGAACCACCCGCCAGACCTCGCGAAAGACCGTCATCAGTTCCGCGACGTATTCCGCCGGCGTTTGCTCCAGCCCGATCTGTTCCGCGTGTCCGTACGAACGCAGTCCGTAGTACGGAGGCGAGGTGACGCAACACTGCACCGAATTCAACTCCACGGCCGCGAGCGCCTTTCGGGCGTCGCCGGTGATAATGCGCCAGTTACTCATTGCCGCCCCTCGCTCTCCGAGTCATCGGCCTGCCGCGCCTGTTCGCGGTACTTCAGACTGAAGAACTTCTGCCGCGCCTGTTCGCGGCCGAGGTGAGCGAACTCCCGCACAAACCATTCCACTTGTTCCGCTGTCGAGAGCGTTTCCAGCCGTTCGCGGTTCTGGCGATACCAGAGCAACGGCACCCGTTGAATGTCGTCTCCCTGCGGTGGGAACGCCTTTCGCGCCGCTGTCAGCGCCTTTTCCACCAGTCCAAGTTTTAGTCGGTACTGCTTCCCCAACTCTTCCAGCACCGCCCTCGGAATGCGACTGTGCAGGTTTATCCCGCGCAACTCCAACTCCAGCCGCAGAGTTTTCGGCGGAAGCAACGCGTCCTGCTTCTTCCCGGCGTACCGCACAAAAACCCCGTCTTCCCCTCGGAGAACCCGCTCTTTCCGGCGATACTCCTGCACCCGTCGCCGCAGGTAGTCCAGCGAGAGGTCGTACTTCTGCAGTAGATGCTCGCGAAACTCCACCGGAAACTCGGTGAGCGGGTCCAGTCCGGCCGCTTTGAACTCGGCGGCCAGATTCGCCTCCGTCAAGCGCGGCGTCGCCTCTTCTCGCACACTCTCGGCGTAGCGGCGACGCCGTTCTCGCTCCGCCGCCGCTTCCGCTTCTCGTACTTCAGGCGGGACCTCTCGCCAGCGTCGCGTTCGTCGCGTCTCCGGCGAACAAACCGCCAGCCGACCGCGATACACGTAGTAAAGCGGGAGTGGCGGCGCTCCGACCCGTACCGGCGACGACAGGCCCAGCGCTTCGCGCGCCACCACCACAAGGTCTTGCGCCTCTTGAATAGGAAGATGCAGCGCCCATGCAACCCGCCAGCCGTAGTAGCATCCCTGCACCGGGTCCCACTCCGGCGAGTCCCATGCGAACGAATAGCGGGACGGTAGAGACCGCAGGGTCTCTACCGCCGCCGCCTGCTTCGCCGTCACTCCGTCCCTCCGGAAACCGCCACCGGCTTCGAGAGGGACTGAACGTAAATGGTCTCGCGCGCCTCGCGCATCTCCAATCCTTCCGGCAGAGAAACCGAAACCTCGCCGGTCTCCGGGTTCACCTGCTCAAAGAGCGCCGGCTTCAGGTCCTTGACGTAGACCTTCTGCCGGACAATCTCCGGCGCGTTCGCAGCGGCCCACTCCACCGCCTTCGCCTCATCCGTAATTGTGATCCCGCCACCCACCGAACGAAGCCCGAGGCGTCCGTAGGGCGTGTTCACCGACTTCGCCCCGGCGCGCGCCTGCGTCGCAATGAAGGCGCGCAGGTCCGCGCCGTACTGCGCGAGGTAGTACTCGCGCCGCTGCTCGATGCGGCGCGCCGCCGCCGCAAGGTAGGCCTTGGCCTCGGCCTCCTCGCGCTCCAACTCTCCGAGCCGCTTCGCGGCGTACAGCGCGCGCTGCTCGGGGGTCCATTCCGCCGGCAACTGCGGTTCGGTCTCCACCGCCGCCAGCGTCTCCTCGAACTCTTGAAACATCTCGGACCACCTCTCTGCCCCCTGCGGGGCGCGCAACTGATTACATTAGGATTATGGCGTATTCTCGCGCGCCTGTCAACCCATTTCGCGAAAATCGGAAAAGAAAAAGCCCCCGGGTTGAACCGGGGGCGGAACACGGAGTCCGGAAGGATTACCCTTCCGGATGGGACTTGCTCCGGGCGCGCTCCTCGCGGAGGTACTGCTCCGCGCCCTCCCGGGTGTAGCCGTGCTCGCGGAGGAGGCTGATGGCCTCCGCGCGGGTCAATCCCCACTCGTACGCGACGGGTCCGAAAGCCGTCTCGTATCCGTAATACGGACGGACGCGCGCCGCGCGCCATTCAATGGTGAACTCGTTCCGGAAGCCACGGGGATGAATGCTGACGTACATCTGGAACCTCCTGCCCCTTCAGGGGCGCGCTCAAGTGATTACATTAGGATTATGGCGTATCCTCGCGCGCCTGTCAACTACTTCGGCGAAAAAAAGTGAGGAGATTTTCGCGGTCGGAAAGAGCGACCGTTACCCGCCGATCCGCCACGTTATCGCGGCGTAAGCGAGGAGGAACCCGGAGCAGAGCCCGAGGCAGAGCCCGAGGTAGAACGCGGTCAGAATCACCGATTCCACCCGCTTCCGCCGTCGTTCGGAACGCGGCCCTCGGCGCGGGCTCTGCGCCTTCGGTGACTGGAAGAGTAGCGTCACCTCACGTGCGCCGTGCTGCAGCCGCTCCAAGTCCCTCAGGTCCCAGCGTCCGTTACTCATCGCCAGCCTCCCGGAAAAGAACCGATCACGCCGAAAAGCTACCGCGTTTCTCGAACCCTGTCAACCCTGCCTTTACAGTGTGCGGTAAAATTCTTCGGCGAGAGACTGACGCCGTCGCAGTTCCTCCGGGTCGGACGCGGAGAGTGGGCTGAACAGGAACGGGCTCCCATTCCAATTCCAGAGCGAACCATCGCCAGCCGCCGCCAGTGCGGCGAACGACTTCCGGATTTTGGGCTCCTGCTTTGGTAACCCGAAACGCGGAAAGACCAGACTCGCACCGGAGACAATTGTGCCGTCACCGAATTTCGCTCGCAGAGTGGTCTTGATCTTGTTCAACCCTGCTGGAGAGACTCCACGCGTATACGGGTCGGACAGCCAGCCCCCGAGATAATTCTCGCCCTGCAGCCCTCGGAGGAGCGCCTGAAAGCCGGGGGCTTTCCCCTCCAGCGTGAAGTTGCCCAGCCAACCGATCCGGCAGAGTTGCGCCAGCGTCCGGCCGTTCCGCTCCCAATCCGCCTCCATTCCCCAGCCGGTGACGTCGGTCGGCCGCTTTTCGTATTCCGTCGCAAGGAGCACCCCGACTCCGGCCTCTCCGCACACACGGGCCGTTTCCAGCAACCAGTCGAGTCCCGGACCCGAACGGCGGAAGTAGAGACCCGGCGATTCATTGTCAGGAGGAGTGGCGACCAGTAGCAGGTCCATGTTCGGATACTGCGTGCGCGCCTGCTGTAAGACCGCCGCCGCCGAGTAAGACGGGAAAATCGCGCGCAGGAGACCGGAGAAACCGATCCCGCGCCAGTATTCCTCCGGCCGAGAAAACAGTGGAGAGTATCCGTAATGCCAGAGCCTCATACTACCCCTGTGCAAGTAACGCTTGCTGCAGGTCTCGCAGCCGCGCCATCCGTTCGCGACACTCCGGCGAATGACTGATGGACGACGCGTCCAGCGCGTTTCCCGGATTCACCCAGCAGCCGTTCCCGTTGCACACCACGCAATAGGGAGCATAGCCGCCGGGATGGGGACGAACCCCCCAGCAGGCGTCCAGAACAACCCCCAGCGCCTCCCCCAGCGTCTCGCAAGGCGGCGCTACGGGATAGTCGGTTGGATTCTCTGCAGTCCCGCTGTTTGCAGCGCTTCCGCCCATAACGCCTCCAGACTCTCCGCCCCGAGAGCATAGCCGTCGTACACCGTCAACCCCGGAAGCGAACCCGCCGCCGCGAGGAGCGCCATTCGCGTCGCCGCTCGCGCCCGTGCGCAGGCCCCATAGTGCGTCGCCGGTTCCTGTCCGGTCGCCGAAAGTTTCGCCGTGAAACTTTCCGTCAAATCTCCCGTCAATCCGGTAACCGAAGCCAGAGCCGCTCGCACAGTCTCGACCCCCGACGCCGAGACTATCGCCACCAGCGGCCAGCTATACTCGCTCATGCGACTATCTCCACCGGTTCAGGTAGGCGACTCCCGCGAGCAGATTCGCGGTACTGGCCCCGCTAATGACAAACCCTTCGCCGTACCGTATCGACGAAGCCGCTGAACCGTCCGACGACGTCGCCAGACGGATTCTCCCGAGTGCATTCGAACCCACGTTGCCAATAGAGTATTCCGTCCCGTTGTGGAAGAAGCGCGACGAAGCGCCATTGACCAGTACCGCCAGTGTATTCCAACTGTCGGCAGCAATCTCCGCCGCTAGGTCCACATTCGCCGCACCGCCCGCCCCCACCTGTATCCGGTTCGTCGCCCCCGCCGGCCGCAGAGTCAACATATACAGCCGAGAACCGTCGGCGGCGTCATGCACAAACATCGAATTTGTGGAGCGAGGTTGAAAAGCGAGAAACGCCAGATACGGTTGCGCCACCGAAGCAGCAAAGGTGGCCGTACTGATCTGGTCGTCCGCCCCGTCGCATTCCAGCACCGGCAAGCCGTTCCGGTACGCCAATCGCAGCGTCGGGCGCGACGGCGACCCGGCCTGCAGCAGATGCCGCGCCTTCCCGCTCCGGTCCGTAATTCCGCCGAGCGGGTCTCCGTCCGCCGTCGCCGCGACTGTGCGGGCGCTGTCAGTGAACCGATACCCGGCGTCAACCGTGAACCAGAACTCCAAACTCGTCCCGGCGTCCGTCGGCACCCAGAGCCGCTCATCCGCCGCCCGACGGCGATAGGAAGTCCCCGGCATCAGCGCACGCTTCCGCGAATCCCGGCCACGACCGGAGTCCCGCTGAACCCCTCGCACGGATTCTTCCCGGCGACTTTTGCGTGTCGTTCCAGCGCCTGTCCGCGTTCGGAGAACGCTTCCGCCTGTTCGGAGTCCTCCACCCATTCTCCCTTCGCCGTGAGCCAGACCACCCGTTCCGGTTCCCGGCGTTCGCCATCGGGTCCGAGCGCTTCTCCGCGATACAACTTGCAGCACACTCCGTAACGCATTGCTCCCCCCTAACCCGACGAACTGACGCAGACCACGATTTTCAAACCGGAAGCCGTATAGGTTCCGGTCCCCCGCGAGATTGCATGCAACCAGCAGCCCGACCCGACGACCGCCTCCACCATCATCGCCGGCTTGATGGTCGCAATCCGCACCCCGCCGAGGTCGTAGTATTTCGACGACTCCAGCGCAATCGGACCGGCCACGAGGTTCGCTGCGTTCACGTCCGAGATGTTAGGCGCGCTGTTCGCAGTTCCCAGCGAAGTCGCAGAGTGCTTCGCCAGATAGAAATCCATCGGCTGTCCCTGATCGTCGTAATCGACGACCGTGATGCTCTCCAGCACCATCCCGGCAGTCTGTCCGGAGTGGAGCACCGCCAGTCCCGTTGTCCAGAGCACGTCGCCGTCCGCATACGCTCCGCCTGTATCCAGTACCGGAGTTAGCGTGCTCACCCCTCCAACACCGATCCGCGCCGCCGTCGCCAGAGTGGCGAACTCACTCGCCGCCACCCAAACTTTCCCCTCCCAGTTGATCTTGAGCGGTTGACGTTGTCCGTCCGAGTAGCCCGGAAGCGGTTCATTCTCCACCACCGCCCCGGTCAGCCGGGCAATGTTCTGCAGCAGGTTACTCCACATCGCTTCTGCCCCCCGTGCGACGCAGGACTTCGCCGCCGCTCACGTTTTCGACCATTCCGACCCATCCCATAATACTGCCGTCATCCGCGTGCATCGGGATGGCGTGACAGTAGACATGGACCGGCTGTCCGCGTCGCTGATACCGATACTGCAGGGAAAACTCGCGCTTCTGCGCCACCGCCGCCGCCCACGCTTTCCACACCCGCTCCTGATCGTCGGCATGCACCGCCGAAACCCACCCCTGTCCGCGTGCTTGATCCGGGCTGAACCCCGTCATTTCTCCCCATGCCCGGTTCACCGTCTCCCAGTCGCCGCTGGAGTTTGTGATGAAAATCCCGCTGGAATCCAGCAGGATCATCGCATGCTGCACCCGCTTCATCTCCACTAGCATCGACTCGATCCGCGTCAGGCGGTCCGTCAGCGAGGTGCCGCCGTTCGGCCGGAGAGAATCCACAACCCATTGCAGGTTCTCCTCCCGCCGCTGCCAGAGTTCTTGCTGGCGACGAGCGTTCGCCACACTCTCCCAGAGAGGCATAATGACTAACTTTCGGCACAAACCGAGCAGGGTAATCAGTCCGACTACCGCGCCAGCCCAAGCGCCGATCTCTTGCGGGTTCATTTTCATCCCAATCGCCCGGAAACGTAGTCGCGGAACTCTTTCTCGGAGATGTCTCGAATCCGCTTCATCTTCCTCCGTAAATTCCGCTCCGCCTGAAGGCACATCGCCCGATCCGCAGGTGCGGCGTTTTTCAAGCCGCCCGCTGCAAGGAGGCGTTCGGTCAACCCCCTCACCTGCTCCACAGGAGGCGCGCCGAAGTCGTCGTCATTCTCCACCGGGAGGCAGTGCGCTATGCGCCCCACGTACCTGCTGAGTGTCGCCAGAGTCACAGATTCGCCTCCTTCTTGATCTCGTGCCATAGACGCGCATCGGAATGACTTTCCGGGTCCTTTCTGTCCCCCAACTGCGCCAGAACCCCGAATACCACATTCCGAATCACAATTTCCGGCGGATTTCCCTTCTGACCGGTAATCGCCTCATGCGATTCCTTGGCCCGCCGCATCGCGGTGTAAAGCGTACTGTACTGCGCCAGCCTTTGCTCGACTTCCGACATGTCAACCCCGGCAGAAGATTGTGCGGCCCGATAGATGGCCACCGAGTTCTGCATGACGGTATTGATCCGGGAGAATACCTCTGGAATAGTATCCCCGTTGAACTCGGGGACCTTTGGGAATGAGTCGTCAAATCCAAATTCGGCGGGGTCAAAGACTTTTTCAAGGAATGACCGCATGACCGACGGATCGGAAAGAGACGCGTTGAGAACCAACCCCCACTTTGAGTGGAACTTGTCTGATGTCTGGATTTTTTCGCCCGCAGACTTCACCGGAGGTGGAGTCAAAACCGGCGGGATGGAAATCCGCTCACCGGGACCAACCGCAGATTTCGCCGCCGCCGCCGCCCGCGCCGCCTTTACGTCCTCCACGTGATCCGCGACCGGCTCAATGATCCGGTCGTTGGTGATCCGGTCTCTGCGAATTCTCTGTATCCCGTCCCTCGCAACCGTATAATTCCCCCGCCAACGCTGCGCAGGGACGTTCCTCTGCGGGGAAGAATCCAGAGCCGCCTCAATGTGCAGACAACCCTCTTCGTAAGCGATGTCGCCACGTTCTTCGAGTTGCTTCAGCTTATCGAGGAAATCATCTCCTTGAAACTCGATGCCACGGAAAGTGGTGTGATCATTATGCCCCCAAACGTCGCACACGGTAAGAACCGGATGCGGCCCCTTGTACGTGTTGATGGCGTCCGTGAGACTTGTATTGCTGGCCCTGATCGGGAGGTGCGTAATCGGGTGACACACCACCCGCCCTCCGAAGCGGACTAGCCCGGTAAGGTTGCGTGAAGGGAAGTAGTGACTTCCATCACGCTCAAGCGCTTTCCCAAATATAGTGTAGGCGGTATGCTTCGCGTCGCAATTCCAGCCATTCATCCGGATGACTTCTACAATACTCCGGTTCTGCTTATAAGCACTCCCCGGAACCGGGAAAGCCCTTGAAAAATACCTGACAACTGAGGTGTGAGAGTTCCACGAGTGCTTTCCGAAGTTCGGACGCGAGAAATATTCTGGAGTTGCGTTGAACAACGGAGAATCGCAGCGGGGTACGTCTATCCGTTCTCCGCTGACGATGGCGTCTCGGTACTTCTTCCCAACAACCTTGTCAAAGTCCGGGAAAACCACCGCACCCGACCGGCGCGGGTCCTCCGGAGCCGTCGTGAAAAACTCCGGATGCCTGCCGGAATAACCCTCCAACGCCTTCACCACCGCCTTCGCAACGCTCTCAGCGGGAAATCGCATCGTCTCGCCGTTCTCGTTGCAAAGTTTCATCCCGCCCAGAGAGACAGTATAGTACCCGGAGGAAAGGTTCAGTCTCCACTTCATCGGACTGAACCCCTGAAAGTATCTCTGCGAAACCGTCTCGCCTTTCGAGTAGCGGTAGGTCCGGGTACCCTTTGGCGCTGGCAGTACGATTCCGCGCGGGTTCTCCTCCGGCAATTCGGACACTGATGGGAGGCCTTCCCCGAAATTATTGTCCGGCTTCTTGAACTTCATCTGCGCGAGAACCCGCGCCCCGCGCAGGGTTAGATGCCGCACACGATTCAACCAGTCTCGATAATCTTTGTTGAACTTCTTTAGTTCACCATGGCCAGTGATGGTCGCCCACTGCACTGCGCCGACCTGTTGGAGGAAATTGACGCGTGACTGTGCGGACGCCTTTCCGGCGCTCCCACCCCTCGTCCAGCGTCCATGCCAGTCACGCGGTTCGTTCGGGTTGTAAGTCACAGTCTCCTCACATCCCTCGCTGAAATCAGTTGGTCCGAAATCGCAGTCGCCGCACGATTGTAAACCACTACTACATCGGCAGCGCCACTGTAGTGACCGGTCCCAGCGTCTGCCCCCGCCAGCATCCCCTTCGTGCTCTGATTTGCCATCAGAAGACCCTCGGTCATCTGCCGAACTCTAATTCGATGCGAAATACGCGCCCAGTCATCCTGCGGACACCACTCGGGACGCATAGCATTGATCCCGGTCGCGTATATATTTATATCTACCGCCGGGTTTCCGGATGGGGTGGTCGTCCTCCTCCACGTTGAACTATCACTAGCGTCTACCTTCTCGTAGAAACTCTTTGCCTCTTCCTGCGTAGAGAAGGAAATTCTTTTATTAGTTCCCGGGTGGCATGCCACCATCCCCCCGATGAAAACCTGAAACGTTCCGTTAGCCCGAGCCTGCACCTGCACGAGCCCCCAGTCGTGATTAGTCGATTTGCACACTAGATCGCCTGACATATTCCGAGCCCACTGGATAGGTGTCGGAGACGACTGGCCCCCCTCCTTGACGCCAAGTCGATTTTTGACCTCTTCCAGCATCTCGACTAATTGCCTAGCCGTCTCTCCGCTGTAATCTTTACGCCACTGTGCGGCGAATGCATTTATAGCCTGAAACGTCATCAGCCGCGCGGAAGGGAGGAGGTATCCATACATCGCCCCCACCCCTACGTAACTCCCAAGCGCAGCGCCGACTTGACCGTCCCTGTGTTTTCCAAGGGAACTTCCGAAGTATGTTCCCGGTCCGTACGAGGCATTCGTGGTGAAGAAGTTCGCGGTGTTCTCCATGTAGTCCTTCAGGGCGTGCGCCTCGGCAATTCCCCGGATAAGACTCGTAGCGCCACCGGCTCGACTATCCTTTACCGTATCAGTATCCACCACAGCCGGCTGTCCGTTATATCCAACAGCGTCGGCCACGAGCGCCGTAATCTGACACTCATACAAAACTGCACCCCACCGATCCTTGACCCCGATGGCATTCGACGCCGGATGAATTCCGGTACAATTCCCCGCGTCCAGTTCGGTAATTATTTTTTGGAGGTCTCCGGGATTTATCCGAGTGCAACTCCCTGCCCCGGTGAGCAAGTTGTCAATATACCGCTCAACGTTCGCAACCACCTCCTCGGGACTCGGATCGTAATGCACGTGCGGCCCGCTCGCAGTGCGAAGACCGGTCGAAGCGTTTCTTTCCGGAAGTTCTCCCTCGTCCGCCGGGATGTACTCCGTTCTCCCCGCAGTCGCGCGAGCAGGCGCGCCAAGCAGGGCTGTCAGCGCGTGATTGACCCGTTGGCGCAACTCCCAACCCGGCATCGCCGCCAGTTCCGCCGGGGTTTTGTTCAGCAGAGACCCGGCGTCCAGTCCGTAATCCGCAAGGAAGTCGTTCACCCGCTTCCGTCGCGCGACGTCGGCCTCGTCCACCACCGCCGGAGGTGAATCGGTAGGAGTCACCGGAACAGCGGTCGCAGGCGGCGTGGCGGGAGCCGCAGGCGGCGTGGCGGCGAAGGGCGGCGTGGCGGCCGCAGGCGGCGTGGCGGGAGCCGCAGGTGCGGCAGGAGTCGCCGGCTTCCGGGTCCGGGGGACTGTCGGACGCTTCGGAGCCGCAGGCGGCGTGACGGGAGCCGCAGGCGGCGTAACGGCGACGGGTGGCGTGACAGGAGCGGTCGGAGCCGAACCGGCGGCGTTAGCGTGCTGCTGCGCCTTCACCTTCGCCGCCGCAAGCGCCGCTCCGCGAGCCCCTTTCGGGAAGGTGGCGAGGGTCGTCCTCTTCCCGGTCGCCGGGTCGGTGTGGAAAAGTGTGTGCACCCCCGTTCGAGCGTCGCGGAAGATCGTGTACGGACCGGAGGTCGCGGTGACCGTGTTCACCTGCGTCCACGCGAGTGGTCCCGACGGTGGAGCCGCCGGCGGCGCGGGAGCAGTCGCAGGAGCCGCAGGCGGCGTGACGGGGGCCGCAGGTGCGGCAGGAACGGCCGTCTTCCGGGTCCGGGGGACTGTCGGACGCTTCGGAGCCGCAGGCGTCGTAACGGGAGCCGCAGGTGCGGCAGGAACGGTCGGGGCCGAACCGGTGGCGTTGGCGTGCTGTTGCGCCTTCACCTTCGCCGCCGCAAGCGCCGCTCCGCGAGCCCCTTTCGGGAAGGTGGCGAGGGTCGTCCTCTTCCCGGTCGCCGGGT
>CAYNEL010000001.1:0-58929 GCA_964396225.1 uncultured Bdellovibrionales bacterium | reverse complement strand
GAAGTGGACTCCATCCTCATCGACGAGGCCCGCACCCCGCTCATCATCTCGGCTCCCGACCAGGAATCCACCAAGCTCTACCAGCAGTTCGCCTCCATCATGCCGCGCCTGACGTCGGGCGAACACTATACCGTGGACGAGAAGATGAAGGCCGCTACCCTCACCGAGGCGGGTATCGAGAAGGTGGAGGAGCTGCTCGGGATGGGCAATCTCTACGAGGCAGGCAAGATGCAGTACGTCCACCATCTCGAGCAGTCGCTCCGGGCGCACGCCATCTTCAAGCTCGACCGTGACTACGTGGTGAAGGACGGGCAGGTGATCATCGTGGACGACTTCACCGGCCGCCTGATGCACGGCCGCCGCTACTCGGACGGCCTCCACCAGGCGCTCGAGGCCAAAGAGGGGGTGACGGTGCAGAAAGAGTCCCGGACCCTGGCCACCATCACCTTCCAGAACTACTTTCGCCTGTACGAGAAGCTCGCCGGCATGACGGGTACGGCCATGACGAGCGCCGAGGAGTTCCAAAAGGTCTACAAGCTCGACGTGGTCGAGATCCCCACCCACCGGCAGATGGTCCGGCAGGACCTGCCGGACCTCATCTACAAGACGGAGGACGGCAAATTTCGGGCCATCGTCGAGGAGATCAAGCGGGCGCACCAGACCGGCCAGCCGGTTCTGGTCGGCACCATCGCCATCGAGAAATCGGAGGCTCTGGCCGAGTACCTCTCCCGGGCGGGCATCCCGCACCAGGTGTTGAATGCCAAGAACCACGAGAAGGAAGCCCTCATCATCGCCGACGCGGGGCAGAAGGGCGGCGTCACCATCGCTACCAACATGGCCGGCCGCGGCACGGACATCAAGCTCGGCCCGGAGGTCAAGGAGCTCGGCGGCCTCTATGTCATCGGTACCGAACGCCACGAGGCGCGCCGCATCGACAACCAGCTCCGCGGACGTTCGGGCCGCCAAGGCGATCCCGGCCGGTCGCAGTTCTACGTCTCGCTCGAGGACGAGTTGATGCGGCGTTTTGGCGGCGACAAACTGAAAGGTATGATGACCAGTCTCGGCCTCCCCGACGACGAGGCCATCCAGAACGCCCTCGTTTCCAAGAGCATTGAGAGCGCCCAAAAACGCATCGAGGGTTACAATTTCGACATCCGCAAGTACGTCCTCGAATACGACGACGTGATGAACAAGCAGCGCGAGGTGGTCTACCGCCGCCGCCGGCAGGTGCTCGAGGGAGCCGAGATGAAGGCTGAGACCGCCAAACTCTTCCGCGAGGAAGCCGAGCGCGTTATCGGACGCCATACCGCCGCCGAGGAGGGGGGCTGGGAGACGGGCGACATCGTGCGCGACCTCTCGGGCCTGCTCCTCCTTGATCCGGCCAAGGCCGCTGATGCGGTCAAAGAGATGGCCCGCTTGTCTGAGGACCATTCCAAGACCGATGTGGAGCAGCGGACGGCCGCCATCGAGTACTGGATGGACCTGGAACGCCTGGCCGCCCAGGAACGGGAGCGGGTTTTCGGACCGGAGCAATGGCAACGCGTCCAACGCGTGCTCCTTCTCCAGAGCGTGGACACCCACTGGATGAACCACCTGGATGAGATCGATTACCTCCGCCAGGGCATCGGGCTCCGGGGCTACGGCCAGCGCGATCCTCTGGTCGAGTACAAACGCGAAGCCTTCAACCTCTTTGTGGGCCTGATGGACACCATCCGCTCTACATTCCTTTCCACCGTCTTCCGCGCCATGCCCACGGCCCTAGCCGAAGCTGCCGCGCCCGCCCAGAACCTGCGGTACCAGGGCGCGTCTGACAACGCCGCCCAGTTTGCCTCGCTCAACCAACGTCCCGAGGCCGGAGGCCGGGACCTCGGGGAGAAGTCCAAGCAAGCCCCTATCGTGAATGACGGCAAAGTCGGCCGCAATGACCCTTGTCCCTGTGGCAGCGGCAAAAAGTACAAGAAATGCCATGGGAAATAGTTATACTCGTTACTCACTATCCAGGAAGACGTTGGGCGATGCGTTCTGACTGAAACCAAAAAACTCTGAACCCTAATGATGGATTTGAAAGATTACGACTACGCCCTGCCCCGAGACCTCATCCGGAAACAAGGCCTCGAACCGCGCGACTCGGCGCGGCTCTTCGTCTATGACACGGCCAGTGACCGCGTGACGCATGCGGTCTTCGCCGATCTGCCCGACCATCTACCCGAGCGCTCCCTCCTCGTTCTGAACGACACCCGGGTGGTGCCGGCCCGTCTATGGCTCACCAAGCCGAGTGGCGGCAGGGTCGAGGTGTTCGTCCTGGCCAATCTCCGTGAACCGGACGCCGACGAGATTCCCTTCATCACCGATCGCCGGTGCGAACCGGGCTGGCGGCTCCAGTTTCCCGACGGCAGCCTGCTCCAGGTGACCCGTCAGGAAAACAGCCGCTTCTTCGGGCGGCTCCTGTCCGAACATCCGCTCGGTGTCCTGCTCGACCGCTACGGCGAGACGCCTGTCCCGCACTATCTCGGAGACAGCGCCCAAGATGAAACACAGCTTCGCAAACGCTACCAGACGGTTTTTGCCCGCGAAGGAGCATCTGTGGCGGCGCCTACGGCCTCCCTGCATTTCACTGACACCCTGTTCTCACGGCTTCGGGAGCGGGGATACGGCACCGCGCTGGTACGGCTCGACGTAGGCCAAGGGACATTCGCCCCGCTCACCGACGAGCACTGGGAAACCGGTCGGCTCCACGAGGAGCCGTACCATATCACCGAGGCCGCGGCCGGCTTGATCAATGACGCGCGCCGGACGGGACGGCCGGTCGTCCCGGTCGGCACCACAGCCCTCCGTCTTCTCGAGAGCGCTGCAGATGAGGAGGGGAGAGTGCGGACGGGTGCCGGGAAGACGGACCTTTTCATCCGGCCGCCCTACCGTTTCAAAGTAGCCGACGCTCTAGTGACCAATTTTCATCTGCCGCGTACCTCGCTCATGATGCTCGTCCAGGCTTTCCTCGAACACAAGCGTGCTCCGCGTCACATCGTGTCCCTGTACGAGGAAGCCATCCGCGAGGGCTACGCGTTCTACTCCTTCGGCGATGCCATGCTCATCCGCTGAGATGGGGGTGGTACAATATGCTCATGCGCGCTTTCTTCCGCCACCGTTTTCGTCATGCGGCGGGGGCTCTCGTGGGGACGGGACTGCTCGGGTTGGTCGGCGTGGCCGCCTTGCCCGATCCCGCCCCCCGGACCATCGCCGTCGTACCTCCTGAGCGCTTCACCAACCTCGCGGCGGTGGTCTCCGGGGAGCCGCCCCAGGTGCTTGAATTCTATCCGGCCGAGGGCGCTTCCGGTACTCCGGCCGGTTTCGAGGATCCCATCACCGTCCGTTTCGACCGCTCCGCCACCGACTGGTACATGGATTTCCGCTTCACTCCGTCGGTCGGACCGGTCCTCTACCAGCACAATGCGGACAAGACCGTCTTCCGGGTGGTGCCCCAGACACCCCTACCGGGCGAGACAGAATTTTCGGTCGAACTGTACGCCAAACGGCGGGTAGGTTTGGGCGACCCCGAACCGCAACTCGTCCACCGGAGCCGCTTTACTACCGCCCCCGCCCCGCAGTTTTCGCGCACCCAGCTCGAGGCCCGAGTGGCGGCCGCCCGTTCGAACACCCTGGCTAAGCGAGGAGAAGGGAAATACATCGACATCAATCTCAAATTCCAGGTGATGACTCTTTTCGAAGACGGACGGCCCGTGGCAAGCTACCCCGTCTCTTCCGGCCGGCACGGGATGGAGACGCCGACCGGCACTTTTACCATCCACAACAAAGCTCCCCGGCCATGGTCGCGGGAATACCACCTCTTCATGCCGCACTGGATGGCCATCACGCCCGACGGCAAGTATGGTATCCACGAACTGCCGGAATGGCCGGGCGGCTACAAGGAAGGGGCCCAGCACCTGGGTCTGCCGGTTTCCCACGGCTGCGTCCGCCTCGGCGTGGGGGCGGCCAAGGAGGTCTACACCTGGACCGAAGTCGGCACTCCGGTCGTCGTTTATTGAGAACCGCCGATACTCTTGCAGAAAAGCAGGCGCTGTGGTATGACAGTGGCACCAGTCCTTTGAATTCAACTTCCCACCCAACCATCAAGGGGGACACCCATGACCTGCGCTCTCATTCAGAGTGAACCCGTCTTCATCGGACCGTCTGCCGATGAATGGTACAGCCGGCAGGACCTGGAAGACATCCAGTCAGCGTCCACTATCACCAGCCTTCTCGGAGTGGCTCTTCGGATCATCCGGCGCCAGGAAGCGCGCTGGCCGATCGACATCCTTTGCGGCCCGATGACCACCGGCGGCACCGGCGACTTGGAGGTTAACCTCAAGGTTTTCCGCCGGGCGCTCGACCTGCTCCGCCAGGAGGATTATCGCCTCTTCAACCAGATGCCTTTCCAGCCGGTCCTGGCCCGTCTCGCGTCCGCTCTCCCGCATCGGCACGGGTACTGCGGTGCCATCCTCACGGAGTTCTATTTCCCGTTGTTTGAGACAGCGCTTGAGGAAGGCTATTTCAGGAAGGCGGTCTTTCTGCCCAACTGGAATACCTCGCACGGCGCCCGGGCAGAACGCCTGTACCTCCGGGACCGGAGAGCTCCGATAGAGGAGTACCCCATGCATCTGTGGCAAGCGATCGGCGCCTGGCTGAGTCTCGAGAATCCGACCAGCTCCCTCCCTTCAGAGGGGTCTTGACAAGGAGTTGTCAATCAGTTCTGACATGTGCTACAGTCAGGGCGCAAAGGTGTACCTTACCCTGTCCAACTAGAGGAGGACCGACCATGGAAAAGCTGCCCGAGAATCTCCCGAGTGACCACCATTACACCACTCCCGAGGAGATGAGATTGCTCCGCCGTCATGAGCTGGACACAGGCCTGCATGATGTCAGCGATGTACCGACATGGCCCCCCGCGGATGGAACTTTCGATCCTTCAGAGGACGTCGTGATTTTCGAATTATGACGCCCCTGGCCATCCGATCAAACAAAAACACAAACAAACAGGAGGGAACGCTTTGCACTGCAGGAACGACTTCAAACCTCGTTCCTGCCCTTTCAGGAGGCTTGGACACCTTGTCCAGGCTTGCTGAAGGTTGTATATGCCAGACTGGAAACCTCTCTTGAGGTTTTTTGTTTTTTCTGTATACTGGGCCAGTACGCCTCAGAACGACGCCCGCCGGGCCCGTAGTAAAGTGGTATTACACCGCATTCGCATTGCGGGGGCGGGAGTCCGATTCTCCCCGGGTCCACAGCCTTTTTGGCTCGCATAGCTCAGTTGGTTAGAGCGTTCGATTCACATTCGAAAGGTCCCTGGTTCGAGTCCAGGTGCGAGCACCATCGATATCTCACCCTATGCGGGTCGTCCTCCTAGCGGAAGTCAAAGCCCTGGGCCGAGCCGGGGAGATCAAGGAAGTTTCGGACGGCTATGCCCGCAACTTCCTTCTGCCCAAGAAGCTGGCCGCCCCCGCCACCCCGCAGGCGGTTTCCGCGGTAGCCCGGAAGAAAGCCGAGGCGGAGGCCGCACTCGCCCGGGAACGCGAAGACGAACGCCGCCTCATGGCCCACTGGGACGGCCGGACGGTGGAAATCGGAGCCAAGGGCAGGGAAGGCCGTCTTTTCGGTTCGATCACCGCCCGGGACATCGCCGCCGCCCTGGCGACCTCGGGTAGCCAGGTGACCGGGGATATGGTACGCTTGGAGAAACCGATCAAGGAGACGGGTATTTTCACCGTAACGCTCCGTTCGAGGCACGGCAGCGAGGCCCGCCTCATCGTAGCCGTCCGGGCGGTCTGAACGGAAAAGTTATTTGCGAAGGCGTCCTGCCGGACGCCGCTCTCAAGGGGAGTCGCGGGGACGCGGCTCTTTGTCTTTGAAAAGGGGCGCGACCTAACCTGCCACTGACCAGAGAACCTATGGCCAAAAAGAAATCGGGGACCAAATTCATTTTCGTGGTGGGCGGCGTCATGTCCGGTGTGGGCAAAGGCGTCACCGTCTCGTCCATCGGCAAAATCCTCCAGGCCCGCGGACTCAAGGTGACGGCGCTCAAGATCGACCCGTACATCAACGTGGACGCCGGTACCATGAACCCGACCGAGCACGGGGAGGTGTTCGTCCTCCACGACGGCTACGAGACCGACCAGGACATGGGCAACTACGAGCGTTTCCTGGGGACCGCCCTCTCGAACGCTAACTACATGACTACCGGCCGGGTCTACCAGGCGGTCATCGAGCGGGAACGCAACCTGGAATACGGAGGCAAGTGCGTCCAGGTCGTCCCAGACATCCCGCGCGAAGTCATCGGCCGCATCCGCCAGGCGGCCGCCCTGGCCAAGGCCGACGTGGCCATCATCGAGATCGGCGGGACGGTGGGGGAATACGAGAACATCCTCTTCCTTGAGGCGGTGCGTATGCTGAAGATCGAGCGTCCCGAAGACGTCATGACGGTCATGGTGAGCTACGTCCCCGCCCCGTCCAAGGTGGGCGAAATGAAAACCAAACCCACCCAGCACGCGGTGCGCACCCTCCAGGGCGCCGGTATCCAGCCGGACATCATCATCGCCCGGGCCGAACGGCCGCTGGACGAGAAGCGCAAGGAGAAGATCGCTGTCTTCTGCAACGTCCGCCAGGAGGACGTCATCAGCGCGCCTGACGTGGAGACCATCTACGAGGTGCCCCTCAACTTCGAGAAGGACCGCCTCTCGGCCATCCTCCTGAAAAAGCTTGGGCTCCCGGCCAAAAAAAGCCGCTTGGAATCCTGGGAAAAGTTCGTCTCCCACATCCGCCAGTCCAAAGAACCCGTGCGTATCGGCGTGGTGGGCAAGTATTTCAAAACGGGGGATTACGTCCTCTCGGACGTCTATATCTCGGTCATTGAGGCCCTGCGCCACGCGGCCTACACCCTGAAACGCCGGCCGGTCCTCGAATGGCTCTCGAGCGACGCCTACGAGAACCGTCCCGCTGCGCTGAGGGCGCTTTCGAAGTACGACGGCATCCTCGTGCCGGGCGGTTTCGGTTCCCGCGGCATCGAGGGCAAGATCGCGGCCATCCGCTACTGCCGCGAACACGGCATCCCGTACTTCGGCCTGTGCTACGGGATGCAGCTCCTCGTCGTGGAATACGCCCGGCACGTGGCTGGTCTCCGGGGCGCCCACACCACCGAAGTCGGCCCCAAATCCCCACATCCGGTCATCGACATCCTGCCCGAACAGAAAGAACTCCTCCGCCACAAGCAGTACGGCGCCACCATGCGGCTCGGAGCCTATCCCGCCAAACTGAAACCCGGCACCCTGGCGGCGGAAGCCTATGGCGCGGAGCAGGTCTCCGAACGCCACCGCCACCGCTACGAAGTTAACCCGGAGTATATCGAGCGCCTCGAGACGGCCGGACTGGTCTTCTCGGGAACTTCGCCCGACCGGAAGCTGATGGAAATCGCCGAACTACCCCGCTCGCAGCACCCGTTCTTCCTCGGCACCCAGTTCCATCCGGAATTCCTCTCGGCCCCGCTCAAGCCGCACCCCTTGTTTCTGGCCTTCGTCAGAGCGGCCTCCGAGAAGCGCCGCCGCCGATGACCTCCTCCCCGCGCACGCAAGACACGAAAACACCCCTCTTCGCGAGGGGTGTTTTGACGAGGCGGGGGAACGCCGGTTTACTCCGCCTTGACGCTCACGAATGTCCGCTCCACGAGGCGGCCGGTGAAATCAGTCACCTTCTTCTTCATGAAATGGACGGTGCCGGCCGCCATGGCGATCAGGCTGTCGTCGCCGACGCGCTTGACGTTCTGTCCAGGGTGGAACTTGGTCCCGCGCTGGCGGATGATGATGTTGCCGGCGACCGCTTTCTGGCCGCCATAGATCTTCACGCCGAGGCGCTTGGAAATACTATCGCGGCCGAGGTCGGTGGAACCGCCTGCTTTACGATGAGCCATAACGGAAAAGGCTAAAAACTTGGCAAAAACAACATTTGAGAGTATAAAGTCTTTTCGGCCCACTGTCAACCTATGCCGCGCTTCACCCGCCTTGCCGCCGCCAGCCATACCGCTTTCCGCTCTGCCAGGGAGGGCGTCCTGTCCTGGTGGTCGGCGCGCGGGGAGGGGGTGCTCTTGGCCGGCGGCCTGGCCCTGACCGCCGTCCTCTCGTTCCAGGGCGGCTATCTCCAGGGCCTCTCCCGCCAGCCCGAACCGCTGGTCATCGAGAAACCAGCTCTCGCGGCGGCTCCGTCTGTCCCGACCCAGACCGCTACCGCCACAACGTCTCCTCCGCTGCCGGGCGACTGTGCCTTGGTGGGAAGCCGCAACTCCAACAAATACCACGTCCCGACTTCGCGTTGTGCTAGCCAAATCAAGCCGGCCAACCGGGTCTGTTTCAAAGATGCCGAGGAAGCCGAGAAGAGGGGGTACGTCAAAGGGTGCCTCGAATAGTGTCAATCAGTCTTGACAAAAACCATTACCCGTGCTACTGTCTGGGCACGCTCAAAGCGTGTTTTGGTCAGTCCTTTTTCTTTTAGAGGGGGTCCTCATGAATTTGAACCAACCCGTGAAGCAGTCTCCGCCTCCCGTCTGTTTCCAGAATCCTGGGGCAGAGAGACTCTATTTCCGGCTTTTAGAGACGATACGCCTCGTTCTCGAGGACTCGTCCCAGAGGGTCGGTGTACCACTGAAGCATCCCTCATCCGGCGGCTTCGATCCGTGCGACCCGAAGTGCCAGATAGTGGAGCACGGGGAGGCTTTCCTCCGTTTCGCCACGAGCCGTTTCGAGCTCCAGCGCGGCGGGGAGTATCGCTTCTTCGACCTCGGTGACTGCCGCAATATCCTCAGGATCACTGACGAGATCTGCGGCCTGCTCCACGACCCGAGGAGTGGCGTGACGGGACAGGACAAGGTTTGCCTTGCCCTCGAGGCGCTCCGCAACCAGGTCTTGGACCTGTATGCGGACCTCCATTCCGAAAACGTCGTGGCGGTCACAAATCACTGAACCGTCCGCCCTCGCGACCCTTACCCGGCCTCCTCACTGGCTGGGTTTTTTCTTGCTATACTGGGGATAGGCTATGCCATTCAAACACAAACACCCCACCGAGACCGGCCGGCGGATGGTCCGGCGTATCAGCTTGTTCTCCTTCGCTTTCGGCTTCGCCGACGCTTTCCTCCTCTACCTCTTCTCCTCCTACTTCAGCGAGGCAAGCGGTTCCGAGAACGTCAGCCTTTTCTACCTCATCCCGTTCGGGGTGATTTTCGTCACCCTCTTCTACTTCCATGCCCTGGTGGCCCGGTTCGGCAAGATCGTCCTCCTCACCTTCTTCCTGGTCGCCCTCGTGGCCGGGGCTTTCGCCCTGGTGATCATCCCGGTCTCCCTCGCGGGCGCGGGCGTCCTCATGGCCATGCTGGTGGTCATCAACCTGGTGTGGGTGAACATGGACCTCATCCTCGAATCGTATTCGGAGGACCATTCGAGCGGCCGCACCCGGGGCCTCTACCTGACCATCATCCACATCGGCTTCATCACCGCCCCCTTTTCGGCTTTCTGGCTGCTCGACCGTTACGGGTACGGGAGCGTCTTTTTCACCAGCATCCTCATTTACGGCACCGTGCTGGTCTTCGCTCTCTTGGCGTTCAGCCGGATGAACTCTTTCGTGGACGGACGGCTCCGGCCGCGCCAGATCCTGGCCAAAGTTCTGCCCCGAAGCGACATCATGCGGGACTACTGGATCTCGCTGTCGCTCGAATTCGCCTACGCGGTGATGATCGTCTATGTGCCGATCCGGATGGTCGAGCTCGGCTTCGGTTGGGAGGATCTCGGTCTGGCCTTCTCCTGGATGCTCCTACCCTTCCTCCTCCTGCCGTATCCGTTGGGGGTTCTGGCCGATCGGCGGATGGGGGAGAAGGAGGGTATCGTCCTCTCCCTCACCTGGATCGCGGGCATGTCTCTCCTCATCGCCTCGTCCGATTCGACCAATCTTTTTACCTGGATCCTTCTCCTCATCGGCAGTCGCGTCGGTTTCGCCACGCTCGAAGTGCTCCGGGATTCGTATTTCTACAAACGTATCGACGGTGACGACGCCGACGTCATCGCCTTCTTCCGGACTACCCGGCCCGTGGCCAACCTCCTGGCCGCCGCGGCCACCGGCCTCTGCCTCCTCTTCGCCCCGCTACCGGCTGTCTTCCTCCTCATGGGCGGAGTGGTGCTCCTCGCCCTCGTACCGGCGCTCCGCCTCGAGGACAACCACGCCGAATCCGAACGGAAGTAGACCAGGGGAACGCCTCGATTGCCCTCCACACGGGGGGTTGATATGATGGGAAAAACCGCCGTTTCCACACCTATGCGCCAATCCACCCTCCTCACCCGCACCCGCCGCGAGGCCCCGTCCGACGAAACCAGCAAGAACGCCCAACTCCTCATCCGGGCCGGTTTCGTGCACAAGGAGATGGCCGGCGTCTACTCCTTTCTCCCCTTGGGGCTCAGGGTCCTCGACCGCATCAACGGCGTCATCCGGGAGGAGATGGATCGTATCGGGGGACAGGAAGTCTTCCTCTCCTCCCTCCAGGACGCCTCCCTCTGGGCGGCCACCGACCGCCTCGATGAGACGCGGGTGGACGTCTGGTTCAAGACGGCGCTCAAGGGCAGCGACCAGCCTCTGCCGCTCGCTTTCACCCACGAGGAACCCATCACGGCGGCGATGAAGAACCATATCGCCTCCTACAAGGACCTGCCCCGCTACGCCTACCAGATCCAGACCAAATTCCGGAACGAGGCGCGGGCCAAGTCGGGCGTCATGCGCGGCCGCGAGTTCCTGATGAAGGATCTCTATTCCTTCTCCCGCTCGCAGGAAGAACTGGACGCTTTCTATGAGTCGGTCAAGCAGGCGTACGCCCGGGTGTTCGAACGGGTAGGCCTGGGCGACCGGACGTTCCTCACCTTCGCCTCCGGCGGCAGCTTCGCCAAATACAGCCACGAATACCAGACCCTCTGCGACGCGGGAGAAGACGTCATTTATGTCTCGCGCGCCCAGAAGATCGCCATCAACCAGGAAGTCCTGAACGACGAGGTCCTCTCCGACCTCGGTCTCGCGCGCGACACACTCGAGGAGGCCAAGGCCGCCGAAGTGGGCAATATCTTCAAACTCGGTACACGCTTTTCGGAACCCTTGGGACTCCGCTTCGTGGACGAGAACGGTGAAAGTCGTCCGGTCATCATGGGGAGTTACGGCATCGGTCCCTCGCGCCTCCTCGGCACCATCGTGGAATGCCTCTCGGACGACCGCGGGATGGTCTGGCCGGCGACGGTGGCGCCCTTCCAGGTCCACCTTCTTTCCCTCGGCGCCCCGGACGAGGCCGACCGCCTCTACGGCGAGCTCCGGGCGGCCGGCATCGAGACACTGTACGACGACCGGGAAGCGAGCGCCGGGGAGAAATTTGCCGAGAGCGACCTCTACGGCATCCCCGTCCGTCTCGTGGTGAGCGGCCGGTCGCTCGAAAAAGGCGGCGTCGAGGCCAAACGCCGCACCGAGGCCGCCGGCACCATCCTCCCCATGGATGGGCTCGTCTCCGGCCTGCGCCAGACTTACCTTTCGCTCTAGCCGCCATGCCCGCCCCATCCGCCCCCTATACGCTCATTTCGCTCGGGGGGTCGTTGCTCGTGCCCGATGATATCGCCGCTCCCTTCCTCGTGGACTTCCGCGACCTCCTCGTGGAACGCATCCGACGAGGTGAGAAGTTTGTCATCGTCACCGGTGGCGGCTGGACCGCCCGCCACTACATCGAGGCCGGCAGCCAGGTGGCTGAGATCACCAATGAGGACAAGGACTGGCTCGGCATCCATGCCACCCGGTTGAACGCCCACCTCCTCCGGACTGTTTTCCGCGAATACGCCCATCCGCGCATCAGCACCAACCCGCACGACCTCGAGGATTTCTACCACTTCAAGGAGAACATCCTGGTGGCAGCGGGATGGCGGCCCGGCTTCTCCACCGATTACGTGGCCACCGTCCTGGCCAAGTACCTGGACATCCGGACCATCCTGAACCTCACCAACGTGGACGGGGTGTACGCCGCCGATCCACGAGAACAGCCGGACGCCCTCCGTTACGAGCGGATGGACTGGCCCACCTTCCGGGCCCTGGTCGGGGACGAGTGGGCGCCCGGTCTCAACGCCCCGTTCGACCCGGTAGCCTCGAAGCTGGCCGAGGAACAGGACCTCGAAGTGATCGTCATGGACGGCCGCGACCTTCCGAACCTGACCGCCTACTTCGAGCGAGGGCCGTACCGAGGCACCCTCATTTCCAACCGCGCCTGACCGCCCTATGCGCATCGCCGTCCAAGCCGCCGACCTCGACCACGCCCGGATCGACGGGACCCGGGTCTACCTTTCGGAAATCCTCCGCCGCATCGCCGATACGTCGCTTGACGACCAGTGGTATCTCTTCCACCGCACGCGCTTCAACCCCGCCCTCAAACCGCCCATTCTTCCACGTACGACGGTGCATGCCGTTCCGTTCCCGCCCGTCTTCTGGACCCAGACGCGTTTCGCCTGGGAACTCTTCCGTTTGAGGCCCGACCGCCTCTGGATGCCCGTCCAGGCCCTGCCGTTCTGTCTCCCGCAGGGGGTCGAGAGCACCGTCACCATCCACGACCTGGCCTTCCGCTTCTTTCCCGAGGCTTTCCATCCGCGCACCCGCCGCCGCCTCGAATGGTTCACCCAGTACGCCGTACGACACGCTACCCGGCTGATCGCCGTCTCGGCGGCCACCCGGGACGACATCCTCCGCCTTTATCCGGGCACACCGGAAGGGAAGATCCGCGTCATCCACCACGCCGTCGGCGCCTCCTGGAGCCTGGCTCCGGACCCGGCCCGGACGCTGTCCTGCCTCGAGCGCCACTCGCTCCAGCCGGACGGCTACTTCCTCTACGTCGGGGCCATCCAACCGCGGAAGAACCTGGTGCGACTCCTCGACGCCTTCGCCCTGATCAAGGCCGAGTACCCCCGCCACAAACTCGTCCTGGCCGGCGAACCGGCCTGGTTGTCAGGGATGGTCTTGGAGGCCGTGGCCACCCATCCCTTCCGGGACGACGTGGTACTCACCGGCCGGGTGGAACACGAGGACCTGAAGGGACTCTACCGGAACGCCAGCTTGTTCGTTTTCCCGTCGCTCTATGAAGGTTTTGGCCTGCCGCTTCTCGAGGCCTTCGTCTCCGGCACACCGGTGGTCTGCGGGCGCCATTCGAGTCTCGCGGAAGTGGGGGGCGAGGCCGTCCAGTACGCCGACGTCACCGACACGGCCGCCTTGGCCGAGAGCATGCGCCTCGTCCTCAGCGATCCAGACCTCCGCCGCCGCCTCGTCGCGGCCGGCCGAGAAAGAGCCGCCCTCTTCTCGTGGGATCGGGCGGCTCGGGAAACACGGGGATGGATCGTGGGGGAGGAGTGATCAGCTGGATTCTTCCCGACGCCAGGCGAGGAAGAGGAGCGCCAGCGCCCCGCCGGCCAGCAGTATGAGGGGGATGAGTGGGAGACCGAAGTTGAGCGAAGCGTTGGCGAGGAGGAGGAGGGCCCAGAGCGCCGCCACGAGGCGGACGCTTTTGTTTTCAGTCAGGATCGAGAGGATCGGCCGGCGCTTGGGCGGGAACGCTTCCGCGGCCAGCATGAGGAGGACGCTCCAGAGGATGAGCCAGGCCAGGTTGACCCGGGCGGTGACGAAGCCCGGGATGAGTGCCTCGAACGTCATGAGACCGGCCAGGACGACGAGCGTGTACAGCACGAGGTCGGAGAGGAGGACAGCATCCCTCTCCCGGCGTTCCCGATCCCGTTCGAGAGAGGCACGCAGACGATTGAAAAGATGAGACATAAGGAAAGGGCGTCAGGGAAGGGACGCAGCATCTTCGGCCAAACCGTAATGGCCGAGGATGCGCTGTTTGATCTGGGAGAGGGCGTAGCGGAAATTGGAGGGTGTGATCGAGGATTGGAAGGAAGCCGAGAAACGGCGGAGGTTGGCGTCCTCGGGAAGTTCAAGCGAGATCTCGAAAGCGTTGCCCGGCAGTCCCGAGAAGCGCTCCACCGGCAGACGGCAGTGGTAGCGGCGGAACAGCCCGTACTCGAGACGGCAGGTCTCGGTCAGGGCCAAGGCGGCTTCGGAATACGCGATGGGGTGCCGCCCTTCGAGAAGGCGGGTGCGGACCGATTCGCTCAGGATCGGCCGGCGCGTGCCGCCGTCCACCACGAAGGCGCGTCCGCTGTCGGCATCGAGGAGGACCGTCCCTCCGGGGTGGGGCGTGTCCATGATGGCGATGCGGCCGCGTTCGTAGAGCGAGATCTCCTCCTCAGAGACAGGGATGACGTCGTTCCAGTCGAAACCCAGGGCGAGGAACACCTCGGGACTGCCGATGGGTTGGATGGTACGGCCGTTGACCATGAAGACGCCTCCCGCGAAGCCGAGGAGTGATCCGTCCCGGAAACCGAGCCAGTCGTCGGCGACGGCGCGGCCGAGGAGGCGCTCGGGAGGGAGAGTAAGGACCGAGGCGGCAGGAGCGAAGGAACGGAAGGCGTGTTCTGTGACGAAGCGCTCGAGCGTCCCGTCCGTCCCGACGCGGTAGTAGACGCCCCGGCTCTCGACGAGCAATCCCGGCGGCAGGTCGTCCGGCCCAGCCGCCGCCCACATGCCGGCCTCAGGGTTCCAGGAGAATTCCTCGGCGGTGACGGGCAGAAAAGCCGCGTCGGCCAGTCCGAGTCGCCGCCAATCCTCCGCGGTCCGGAAGATGAGTTTGGAACCGTCTCGCTGGACGAGCGCGAAGCGGCCCTCCGACGAGAGCAGGGTGCCCGACGGGAAACCGGCTGGCAGAGGAGAGGCCGGCAGAAAGGCCGCCCGGAAGGATTTGCGGATACTCACCCGGCCACCGGCGAGGTCGGGGCTATCGCCGTCCCGGGTCAGGTGGACGGCCAGCGTCGAATAGTCGCCCTTGAAGGCGGCATCCGCACGGAGAAGGCCTGAAGCGGTCCGGCCGTCACCGAGAGGGCGGTCGCCTTCGTCCCGCGGATCGAGCAGGGTGTTGACGTTCTTTTTGGCCGTTTCGAAATCGTAGATGAAGGGTTTGGCGGGAAAGACAACCCGGAAACCCATCACGGCCACGCCAAAAAGGAACACGCCCAGGAGGCCGAGGCGGGCCCGGCGGAGCTTGGCATCGAAGAGGGTGTCAGCCATATGCCGTTCAGTAGAGACGGTAAATCGCGCCCATAGTCGAGAGGTTTTCCCAAACGGGCAGGTGGGTGTCGGTCTCGGGTTTGAGACGACTGGTTTCGAGGACGTATGTGTCGAGACGCTCGAGCTGGTCGCTCAGCGCTGCCGCATACCGGGCATACTCGCCGTCGCTCACGATGAGATAGGTATTCTCGAAAGCGCTCCGGTCGAGACGCATCAGGTCATCCGGATTGAAGAAATACACCGCCTGGAGTCCCTGGGCCGAGAGAGCGCCCGGCAGCATAGCGAAGGGATCACCCGAGGCCTCGCGGCTCACCAGGATGAGGTCGCGGCCGGAGAAGCGCTCGGCCAAACGTTCTGTCTCCGGCCAGAGGGCGCGGTGCTCGGAGCGGAAAGCGAAGAGGAAAAGCAAGGGGAGCTCTGTGAGGAAAATGTAGAGGAGGAAAGCGGCGGCGTAGAAGCGCGGCCAGCGGGCGGCGGGGAATTTGGTCGTGAGACGCTGTCCGACGAGGGCAAGAGCGATGGGCACGAGGAGGAAAAGGGCCGGCCAGAGGGCGAAAAGGAAACGCCGGAGCATCCACGGATGGTCGTCGGAAATATGGGGATTAAGGAAATACCAGAGAAGGGGAAGGGCCAGGAGGATGGGAATGAGCGCCGCGCGCGGTCCGCGTTTCAGGAGGACGGCCACTGAGAGGACGGCCACCAGTATGGGGAAGAGGAGGGCATAGAGGTTCAGGACTGGAAACAGATGGAAGGTCTCGGCCACGCCGAGCAGGCTACCGCCCATGGTTTCGCTCGGATCGAAGGACTTGGCCAGCGCCTTGACCACCGTCCGGTAGAAAGGCAGGCTGGTCGAGAGCGAAAGGATGAATAGGAGGAAGGTGCCGAAGGCCGGGAACCACCAACCGGCGAAAGGGCGCTTGCGGAGCAGGGCCGCTCCGGCCGGCGAGCGGAAGAAGAGGAAGAGCGCAATGGGAAGGATGAGGAGGCCCTCGATGCGGGTAAGCATGAGGAGGGCGCCCGCCGTCCAACCGAGCGTGAAAGCCGCCCCGCGGCCGCCGCGGTAGGCCGCCACCACCGAGAAGGCGAGCATCATGAAAAGCGGCAGGGCGAAGTTCTCGCTCAAGCTGTATTTGGGGAACCAGGTCAACGGGAAAGAGAAAGCGAGGATGGCGGTGGAGGCGGCAGCCAGCCGGACGGGGGTAAAGAATCGCAGCAGGGCGTAGAAAAACACCAGCGCCAGGACGAGCGCGGCGGTATTGGCCACCACCAATCCATCGAGTCCGAAGAGGTCGGCCCACAGCGCCGACCAGACGATGCTTCCCAAGGGAAACTGGCTGGTCAGGAGGCCCTGATCCGTGTAAAAGAAGCCTGGGAAATTGAGCGCCTGCCCCCGGCCGTACACTTGGAAAAAAGCCTGGGCGGCCGGTTCCCTCCATGTGAAAGCGCCGCTGTCGGCCAGTTTCAGGGCGGCTCCGGCGTACGCTCCCTGGTCGCGCCCCGAAAAGACGCTGGGGGACGAGAAAGCGCTCAAGCAGAGCGCCCACCCGAGGGAAAGCGCGGCCACGCCGAGGAGCTCCCGCGAAAAGCGGAGGCGCGCGGTGAACGCTCGGCTGAGACCGAAGGCCGCGAGAAGGATGACGCCGGTCCACATCGCCGTCCCGCCGAAAATTCCCAGAGCTCCGGAGAGGTAGCCGGCCAGGACCGCTACACCGATAGCCGTGCCGACGGCCGAGAGGGCGCGCCGGTCGGAAGGGGGGAGGAGAATCAGCATGCGTCCATTATACCCTATTGGCGGGCCAAAACGTATGGCGTACAATGGAAACATCCAAGTTTTCACCCGACTACTGCCATGCGCGGGTTGCCTCCGTTCGTCGTCTGGTACTACACTCTCGGACTGAAAGGGTTCCTCGGCATTTCGAGCAACCTCTTCCGGGCTATTTTTTACGTCTTCAATTGCCGCGAACTCTTCGCCACCCTCTTCTCCCCGTGGAAGCGTGACGTCGGATTCAAGGACTGGGTCGGTCTCCACCCCATCAAGTGGTTCAACAATTTTGCCAACAACCTAATCAGCCGCTTCATCGGATCGATCGTCCGGGCGGTGGTGATCGTCACCGCCTTCGGCCTGGCGGGCGTGGGCGGCCTCCTCTTCATCTTCACCCTCATCCTCTGGCTCGGCTGGCCGCTCTGGATGCTGGTCGCCATCGGAGCCCTTATGGCCGGTGGGGGACTGCTCTGGATCGGCCTCTTCCTAGCCGGCTGCGTCCTGGGAACCGTCATTTTCGCCAACTACTTCCGCGTCAAGAAAACCCTCGCCCGACAGACGGACCCCATCCACGCGGACGCGGCCGTCTGGCCGGCGCGCGTCCTCCAGCGGCTCGGGATGGACGGCCGGGACCGTTCGCTCCTCACCGACGCGACGGGACTCCAGGCCAAACTGAAGGAACTCAACATCACCCCGGAGGCTTTCGAACAGCTCTTCCGCTACGAGCGCACCTGGGAGGAAGAGGACCACCGGAAACGCGCCTGGTGGACATGGGAGAGTCTCTCCCACCGCACGCCCATCGGTCACCAGTGGACTTTTGCCTACACGCCCCGGCTCGACCGCTACTCGCGCGATCTGACGGACCACGACTACAGCGACTACGCCCATTGGGACCTCATCGGCCGGCAGCGCGCCTTCGAGATGATGAAGCTCATCCTCTCCCAGGAACGCCAGACCAACGTCCTCCTCTCGGGGCCATACGGCGTGGGCAAAACCGTCATCATCCATTACCTGGCCCGCCTCATCCGCGAGCAGCGGGTGGACCACCTCTTCTTCAAGAAACGCCTCCTCGTTTTCGATATGAGCCGGGCCCTCTCGGAGGCGGCCGAACGGGGCGACAACCTCGAGCTCGTCCTGCGCGACCTCCTGAACCAGGCCGCCTACGCCGGCAACATCATCCTGGTGGTGGACCGCCTGGCCGACCTCTTCAGCTACGATCAGCCCGGATTCAACCTGACCGCCATCCTCTCCGAATACTTCGCTTACTCCTCGCTCCAGGTGGTGGCCACCGCCTCGCCGACCGACCGGGAACGCCTGGTGCGTGAGAAACCCGCCCTGATGAAACTCTTCGACACGGTGGACGTGGAGGAGCCCACCGAAGCCGAGACCATCGAGATCATGCTCCAGTACTTCGCCCCCACCGAGGCGCGCCGTCCGGTCTTCCTTTGGAAGGCGCTCGAGGCCATCGTCTCCTATTCCAAACAGTACAACTGGGACTCGCCCTTCCCCGAGCGGGCCATCGACCTGGCCCGGGGTGTCCTCCTCCATTGGCGCGACAACGGCGCCGGGCCTTTCGTCACCCAGGCCGACGTCGAAGCCTTCCTCACGATCAAGACCGGCATCCAGCTGGGCGCCGTCAAGAAGGAGGAGCAGGAGAAGCTCCTCAACCTCGAGGAGATCCTCCACGCCCGCGTCATCGGCCAGGAGGAAGCCATCCAGGAGGTGGCCGAGGCGCTCCGCCGGGCCCGCGTGGGCATCGCCAACAAAGAGAAGCCCATCGGATCCTTCCTCTTCCTGGGACCCACCGGCGTGGGCAAGACGGAGACGGCCAAGGCCCTGGCCCACACCTATTTCGGGGACGAGACCAAGATGATCCGCCTCGACATGAGCGAGTTCCAGAATCCCGACTCGCTCTCGCGCATCATCGGCTCGCGCGAGCTGAACCAGCCGGGCCTCCTGGCCACCCGGGTGCGCGAGAACCCTTACGGCGTGCTCCTCTTGGACGAAATCGAGAAAGCCTACAAGGACATCCTCGACCTCTTCCTCCAGGTGGTGGACGAGGGCTTCTTCACCGACGCTTTCGGCAAGAAAGTCAACTTCCGCAACATGATCATCATCGCCACCTCGAACGCCGGCGCCCTCTACATCAAGCAGGCGGTGGCTGCGGGAGAGTCGCACGAGATCATCCGAAAGACCTTGGTAGACAAGGTGGTGGAGCAGGGGGCCTTCCGACTCGAATTCCTCGGCCGCTTCGACGGAGTGGTAGTCTTCCGGCCGCTCACCCATGACGAGATGAAGGAAGTGGCCGTCATCAAGCTGAACGCCCTGGCCGAACGCATCGGCAAGGACAAAAACGTCAAGCTCACCTTCACCGACGGGGTGGTGGAGCGCCTGGTCAAGGAAGGCTACGACCCCGTCTTCGGGGCACGCTCGCTCAACCACTACATTTCCGATACCGTCGAGAGCGCCCTGGTCAGGAAGTTCATTCAAGGGTCCGTGGGCAACAATACTGAGATTGTGTTCGGAGTGGAGGATTTCTAATCCCTAAGGCACACCGTTATGAGTACGCTGTTTCCGGCCGACGACGTCCACACCCTTTCCCGCGAGCTCCGCGAGGAACGCCGCTTGACCGTCCTCATCCTCGCTTTCACGGCCATCTTCCTGGCCGTGTTCTTCGGTACCGACGCCCGCTACTTCCTGCCGCCGAAAGTGCGCCTCGTCTTCGCGGGCGCCATCCTCCTGTCGCTGGTGGCTACCTTGTGGAACCTCCTCTCGCCGACGGTCGGCACGGAAGACGGCCCAGATGCCCTCCGCCTGGCCGCCCGTAGCCAGGCCCTCTGGAACAAGGCGTCCATCCTCTTCGCCGCCTTCGCCCTCGTCATCCTGGTCGTCTATACGGCCGCCTGATTCCTACCCTATGGGCCAATTCTCCATCAGACTCGGCAAGGCCTGGTCTGTCCTCCGCCGGGACGGGGTCCTGCGCGGCAGTCGGCGCGTGATCGGGGCGCTGGCCCGCTACTTGGAACCCATCCCTCCGGGCGACATCCTCATCGTCACCAACGGCACCGGGGACAGTGCCCGTTACCGGGCCCACCACGTGGCCGAGGAGCTCGGCCTGCACGGCCTCCGGACGAGCGTGGCGCTCCAGGACCATCCCGCCCTCCCCGGCAGGATCGGCGCTTTCAAGGCAGTCATCTTCCATCGCACCCCCTACACCCCAGGCCTGGCCCGCCTCATCCGACAGCTGAAGGAACAGGGGAGGACCATCCTTTTCGACACGGACGATCTCGTCTTCGACCGGGAGTACGCCGCCCATATGAAAGGCCTGGAGACGATGAACGCCCTCGAGCGGAAACTGTACGAGAACGGCCTCGGGGCCGAGATCGTGGCCGACCCGTACGTCACCCACACCACCGCCCCGACCCGTTACCTCGTGAGGAAGCTCGAGGAAAAGGGGAAGCGCGCCCTGGTCGTGCCCAACCGCCTCTCCCAGGCGGATGTCTCCCTCGGGGAACAGCTCTCGGCTGAACGCGCGAACCGCAAACCGGGAACGGTGCAGGATGAGGTGCGAGTGGGGTATTTCAGCGGCACTCTTTCCCACAACGCCGATTTCGCCACTATTACGCCGGCCATCGTAAAGCTCTTTGAAACGTATCCTGCCTTCCGGCTGGTCATCGCCGGACCCTTGGATCTGTCGACGGAATTGGCGCGCTACCAAAGCCGCATCACGGCCCTGCCCTATGTCCCGCGGGCGGAATATTTCGAGAACGTGGCTTCGGTGGACATCTGTCTCGCCCCGCTCGAGATCGGCAACCCGTTCTGCGAATCCAAATCCCAGCTGAAATTTTTCGAGCCCGGCCTCCTCGGCATCCCGGCTGTCGTAGCCGCCACGGAACCTTTCCGGGACGCCATCGAGGACGGCGTCACCGGTTTCACGGCGCGGGATCCGGAGGAGTGGTTCGCCAAGATCGAAAAACTCCTGCTGGATCCGGGTTTCCGCCAGAAAATGGGCGAGGCGGCGCGGGAAAAGACGCTCCGGGATTTCACCACCGCCCACGCCCGGAACGAGGAATACTACCAGTATCTCCGCGAAGCCGTCCGCAAAACCTGACCGGCCGCATCACTCCGAGGGCCGGTTTTCACGAAGAAGGAGGATTGCTGAAAGGAGTGTCAGAACGAGACCAGAAGCGGCCGCGGCCGCCAACCACCCGCCTTTCAGGAAGGCGGGTTTGTATTGTGAGATCCGATCCGTCAGTTCGGACAGATCGGCCAGAAGGGAAGCGTTCCGATATCCCGGACGGATGGCGATCGGTCCTGTACCAGGGAAAGTCCCGACGTCGCCTTCGAGCAGGTACGGCTCGGCCGCGGACACCCGGTCGGTGAAGAAGCGAGGGGCCTTGTCCTTGGCGACCTCACGGCTACTCTCAAAGCCGGCCCTGAAGCAGTACGTCTCGTCTACCGAGCCCTCGACCCGGTCGAACACGAAGGCATAGGTGTGCTCCGAGTCGAACGACTCGTCCTGGAGCTCCCGTCGCGCCAGGACGTCCTCACAGCGCTCGTCCCGGAGCTCAAGCGTCAACCGATCGCTATTTTTCAACGTGAACTTGCCGAAGAGGATCTCCACCTTCGAGAGGCCGCCCCGCCGGGCCGTGAAGGTCTGGGTCAGGCTTTCCCCAGGGGAGAGGGTGACCCGCTCGCCCTTGTCGAGCGGCCAAGTCGAATCAGGCAGACCAAAATCACGCACGAACGCACCTCCGATGGATAGGAGGGTGAGCACGAGGATCGTTAGTGTGAGGGTCTGGAAGCGTGGCATAGGGTCAGAGATAGAAACGGGGGAGGATGACCAGCCAGATGTCGTAGAGATGGAAGGCAAGGATGAGAAGGGCGAAAACCTGAAGCGCTCGCTCGAGGAGGAGTGGTTTCCGGAGGAGCATCCCGAGACCGGCAGCCAGGAGCATAAGCTGGGCCGGCAGGCTGGGCAGGAAATAGCGTCCCGGCGTGCCGAGAGCAAGAGAGCCGGTCGTCTGGAAGACATGCCAGTCATGGAGACGCACCCCGAACTGGAGGGAGGCGAGGAGGACGATCAGGAAGAGGACGGCCTGCCTCCCAGGCAGATGCTCCGGTCGTTGCTCCCGCCGGAAGAAGAGGATGAGACCGAAGACAGCCGCGACCTCGATAGCCCAGATGATCCACACAAACCACGGCCCTGAGGCGGCTGCGGTCCAGCCGATGACGCCCCAGAAATTCTCGGAGGAGGAGGGGATTTTGGGCAGGCTCTTGCCGAGGTATTCCGTGAACGAGGCTGGGGTGAGCTCGGGAAAAAGGCCGAGGATAGGATAGGTGGCCGTGACGGCCAGGATGAAAGCGGAGGCGAGGACCAGACCGGCCAGCCAGTATCGGAGCGGCCACCCTCTCCAAGACTCGCGAAAGGCGTAAGCCCGAAGAGCGAACAGGAACAGCATGCCGAGAGCGAGTACCAGGCCGGTTCCCTTGGTGAGGGCGGCTCCGGCGGCTGCGCCTACCAGGAGGACGAGCGTGCCGGGCTTCGGGCCGCGCCTGAGGAAACGCATGCCAGCGTAGAGGAAGAGGGTGAAGCAGGGGATGAGGAGGGCGTCGTAGTTGATATTGGTGGTATAGACCGAAAGCTTAGGTTGGAGGGAGAGGATGAAGGCGATGAGGAGCCCCACCCGGCGGGAAAACCCAGCTTCCGTGGCCGCCAGGTAGGCCAGGAGGACGGTCGCCGCCCCGAACGCCGCCGCCATGAGACGGATGAGGTAGAACCGCGTCATCACGTCCGATTCGCTCAGGGCGCGCTCGATGAGGCTACCCGCAAGATGGAAGAGGCTGAAGCCGCGGGCGTTGGTGGCGATGTCCGGCGGGCAGATAGTCATCTCACGGGTCCATGGACGCTCGGCGATGAGCGGCTCGTTGAATCCGACCGCTCCCGCGGCATAGGGGGGCTTGCGGTAGTTTTCTTCCCGCCACACCGAGAGGCCGGCGGCGTCGCTCGTCTGGCGGATCTCTTCGCTGAAACGGTACGTGGCAAGATTTCCTTTCTCCTGGTCGTGCTCGTTGGTCGTCCGGAGGCAGGCCTGGTGGCGTTCTTCAGCCAACCACTGGATGGTGTTGTAATGGCGCGCTTCGTCCTGACCGGTGAACATCGGGGAGAGGGCAACCAAAAAGGCTTCCCGGGCCAGAAAGGCGGCCAGGATGAGGCCCAGAATAACCCCTGGCCGGCGGGCCAGGACGGAGAGTTGAATTTTTCCCATAGATAAAGGATAATACAGGGGTACCGACAAGGCAAAACCCTAACCCACTACCCGCTATGAAAGTGCTCGTCACTGGAGGCGCCGGATTCATCGGCAGCGCCTGCGCCAAGGCGCTGATGGACCGGGGAGACCAGCCTATCCTCATCGACAATTTCAATGACTACTACGATCCCAAACTGAAACGCGACCGGATCGCCAAGTTCCTGAAACCCTACAAAGGGAAATTCACCCTCTACAAGGGCGATATCCGTGACCGGAAATTCCTAGAAAAAGTGTTCCGGAAGGAGAAGCCGGCTAAGGTCATCCACCTGGCGGCCATGGCAGGCGTCCGCAACTCGCTCCGCGATCCCGGCCTCTACGCCGACGTGAACGTCATGGGCACCATCCATCTCCTCGACCTGGCCGTCAAGCACAAGGTCAAGAACTTCGTCTACGCCTCGTCCTCGTCGGTGTATGGCAACAACCGGAAGCTTCCGTTCACCGAGAGCGATCCGGTGGACACCCCCATCTCGCCCTACGCCGCCACCAAGAAAGCCGACGAGCTCATCGCCCACGTCTACAGCCACATCTACGGCTTGCCAACCACTGGACTGCGTTTCTTCACCGTCTACGGCCCGTGGGGCAGGCCCGATATGGCACTCTTCCACTTCACCGACTCCATCGTCCGCGGCCGTCCCATCGACGTCTACAACCGAGGCAAGATGACCCGCAACTTCACCTACGTGGACGACATCGTGTCCGGCACCTTGACCTGTCTCGATGCCGACCTGCCCTACGCCATCATGAACATCGGCGGGGACCAGGAGGAGACGCTGGTCCGCTTCATCGAGGTGATCGAGCAGAACCTCGGCCGGAAGGCCAAGAGGCGCCTCCGACCCATCCAGCCTGGGGACGTGCCCTCGACCGTGGCGGATATCCGCAAACTCCGCCGGCTCGGCTGGAAACCCACCACCCGCATCGATGATGGCATCCGGAACTTCATCCACTGGTACAAAGAGTACTACCGGGTGAAATAAAACCCTCCCCCATATGTCAGCCTCACTCTCCATCACTGTCTTGGGCGGCGCCGGCTTCATCGGCCAGCGGCTGTGCCGGGACGCCGTCAAGCGGGGTTACCGGGTGGTCAGTCTCGACCGCCGCAAGGCCGACATACCGGACGTCGAGGAACGGGTAGCGGATATCGGGAGCGCTATGGAGCTCCGGACCGCGCTTCCGGCCACGGACACGCTCATCATCCTTATCGGCCAGATCGGCCCGACCTTCGACCCCCAGAAGGAGCTCACCAACCTCCAGGCCAGCGCCGCCCTGTGGCACCAGATCGGTTGCCGGCGGGTGCTCTATGCCTCGACCTCACTCGTCTACGGCGACTGTTCGGCCGCTGCCGACGAGGAGACGCCGCCCGCTCCCGTCGAGCCGTACGCCGTCTTCAAACGGGATGCTGAACGCCTCCTCCACGACGTGGCCAAACACTCCGGCATCACCTTGGGCATCCTCCGTTTCGGCAATGTCTACGGCGCCGGCGGGCGGGGAGTGGTGTCCCGGCTGATGGAGCACGCCCGTTCCGGAACAGCGGAACCCTTCACCGTCAATGGCGACGGCTTGCAGGAGCGCGATTATACCTATGTCGACGACGTGGCCGCGGGCCTCTTGGCCATCCTCGATCGGATTGAGGGCTCGGATACCGTCAACCTGGCCACCGGCACCAGCACCACCCTCCTCAACCTCATCGAACAGGTGGAGAAAGTGACCGGCCACAAGATCCCGTACGCCACCACCGGCGCGAAGCCTCCCGAAGCCGGAGCTGTCCGTCTGGATGTCACCAAGCTCCAGGAGCGCTACGCCTTTGCCGCCCGCTACCCCCTGAAAAAAGGCCTCAAGTCGATGTGGAAGGAGCTCGCCGACTGATACCCCCAATGTCCGTCCCCGCGCTTATGCCGAACGAACTGAAAATCTCCAGCAAGAACATCCTCATCATCGGAGCGGGACGGGCGGGACGTCTGCTCCTCACCGATATCCGGCAGCACCACCCCAAACACACGGTGGTGGGTTTCATCGACGACCAGGCCCCTTCCGCTCCAGGGGCGCCTGTCCTCGGCCGAGTCAAAGACATCGCCAAGGTGGCCCGCCTGTACCGTCTGGATGAGATGGTCATCGCCATCCCTTCGGCCGACGGCGCCCTCGTCCGACGTATCCTCCTGGCCAACCTGAAAAACCGCATCCCCATCCGGATCGTGCCGCGGGACCAGCGCATCATCGGCCAGAGCGACGTCCGTTATCGGGAAGTGAACGACCTCTCTTACGAAGACTTCCTCGGCAAATCCTTCCGCCGCGGCAATGTCGAGAAACTCGAAGCCTTCTATCGCGGCAAGACGGTCTTCATCACTGGGGGAGCAGGATCGATCGGATCGGAAATCGTCCGCCAACTCCTCGACTTAAAGGTCAAAAAAGTGGTGGTGTATGACCACTCTGAATACCTCCTCTTCCGCCTGGAGCAGGAGCTCCGCGAAGAAGGTCTGGAGAAGCGATGCGTCCTCATCGTCGGCAATATCCTCCATAGCAACAAGTTGGCCGCCCTCTTCAAACGCTTCAAACCGGACATCGTCTTCCACGCGGCCGCCTACAAGCACGTTCATCTCATGCAGGACAATGTGGATGAGGCCGTATACAACAATGTGATCGGCACCCGCCGGGTGGTAGATGCGGCCGTCACCGCTGGTATCCCGCTTTTCACCTTCATCTCGACTGACAAGGTCGTCAATCCGACGAGCGTCATGGGCGCCACCAAGAAACTCTGCGAATACTATATCCAGTCCCTGCCGAAAGGCCGGACCCGCTTCAACATCGTGCGTTTCGGCAACGTCATCAATTCCAACGGTTCAGCCTTGCCGCTCTTCGACCGCCAGATCGCCCTTTACCGCTATGTCACCGTCACCCACCCAAAGATGATGCGTTTCTTCATGTCCATCCGTGAGGCGGCCCAGCTCGTCATCGAAAGTACCGCCGGACGAAAGGACGGGAGTATCCACATCCTCGATATGGGCGAACTCATCAATATCCACGACGTGGCCCTGTGCCTCATCCGCTCCAAGAACCTCATCCCCGAAGAAGATGTGGAGGTCCGCATCACCGGCCTCCGTAAGGGTGAAAAGATGGTGGAGGAGCTCTATACGAAAGGAGAAAAGCGCGGGTTACGCCGTACTTCTAGAGGGCGAGTGTACACTCTTCGTCAAAACAGACATACGCCAAAAAGTATCACTGGCACCCTTGATCTTTTGGAACATTCTACCAAAACGGGCAGTCAGAATGCCGTGCTGAAGCACATGCTTAAAAAACTTTTTCCGCAAATAAAAAACCTCTAGAATTCGATGCTATGCCCACTCGAGCTCCTATCCTTCCTAAACATTTATTGGGACTTGGGGGGCGTGATCTCTACAATAGTTTCTGGATTGGCGTGCGATATCTCGTTGTTTCCTTGGCTGGTCTGGCGATGACCATCGCCTTTGCGCGTCTTGGGAATCCACAGTTATTTGGGGAGTATCAGGTGCTCATCGCGATTTTCTCTATTTTCTCCATCCTTTCTATTCCAGGGTTAAATCTCGTTGCTTTAAAGGGCATCGTGGACGATCACCCGGAAATAGTTCGCCGTGTGGTGCGTACCAGTTTCCGCACCAGTCTGCTCGCCTTGCCATTATTTATCATGTACGGTGGCTGGCTTTTCATCCAGGGGAAAAATTTCGAATTTCTTGTCGCCTTCTTGGTAGGCGCATTAGTCTTTCCTTTTTTCTACGCCCCGAATACTTGGTACACAGTGTACGAGGGTAAGTCGCAATTCTCGCCAGTCAGTAAGCGGATCATGGCCCAGACTTTCGCAGTCTCAATTTTATTGATACTCGCCATCGCGATAAATGCACCTCTTTGGTTTCTGGTTTTGGTATATTTTGGGGGCACTAGCGTCTTTCATTGGTACTACTACTTCGAATCACTTAGCCAGGTGGGGAGAGATGTTTCAGAAATTGACCTGGATATACGTTACGGCTGGTGGGTCACGATCCAGAAATTCTTTCTCTCGCTCGGGGACAATGTTCCGGCTCTCATCCTGCCGCTCTTGTTCGGTCTCACTGGCTTTGCGATGTATCAGACAGCCTTTCTTTTCTTTTCCGCCATTGCAGGATTTGTGGCTGGATTAAGCGCGCTTTATCTCCCATCTCTTTTCAAAGGTGCGGGGGGTGTCAGACAGAAGACGATATTACAACAACTTTATATGGGCCTTCTCGCCTTCATTGTGTTACGAATATGTATCGAAGCGGCCTTTCTCTTTTTTTATGGAACTGACTATCAATCCGCCCTGGAAATCGCACGTGGTCTTTCATGGCTTGCTGTCTTTCTTCCTTTTCGGACTTATTTGATAAATTTCCTTACTGCCGAAAAAAAACAGGTTCAGATCATTATAGCTTACGCTCTAGCAAATGCATTGAGCATACTCACCCTCTGGATATTGCGTCACTCAAGCCTCGAAATCGCTTCGATATCATATGCGGTTGTTCTCCAAACTTCTCTCGTAATATCACTGCTGATATACGCTCGTTTTTGGAAACCCTTTCAGACTTCCAGACTTTCATAAGAAGCGGTTTTTTGGCATACTACTGTAGATACTAAAATTTATGACCAATCCTTTCAGTGACCATTTCGAGACCATCGTGTGCCCTTTGTGTGGCGAGGCTCGTTTTCGCATCCTTGCCAAAGCTCGTTTTCCGTCAGAGCTGACGCAGGACTTCCTCACCCAAACCTACCGTTCGTCGAGCGACCAGACGCTCTATGAACAGATTGTGCGTTGCGCAGGCTGCGGACTCGTATACCTCAATCCGCGCCTCCGGTCCGATCTCATCATCGGAGCCTATGCGGCCGGCGAAGACCAGGCTTTCGTCGAACAAGATACGATGCGGGCCCGGACATTCTCGTCCGCCTTGCATGACCTCGCGCGGCGCTTCGGCTTCACCCCCTCACCCGCCACCAAGGTTCTCGACATCGGCTGCGCTGGAGGGGCGTTCGTCCGAGCAGCCACGGACTTTGGGGTAAGCGCGTCCGGTATAGAACCCAGCCGCTGGCTGGCGGAACACGCCCGCTCCCAGGGATTGGACGTACAGCCGGGAACACTGGCGGAACACTCGTTTCCGGAGGCTTCTTTCGACATGGTGACGCTCTGGGACGTCATCGAGCATCTCACCGACCCCGGATCCGAACTGGAACGGATATACCGCATCCTGAAACCGTCGGGCCTTCTGGTCGTTAACTATCCGGATTACGGCAGCCTGCCCGCCCGTTTTATGGGGCGTAAATGGCCTTTCCTCCTCTCCGTCCATCTCATTTATTACACTCGTCGGACCATGCGGAGACAATTGGCCGCCAAGGGATTCGTCGTGGTCGACATGGAACGCCACTGGCAAACCCTGGAGCTGGAATACGTCCTGAAACGCGCCGGGGCGTATTTCGGGCTGTTCCGTCTTTTGGCCACGGCTGTCAGGCGTCTCGGACTTTCCCGTCTGCCGATCAAGTACTGGATCGGCCAGACCCGCGTCGTAGCCCGGAAACAATGAAACCAGACTTGACCACTCTCAAGGCCGTGATTTTTGACATGGATGGCGTCCTCTACCTCTCTGACGAATGCCATGCCCTGGCCTATGCATCCGTCTTTCAGGAGGTGGGGATCGAAAACGTGGATTATCGGACGATCGCCGGGATGCGCACTGACGAAGCCATCCGGTCGGTGCTCAAACGCCTTCATGGATCCGTCGACGAGGAGACTGTCCAGCGCCTGACGCACGTGAAACGAGAGAGGGCGGCCGTTCTCCTGAAAGAACGGGCTCGGATAGCCCCGGGGAGTGCCCCTCTCATCCGACAGTTGCAGAAGAAATACCGCCTCGCGTTGGTCTCCTCAGCCTCGTCCCAAAGCGTCGACTCGTTCCTGGAGCGAAGCGGCTATGCGGACGCTTTTGAATTCCATCTCGACGGTTCCCAGGTTATCCAGGCCAAACCAGCTCCTGACTGCTACCGGCTGGCTCTAGAGAAACTCGGCCTCCGGCCTGATCAGTGCGTGGTAGTGGAAGATTCGGAAAACGGTGTACGGGCCGCCCGTACGGCTGGCATACCGGTATTGTTTTTGGCTAAAGAAGGGGGTTTTTCGGGTTTTCGACAGGATGATGGCGTCATGGTAGTATCAGAATTAATGGAGGTCGGAGGACTGATCTAGACAGGCAAACCGGATGCGCATCTACTCTCGTACCGAGATCCAATCCCTCGCCTCACCACCGCCCGACCCCTCTCTCTGGACGGCAGTTGTGGCTGCCGCCGGCAAAGGCACCCGCCTCGGCTACTCGAAGCCAAAAATCATGTATCCGGTGGGCGGTCGGACCGTCCTCGACCGGTTGATTGATCTTTTGGAACCGGCTTGCGGAAAAATTGTGTTCGTCGTTTCACCGGAAACCGAACCTCACGTCGCCCCGATTGTCAGGAAGCGCCTCGGGGAACGCGGCAAGATTACCGTCATCAAGGATTCGCGGGGAATGGCTGACTCCGTCTATTGCGCCCTGCCGGAGATCCTCACTCCCCACACCCTCATCGTCTGGGGAGATCAGGCCGCCCTGAGCGCGCAGACGCTTTCCTTGGTTCAAACGCTCCATCGTGCCTTACCAAGCGCGCTCACCCTGCCGCTCATCTTTCGGGACGACCCCTATATCCATCTTGAGACAGACGCCTCCGGGCACCTGGTCAGGGTGCTCGAAAGACGCGAAGGGGCTGAAATGCCACCCAAAGGGGAAAATGATTGCGGCCTTTTTGCCTGCTCCACGGAAAAGCTGAAATCGGTGTACGCGTCGGCCATCGAACGAGGCATCGCTCTCAGCCCCGCCACCGGAGAATGGAACTTCCTGCCGCTGTTGCCCGCTTTCGAGACGGACGGAAGTGAGATCAGTGGCTACCACCTCGAAAATCCCGAGGAGTCCATCGGCATCAACGATCGACAGGATGTCGAAAGGTTAGAGGATTATTTCCGGAAAAACGATCTGGGATCCGGCAAAAACGACAAGCTCAAGGTGGTGATGTTCTCCGGGGGGAGAGGTACCGGCTCGATTACCGAAGCCCTGCTCAAGTATCCGGACATCGAGCTGACACTGCTCGTCAATACTTACGATGACGGTCTGTCCACAGGGTTGTTGCGTCGCTTTATCCCCGGAATGTTGGGACCGTCTGATGTCCGGAAAAACGTTTCCCGCTTCCTCCAGCAACGGACGGACCATGCCTCCCGGGCATTGGTGGAGCTGATCGAATACCGCTTTCCCGACCCGATGGCGACCGCAGATGCCCTCATCGTCCTCGAGGCTTTCTGCGACCTCACCGCGCCAGTGAATAATCAGTCTCACGATCTATTGAAAGCCCGCGAAGCACTCACGCTTGAAGCCGCCCGAACAGCCACGCACTATCTCCATACCTTTCTTGAATATTACAATCACCACCCTGATCGACAAGCTTTCCCGTTCGGGGACGTTTCCTTCGGCAACCTCCTTTTTGCCGGGTGTTACCTCGCGGAATCACGGGACTTCAATCGGGCAGTGGCCGCTTTTTCAGAGTTTGCCGGCATCGGGAATCATGTTTTGAATATCACCGACGGCACCAACCGCGTCCTGGTAGGAATCAAGGAGGATGGACGTTTTCTGCACGACGAAGCCAGTATCGTTGGTCCTCAGGACACTTCCCGTATCCAGGAGATCTTTCTCCTGCCCGAATATCTCGATACCAAGACGCATCCTCTGGGTGCGTACAAAATCGACAACATCCGTCTCCTCCGAAGCCGAGAGGCTCTTCCCACCATCAATCCTGAAGCCGATCGAGCGATCAAGGAAGCGGATGTCATCATCTACGGTCCCGGGACCCAATATTCCTCGCTCCTGCCCTCGTACCTCACCTCTGGTGTGGCTGAAGCCATCATTGACAATCCGCGGGCCGAAAAGGTTTTTATCTCCAATATCGTCAGGGATAACGACATCTTGGGCGAAAACGTGAATACCCTTGTCGGGGCCTTCCTGTGGAACATGGGCCGGAAGGTGGGAGGCGCGGTCGCCTGCCAAGATCTGGTCACTCGCTTTTTTTTCCAAAAACCCGAGATTCCGACAGAGGGGGGATACATGCCTTTTGACGCGGCCAAGTTTGCCTATCCCCTGGAACAAGTCACCTGGATCGATTGGGAGGGGGATAAGGGCAAGCACTCGGGTGGCAAAGCCATCTTTGAGCTCCTCCTTATCGTGGAGGATCAGCTTCAGAAGAAAGTGCGCCCAGTATCGCAGAAAGTATCCATAGTCGTTCCGGCATACAATGAACAGCGGACTGTCAAACAGGTATTGGAGAGCCTCCTTCAGCTCCAACTCCATGATATGGGACTGGACAAGGAGATCATCTTGGTGGACGGGGGATCGAACGATACAACTTTCGAAATAGCCCAGGCAATCACGGGCGTAAGGACTTACCGTCTCCACGGACGCACCGGACGAGGACGCGCTCTCCGTCTCGGTATCGAGAAAGCCAAGGGAGATATCATCGTTTTCTTCCCATCCGACGGCGAATACGACCCGGAGGATGTGCGACGGATTCTGGCCCCGCTCATCAGCCAGGATTTCTCCGCTGTGTTCGGAAGCCGCGCTTTTGGCACAGCCGATCTCAACCGTTCTCTCCGGCGTATCTACGGCACCAAACGCCTTTCCTTCTATCTCAGCAAATACGGCGGCATGCTCCTGAGCATCGTCCTGCTGGTATTCCACCAACGTTTCGTCGGGGACCCTTTGACCAGCCTCAAAGGTTTCCAGATGCGCGCGCTCCGTCCCTTGCGTTTCCAGCGGAATGGGTTCGATTTCGATATGGAGATCATCGCTAAACTGGCGAGAAGCAAACGTGTTATGCTAGAAATACCGGTCGCTTATCGTCCTCGGACGGTGGCGGAAGGAAAGAAAATCACCGTTTGGGACGGGATCGGATGTCTTGGAACGCTGATCCGTCTTTCTTTTTGGAAGCCGCTGTCTTTCACCACCCCCAAACCCCATGCCCAAAGTCTCTATCGTCATTCCCGCGTATAATGAAGCGGCCTCCCTCGGTACCCTCTTGGAACGTATCCTAGCGATCGATCTCACGCCGCTCGGCTTCGAGCGGGAGATCATCGTGGTCGACAACGGCTCTCGGGATAACACCCACGAAATCGCCTCTTCCTTCCCTGGGGTCACCTCTCTCCGCATCGAAAAAAACCGCGGCAAAGGGGATGGTACGCGTTTCGGTATCGCCCATGCCACAGGGGACTACGTCCTGATCCAGGATGCCGACCTCGAATACGACCCTCGGGATTATGCCGCCCTTTTGGCGCCCCTGGCACAATCAGACGGTCGACTGGCAGTCTATGGTAGCCGCATCCTCGGGGAGCGCCAAAAACGTAACAGCCTGCTCTCGCTCGGAAAACACCAGGACAAATCCTTGGCCACGTATATCGCCAATACCGCTCTTTCCCTCTGGGCCTTTCTTCTCTTCGGCCGTTATCTGACCGACACCCTGACCGGCTACAAGGTATATCCGAAGGGTTTCCTCGAGAGGATAGCGATCAAAACCACCGGCTTCGAGACTGATCACGAATTAACAGCCAAACTGTTGCGCTCGGGCATTCGCATTCTCGAGATTCCCATCAGCTATCACCCCCGGACGGTTTCCGAGGGCAAGAAGATCAGAGCGAGGGATTTCTTCGTTGCCCTTTGGACCTTTTTTCGTTTTCGCTTTGTTTCTCCAAGGAATTTCTGACACTCTCACTGGGATATGCTCTCAAAAACGATGTTCGAAATCTTTCCGTGGCACAAGCTGGTGAAGTTCCTGGTCACTGGCGGGACCGCCTTGCTTGTCGACATGGGCATCTACTTTATCTGCACGAGATACTTCGGTTTCCACTATCTCCTGAGTAGGGTCGTTTCGTTAGCCGTCGCCATCATCTGGAACTATTCGATCAACCGACACTGGACTTTCGAAGCCGGAGCGGGAAAAATCAGCCGTCAATTCCCACGTTTCCTCACGGTCATCACCCTGACCTCGATGCTCAACCTCATCCTCATGCGGATCGGGGTGGAATATTTCAAGTTGAATGATTTGCTGGTTATCCTTATCGTCTCCGGCCTGATCGCGCTCATCAACTTCTCAGCCCATTTCCTCTGGAGCTATGCCATAAAAAAAGAGACGGCGGAACATAATCATTTTGTTCCACCGTCACTATGAAATCCATAACGTCCAAACTCGATTCTCCTCTAACGTCAAACGAGAAGCTCTTTCCAACGAAATGTCAGGATGAGTGAATCCATTTCAGTGCTCCACCAATGAAGAATTCCGGGTCCCCAAACGACGTAATCACCTTCCCGAAACAGCAGGACCTCATTGTTAGGGAAACCGTACCTGATCCGACCTCGGATCAGTATCCCTATGCTAGTACGTACCGGATCACAAGTGGCCTGCTCTTGCGAACGGTGCTCGCCCTTCAGGGAGTGTCCGTACTTAAACTCTACTGTTGTGCTATGAATAGGAGCAGAAGGAAACGCACCAACCAACCATTGCCTAGACTCCGGCGCGTGCAGAATATCCAGTGCGGCATTTCCACTACAGATACGACCAGGAGCTGATACCATTGAGACCTCCAGAATTCATACAGCTGAAAATTACTATGCGAGAAAATTCTTTCATACAACAAGTCTCTTGTCAAGACATGCAGTAGTCACCATAAGATATTAAAGAATATGATACGTCAGCTTCCTTGGGGGATAATAGGCATCGTCACATTTCTGTTCCTTTTAGAGTTTGGGATGCACCCCCTGACTTTCGGTCCGGACCGATGGATCCATGATCCAGGTGTATATCGTATCAATGACCCCCATTATCTCGTCGGTGACTGGTACACCGAAATGGCCGCGGCAAGCGGGGTCTATGTCTTTTACGCCAAGATCATCCAGATCGGTGAGATTCTACAGATCGATGAGGAGCGCTGGAGGCAACTTCTCTACTTCCTCTGCCTCTTTGGCACGTATTACTCGATATGGAAAATATCGGAAAGGATATCGGCGCACCGATGGGTCGTCCCGCTTATAGCTTTCCTCCATGCCGCTGTCATGATGCTTGCCCCGCCATTCTGGATGTATGGGAAATTCATACAGGTCGATGGCGGCGTAGCGCCCCGTATCATCGGTTCAACACTCTCGTTCCTGGCCCTTTATTTCCTCCTGCAGGGAAGACGCTGGGCCCCCTGGGTTCTCCTGGGCATCGCCACGCTTATCCATGTATCAAATTCGCTCATCGTCTTCACTCTTTTCCTAGGGTCGTGGGTGCTTCATCAGGTAGCCATGAGATATAGCGAGATACCCTGGAAAAGGTTATCGCGGGAAGTGCTCTCAAGGGCATCGACAGCCTCAATCGCTTACATACTTGCCGGTGGATGGTTCGCCCTCTATATCGCCTACCTCAACAGGGAGTCGGGTGAATTCTCCGAAACACAGTTCATCTGGACATGGATTTATTTCCGCGCCCCCTACATGGCCCTGAGCAGAGTCCCGACGGAATTCTGGTTGATATTCTCCGCTCATGTGGCGGCGATACTGGTTGGGTGGTATCTTCTGAAGAAAAGTGCCGGGGCAAAAAACAAAAAAGACCTCGGCCTGCTGACACTTATTGCGTTTGGTTCAGTGGCATACTTGTTCGTGTTCTACCTCTTCTCGATCATTTATCCATGGCTCCCCGGCTTTCAATTCTATTCGATACGGGTGATCTATTTTGCATATTTCGTCGCCTATTTGTTTTCCGCGCTTGTTGTAGCCGAATACTATAAACCAACGATCGAGATACTCAAGAAAACCTTCGATCAGAGCACGCGCATCAAAAAGTCCGGGATGACCCTCCTGCTTGTCGGTTGTTTCGTTGCTTTCTCATACTATTCTTTCTGGATCGGCGTTGGACTGATAAAAAAAATACCCGGGAACCTGCAGGCTTCCTGGGTACGGTTCGTACAAGCCGAAACGATGCCCGAGCAACTAGCTACCATCGAGTATATCTATGCCCATCCCGAACCGGTCCTTTCCCCGGTGGCAAGTTGGTCTTTGCCCCAAGGATCACGCTATCTGCCCCTTGTCGTCACAGTCAAATGCTTTGGTTTCACAAAATCAGGTCTTGAGGAGTGGTCCGAGAGGCTGGACGATATCGGCAAAGGGATCCTGCAAACCGGCTACGAACAACAACTGGCAAGAGGGAAGTTCAAGACCCTCGCTCCGGACTGGATAACCATCTACAGAAACCTGTCGACTGAAGACATAATCAGACTGTCAGAAAAATATAATTTTCATCTTTTTCTGACATACCGAGATTTGGAATACCCTTTCCAAGTGGTCGCCGAGGACGGTGAATACCGTCTCTACCGCCTGCGCTAGCCATTTCACGTATTCTTTTTTGTATTTTCCAGCATCTTGAGAAACATGTTGTCCCAGGCTCGGGCAACGAGTGTTTCACGGAACTTTTCGTCATACAATGCGTACGAATTCCGTGAATGCGTTTCGATAAGTTCCGGATGTTCCAGATAGCGGAGAAGGGTCGAAACGAGGAAGTCCGTGAGTACACGGGTCTTCCCCTTGGCCTGGGCGTCGAACAGCGAGCGGTAAAAGAACCTCGCGTCGTAATACTTCCCCCACATCCGGAACGTCTTCCGATCGTAGTCGGTGAACGGATGGTCGCCTAAAACGAAACCATTGTAGCCGTCCCGGACCATTTCCGTGACCGCGTACTGGTCGGTAGCGACGATCGGCAGGCCGAAGGAGAGGGCCTCGATCAGCACTAGTCCGAACGTATCCTTGAAACTCGGGAAATGAAAAAGCTGGTGCTCGCGATAGAGTTTTTCCATCTCCTCCCGCCGGAGCGTGGCATCAAGCAGCGTCACACCTTCCGTCTCTTCAAGCGCCGCCCGATCGTCGGCATGGAGCATATGGAGCGGAGTCAGGACAGTCAGGAAGACGTTCGGGTGGGACTGTCGGACCTCGCGGAAAGCCTGGAGCGTTTCCCGGCCGCCTTTCATATAATACACCCCGGTAAAGAGACAGCGGAGTGTGCCATCGAATTGTTTGATTTGTCTCTCTGGGGGCTCTGGGAACTTCGGGTACAGCTGGATACTTTTGGCCTCCACTCTGCGCCGAAGCCATCCCTCTTTCAGCCCGAGAGTGGCAAAGAAGCTCCGGTAGGCCGCTTGGCTCATAAAGACGAGGTATTTCAGGTGGGGATCCAGGATAAAGGGGATAAGGCAGAGTTTGGCCAGGGGATTGCGCAGGATGACCGGATCATATCCGTGCAGAGCGGCGCCATTTTCGATCCAGGTGCAGTACGGTCTATTCGTGACCAGGAGACAGCCATAGGTGAAGAGGATATCGCCCTGTTTCTCATGGCGGAAACGGAAGTTCGGAAGCGGAAGGAGCCGGCGCAACCTTTGGAACGGCGTCACTTTGACGCGACGAGTCTCCTGTTCAAACGAAGAGGCGCCTGTCTTATAGAACGTTTTTGTGTCTGAGAACGCGCGACTGGTTTCCACGACAAGATCAAAGTGCTCTAGCTCATTACCAACATCGAGAACAAATTTCCTCAGACGGGGCTGGAAAAGGACTATCTTATTTTTCATACTCTCGAGCAAGAATTTTCCCATACTCTTCAGCCATCCGATCGACTGAGAACTTTTCTACGGCCGAACGTCTGGCGTTTCTGGAGTACGCATCTAGTGAATGGGCCGCCTGTTCTATCAACAAGGCGAGGTTCCGATACTCAACTTCGCCAAAAGGGTAGGGAGAGATGAATGGGTCACTCCCAGAGCGGACGGGAACGAGCAGCCCATTATAACGATCTTGTATGATTTCGTTCATGCTACCACGATTGAAACCGACTACGGGCAGTCCCGCAGCCAACGCCTCAAGAACGCTGTTGGGACAGGCCGACTGGTCAGAAAAGAGAAAAATATCGTATTCGCTGATTTTCTGGAGGAGTTCGTCATTGGGAAGTTTCCCACGGAAGTGGATGTGTGTGGCGTTCTCAAATTCTGAAAAAATCGATTTCAGAGCCTCGGTATAAGACCCGTAAATGTCAAGGGAGTACCCCTGTGGGTTAAGGAGTTTCACGGCTTCGATCAGTGGTTCAATCTGGTCGCGGCGGCGGAATTTGGCGAAAGTCACGAGTCTCGTCGATCGACCGGTATTAGCTGTGCTTCGCGCTGGTATTTTCTCGGTGTCTACGCCGTTGTAGATGATTGTTGTATGTCTGGCTCCAGTCTCGCCGAGGAAGCGTTCACAGGAATACTGGCTGAACTTGCTCTGGTAGACAACTATGTCGGCGAGGAATCGATGAATGAACCACATTTTCAGATTGTAGAGCGGATAGAGTCGTCCAGCGGGAGTAGCGGGATGGTACACGCCATCAAGGCGCTGGACCACCTTCTTTCCCGAGAGCTTGGCGTAGACCGGGATCCAAAGCGGGCAGTCAGCGATGATGAAGAGGATGTCGAACTCGCGTCGGAAGCGATCAAGTACCACATGTCTGTCGGTTGAGACGCGCTCGCGAAATTTTTCCTCAAAGGTCGCAGTACCACCGATGTCTCCGTTTTTGAATGGAATGTAGATTTTCATAACCATCGGCGTTTCCACTCACGGATGAAAGACGGGGTGAGCGCCATGAGGAGGGGGTCGAGAATGTACACGTATTCCCAGAAAGGACGTCGGTAGCGGCGCAGGTAACGAATCTGGGTCCTGACGCACTGCCGCATTTGGGCCGACTGCTTCCGGTAGGAGATACCTGAGTCGGACCTTCTCTGACAGAGGACTTCGTTCAGATTGGCAAATCCGGTCCGAGGAGCCAACCGGAGCCACAACTCGTAATCCTGGCCGTACCGGACCTGATCGTCGTAACCGCCGGCTTCCCTAATGAGCGCTGTCCGGAAACAGACGGCACTATGGGCAAACGGGTTACGCCTGAACATGGTCGCTTTTATGGCAGCGTCTTCCAGAGGCGGTCGCATGATCACTTCCTTGCCATACGTCACGTTGACATAGGCTGTCCCAAGCACGCCGCACTCAGGATGGGCTTCGAGATAGGCCAGCTGTTTTTGGAGCTTCTCAGGATGCCACCAGTCATCGGCATCGATACGGGCCGTGTACTGAGTATCAATCATCCGCAGTCCGCGGTTCAACGAACGGGTCAGGCCGAGATTCCGGTCGTTCCGCGCCACCGTCAGACGCTCATCTCCCAGGCGGTCTTGCCACCGCTCGAGCAGGGCGGCCGTCCCATCATCGGAGCAATCGTCTATGGCCAGTATCCTGAATACCTGGAGCGTCTGCTGTTCAATACTCTCGAGACACTGATCCAAAGTATCCACACCGTTGTGGATGGCCAACAGAACAGTCACTAGTGGTGTTCGCGGAGAGTCGGTCATAGGACTCTGGGAGACAGCAGGAAATCATACACCTCTTCCCAGCGTTCGGCTACCGCTCCAAGGGAATGACGCTCGGTGACGAGACGACGGGCAGCCTGACCGAGTGACAAACGCCCATCCGCGTCCGGAATAAGTCCGGCCAACACTTTCGCTAATGCGCTCGGATGACCGACCTGGAACAGTCTGCCCGTGCGTCTATCCTCGATAAGCGCACGGTTCTCAGGGATATCGGAAACGACACACGGTAAGGCCGTGCTCATAGCCTCGAGGAGGGCGACGCTCAGACCCTCGAATGTGGAAGGGAGCACGAAGACATCACTCGCGGCCAGGATCTCAGCCCCGTCCTTCCGCCACCCAAGGAAAGAAACCTTTTCAGAGATACCAAGCGTGCGGGCTTGTCTCCGAAGAGTCCTTTCAAGCGGGCCCGTACCGACGAGAAGCAGGCGGGTCTCCGGAAAATCCCGAGTCAAGAGAGCAAAGGCTGAGAGGAGATCACGGTGCCGCTTGTATCCGTAGAGGTGCGCTGTCGTTACGATGACAAAAGCATCCCTATCCAAGCCGAGGCTCTCCCGCTTTTTCAGACGAGCGGTATCGTCGGCCGGACGGAAGATGTCGACATCGACCGGATTCATCACCACCAGGGGAGCGCCCCGTTTCCAGCCTCTCCGGACCGCCGCCTCAGCCACCGCTGGACTGACCACGAGACAATGCGGCAAACGCCACCCGGAGAGACGTTCCAAGAGCCTGGCTTTCCAGAGGGCTGGACTGCGATATGTCGAGTGGATCATCGGTACCACCGGCACACCCCCGATAACCCCTCCAGAGGCCCGCGCGAGGAGATCGGCGTAGAGGAGATGGGCGACGACCAAGCCTGGGCGCTTCGTTTGGAGCACCTGACGCAGTCGTCTGAACCCCGAAAGATCGAACGGCCCATGAAAGATATTCTCCGTAACCGTAATACCAGCATCCTGGAAACGCTGGGCCAGAGCACCCCCGTTCCGCAGGGTGATGATTTCCGTTTGCCATCCGCGGCGCTTGAGCTCCGGCAACAGTGAAAGCAACATATGTTCGCATCCCCCCGGATCGAGCGTATGGAGGAGATGGACGACGCTTCTAGCGTGCATAGGTGCCGATGGCGGTGATGCCGGCTTCTGGATGCTCGAAAGTGCGGATATTCCCAAGATGAGCTTCCGCATACCAGTGCCGGATATCCTCGACGTAGTAGTAATTGCTCTTAGGCGTCGCCAGGACGTCGAAAGCGTCGTTCAGTTTCATATTGAACGGGAAGTTGGCATAGTAGGCAAAGGGGATGCGGTCGCCAAGCCTCTTCAAGCCGAGTTTCCGGCAGGCATGGGTCAGACCGTTCAAGGCATGGACGGCCAGGCCCGGGACATAGGAAAGCTTGAAGAGGACCGGCTTAGGAAGGTGTTTGAGAAGACTCCGCAACGGCTCGTAGAAATAGAGGGCCCGCGCGTTCTTCCTCCGATTATAGACCCAGATGACGAATTCTCCGGCCGGCTTGAGCACAGGAGGCAAGGCGAGAAATCCCTGTTTGGGACGGGGGAGGTGATGGAGCACGCCGATGGAATAGGCGAGGTCGAACACCCCTCGAAACGGCATCCGATAGATGTCCGCCTGGACGATACAGGCGTTCTCGAGGTCCTTGGTCAGTCCATAGGCTACCTCGACCGTCTCGCCGAGGTCGCTCCCGAAGGAAACAGACGTACCGGAAAGCGCCGCCCATTTAGTGAAGCGGCCGGAACCGCAACCGATATCGAGAGTGGCTTTGCCGTGGATATTCTCCGCCGTGACAAAAGGTCCGGCGAAATGAAAAAAATTCTCCCGCTCATAGTCATTCTCCTGGTAAATATACTTCCATTCATAGGCGAAGCTCTCGGCGGTTTTCTTCTGATGGGCGAAGAAAGCGCCCCGGTCCGGAATGCTGTCGAGAGCGGATTGCCACTCGCGGACGGCCTGTGCCGGCAAACGCTCCTTCCAGCGTTTGAAGAACTCCTCGTGGACCCGCAGGAGATTGGTCTTGAGGTCGCCCGTCAGGAGACGGGGGATGCCGCCGATGATCGGATACCAGGCATCGCCTCCCTCGAGCAGTCCGGACATAACGTGCGGCCCATTCTCCTCAAAGACGGAAAGGGAAAGGGAGGTATGGCCGAGCGGGTCAGAGAGGTAGGGGAGGTGGTTTTTACGCATAGATTTCACGCATTCTCTTACTCTATCAGGATGGGAAGTATTCTTCAAACCAGAGTTCCAGGGTCAAGAGCGCCCAGATCTGGTAACCGAGGTCAATACGCGTCGTCGTGTGCGTATCGAGCAATTCCTTAACCGATTCTCGTTTGAAAAGACCACGGCCCACAGCCTTCTCGGAAAGCAGGGTTTCATACGCATATCGCCTGAGCTCCCCCCGGAACCAGTCGTGGACGGGCAAGCCAAAACCCATCTTGGGACGGTCCATCACCTCATCGGGAACAATACCGCGCAAAGCCTGCTTGAGGATATACTTCTTATCGTTCCGTCCTTTGAGTTTGAGATGAAAGGGGATCTCGGCAGTGAGCTCGAGCATCTGATGATCGAGAAACGGGGAACGTCCTTCGAGGGCCACCGCCATGGTGGCGATATCGACTTTGGGAAGCAGGTCACCCGGCAGATACGTCGTGAAATCCGCAGAGACAGCCTGTTCGGTCCGGTCGCGCGCGCCCGACTCCCGGAAACGTCCGGAGACGAGTCGATAGGAATCATGCCTGGCATGCCGGGCCTTGAAATCGTCCGTGTACAGAGAGTCCTTCATGGCGTTGGTGAAGTAGCAGAGATACTCGACATATCGGTAGTCGTATGGTTGCGAGAGACTCTCCGCAAAACGATGGACCCGGTCAGTGAAGGTATTCCGGAGAGTTCGCTTGGCCAGCCTGGCCGCCGGGAGCGCCAGGGTTTGGTGCAGGAGCATCAGCCGATCGTAGGCAAGAGCGAACTTCTGGACGCTATAGCGGCCGTAACCGGCAAAGTTTTCGTCCCCGCCATCGCCGTTCAGCGCCACCGTCACATGTTCGCGGGTGAGCTTGGAGACGTAATAGGTGGGCAGGGCGCTCGAGTCGGCGAACGGCTCCTCGTACTGGCGCACCAGCATCGGGAGGATTTCCATGGCATGCGACTCGACGACGAATTCCGTGTGATCGGTACCGAAACGCTCGGCTACCCGCTTGGCATAGGGGAGCTCGTTGTATTTCTCCTCCTTGAAACCGATGGAGAAGGTTTTGATGGGCCGGTCCGAATGGCGTGCCATCATGGCCACCACGGCGCTCGAGTCGATACCGCCCGAGAGGAAGGCGCCGAGCGGCACGTCAGCCACCATCCGGAGCCTGACGGACTCGTCCAGGGTCTCCAAAATGCGTTTTTTCCATTCGTCTTCGGAGAGATCGAGTTTGTGCGAATAATCCAGCTTCCAATAGCGCTCTTTTTTGAGTGCCTTGGTTTTCAGATCAAGGAACAGGGAGTGTGCCGGTTCGAGCTTCTGGATGCCGACGAAGCCCGTCAGGGGCGCCGGCACGTACTGGAGGGTGAGGTAGTGGTGGATGGCCTCGTAGTCCGGTTCGCGGACGTATTCCGGCTGAGTGAGGATGGCCTTGAGTTCCGAGGCGAAGAGGAAGGTAGTCCCGTCCCAGAAATACTTGAAAGGTTTCTTGCCCGCCCGGTCACGGGCGCAGAAGAGCGTCCGCTCCCGCTCGTCATAGAGGGCGAAGGCAAACATCCCGCAGAGATGGTCGAGGCAGCGCTCTCGGTACTTGTCGTAAAGCGCCAGGATGACCTCGGTGTCGGAGTGAGAAGCGAAGATGTAGCCCTCCTTCTCGAGCTCGTTTCGCTTCTCTTGAAAGTTGTAGATTTCACCGTTGAAGACGATCTCGTAGCGGTCGAGATAGCGCATGGGCTGGTGGCCCAAAGGGGAGAGGTCGATGATGGAGAGTCGGCGATGGCCGAGGCCCACCCGCCGGTCAGGGGAGAGATAGACGCCGCCGTCATCCGGCCCGCGGTGGCGGACGGCCTCGTTCATCCGCTCGAGAGCGGCCGATTCGACAGGCTGGGAGAATGAGATTTTACCAGTGATACCGCACATAAGTCCGAAGCATCAATTTGGATTGCTGTCGTATATCTGGACTGGACCGGAAGAGTACTCTACTCTCATGCCCTCAGTCACCCGCTCACCGTCCATCCGTGCTGGAGGAATTTCGTGCTGGAACAACAGAACGCGAGAAAGGATGTCGAAAAACGGGGCGAACAGGGTGCCATGCAGCTCTTTTTCGTGTCTTAGGGTCGCCTCGTCAAGCGTCACGTAGTAATCGGATTCATCAAGACTGAGCGTCCGGCCGGGTTTCCGGTACGTCCCGTCGAGTGTCATCCAGTTATCAAGAAAGGCGACTTCGGTGGCATACATCACCTTTGCTTCATGACGGGCGGGCTCCGACAGGAACATCAGAACGTCTTCCGGAACGACGATGTCTCGCAGGCTGTTGAGGTAACGGTTCCAGAGGAAAGAGTACATCGAGGCCAGTATCACGAAGAATACCGTCACGCCCATGATCAGCATCCTCAGCAATTCGACCGGAACGCCCGGTTTGAGGTTTTCCGAGGCCCACTTCAATCCAAGCCAACTCGCCTGACCATAAAATATGAACGTTACCGGCCACAGGAAGATGAGGGAGCGCTCACCGTGCGGATTGAGAGAAGCGGCAAGAGTGAAGAGAACAGCGGCCAGATAAAGACTGATGATCCTGTACCGGCGATACCGGTAATTCAACCACAGACAGGCGGCAAAGATGACATAGCCTATCCAACTTGGGAAAATCCAACGGAAATAGGCCGTGGAAACACCCTCCCAGCCGGGAAGCAAGTTTCTCTCTCCGGGTAAACGGCCCGTTTCGCCCGTTGTCAGGGCAAGCGTCCCGGCAGAGCGCCTCTCAGAAACCTGCTGGATGAGGGTTTCCGGCCCATAAGGATTCCCGTAGGAAAACGACGAGAAATAGGCCACGGTCGGGACATAGAAAAGGAGCGCCACACTGAAAGCAAAGATTGATTTCCTGACACACAGCCAATCTATGCGTTTTTCCAGAGCGGCATTGAAGAGGCAGTAGAAGGGGAGTACCGCCAAGAGATACAGCCCCAAGACATGACTGAATATCCCGAGAGGTACGAGGAGGGCGAGATAGAGCGGCCAGCGCCGAATCTGTCTATCGAAGAAAATCCCCAAAATCAGGAAAAAGAAGAGAAGCGCGAAAAAACTGGGCACCACCCAGAAAAACCCGTGATAAGAACCGGCACCGTTATACAGGGCCAGGATAAAGAGAGAGTAGGCCGTGAGTCTCTGCTTCCCGTCGTTCAGTTTGCTCAGAAAGAAGATGAGGGCAAGCGCCAAGAGGACAGTGCCGATATAAAACCCCCAGCGGTAGGTCTCGAGCGCGTCCCATCCTAAGAGCCGGCCAGGCCAACCCAGACCAACGCGGTAAACGAGATGGTCAACGCCGGCGTATGTTCCGAAGTTGACGGGGGAATCAGCACATCCAAAAAGCACCGGGCAATCCAATACCGAATCGAGATGCAGCAGGTAGACGGACGAATCATCTGGTGACGGCGGCACTATCCGACCATGCCATAACACGGTCACGAGGGTGAATTTGAAGATAACAAAGAAGAGTCCCGCGACAATGAGCCACTGGTGCTTTTTCAGCCATGCCTTGATCGAAGCGGCGTCAGGGATGTGCATAGGCCTTGCGGATCACCATCACAAACGACAGGGTGCGGAGATCTTCTTCGGAAAACCGCTCCATGAGACCGCGCGGCGGAATGCCCACAAAACGGATGGTGGGCGTCCACGCGAGCGTCTCCAGACCGAACCGCCCGGCCAGCGCCCGATAGGCGCTGAAGCGGGCACGGTTGACATACCCGCCGGTGTGGCGGAAGAAGAAGCGGAACAGACGGTCTGGAATGGAGAGGAACCAGAGACTGTCCTGCGAGAAGATATGGTCGCGCAGGTCCACTTCATGGTACATGATGCCGCCCGGTTTCAACACCCGGGACATTTCGGAAAAAGCTTGGTCCAAGTCGTGGACGTGTTCGAGCACGGCACAGGAATAGATGACGTCCACCGAAGCGTCCGGGAGGGGATACCCAGAAGCCTGGGTGATGTTCTTGAACCGGATGGCCTCTTCCCTATAGACGATCCGTCCGGCCCGCTTCTCGAAACACCGTAGGACTGTGTCGTTCCCGACCAGCTTCCGATATCCACGGATCTGCCGAGGCCGGACGAAGGTGTGCTCGCCGTCATCGAGGGCGAGATACTGGGCGGCTCCCGCCTGGAGGGCCAGGAGACCGAAGCCGACCGATCCGCCCGGGCCGAGTTCGAGCACGGTCTTGTTTGCCAGTGAAATATCCGCAGGAAGAGCCACGAAAAATTCATCGAATTTCCTCTTCGAATACTCGATATGAGCCTCGTTGAAATCGTAGGGATTGAAAAGATAACGTTCGACCCAGGGTCGGAGCGACGGAAAAGTCCCGAAGACGAGGTTTTCGGCCAGCACCAGAGGGACTTTGACGAAAGGTTTCCAGGAAAGCTTCATAGGGTATGGAAGAGTCTGAGATATGCCTCAATGGAATGCGGCCAGTCGAACCGCTCAGCGATCCGCTCCCGGGCGGCGGTGCCGAGACGTTTTCGCTCCGGTACGTCAGCGGCCAGTCGTTCGACGGCCGAAGCGAGGTCACCCACGGTCGCTCCAGTCAAAAGGAGGCCTGTCTCACCGTCAGCGACCACTTCCCGGGCTCCTTCATGCGGCGTCGCGATGATCGCGCAGCCGGCATACATCGCTTCGAGCAGGGAAGTGGACAGGCCCCCTCCCGGCAGGGAAGTGTGGAGATAGATGTCGCTCGCTTTCAGGATGGCCAGGACCTGTTCACGGGGCAGGTCACCGAGGAAATGCACCGGCAGTCCCGCGGCCAGCGTCTCCAAGCGCTCGCGGTCCTCGCCGTCGCCGAGCACGAGGAAAACGGTCCGCTTCCGCAGGGTTTCCGGAAGATATTTGATCGCCTTGACCGAGGCCGCGATGTTCTTCCAGGCATAGAGGCGGGCAGCGGTGACGCAGATGACCTGGTCCGGAAAGCGCCTCCGTATCCCGTCGTCCGGCCTGACGGTGTCAAGAGCGGCAAAGTCGAGACCGCGGTAAATCACCGGGACCGGCCGCCGATCGAAACGCGCCACGAATTCCCGGACGGCTTCGGAGATGGCGACATTTCGGTCCGAAGAGCGGAGCACGAGACGGCCGAGTGTCTCGTCGTATAACCGCGCTGAGAGCGTCTTCCAAGAGCTAGACAAGCGGACATACTCGGAGCCGTGTTCGATATGGACCCACCTAATCTTCTTTCTTTTGGCGAAAATGAGAGCCAGAAGAGAGGAAAAGAAGAAACGGGTGCGTGAGACCACTAGATCGTAGGTCTCCTGCGTCAGCTCGCGCCAGGCCACGCGGAAGTCATGCTCCCACACTCTGGGAAGGGGATAGTTGCGGATGATCTCAAAGGCGGGATAACGGATGACGCACACCCGGCCGTGGTGCAACGTCTCCCGCGCCGGGGCGCTTTCTGGTAGGTGGGGCGTGAAAACAACGATATCTGTCCCTCCCTCGGACAGATACCGGTTGAATTCGTCGCTGTGGGTCTCGAGGCCCCCGGTATGCGGAGGATAGTACGGGGAAAAAATGGCCAGTTTCATGATTTCGGTTTCAGATCATGCAGCGCGTCCTCGCGGACGAGCTTGGTGATGTTCTGTTCCAAACGCTCGATGGCGGAGAGGAGCTTGAAGATCATGAGAAACCCCAGAACAAAACCGGTCATGATGACGGCGTTGATGTTGCCCTCGAGGCCGATGACGCGGGCCATGACGGTGGTCACCCCCGGGAACACCGCCACCAAGATCATGCCGCCCCAGACCAGGACGCGGATCAAAAGCTTGAGCCCGGTCTGGCCCGTCTGATGCTTCCAGTAAGCGGCGAAGCCCTGATAGAGCATGGTGCCGGCTACGATAATGACGACGATCTGGTAGAGAGGGATGCGCGAGAGGTCCATAGGGGGGCGCTAGTGGAACAGGTTAAAGACCATCTTGTAGAGGGTTTTGAGGCCGTTCACGAAGCCCTGTTTCTGCGCTTTGCCCATCGAGTACTCGGTGTAGCGGACGGCGATGGGGACTTCCCTGAACTTGAGCCGGTGGAGGTAGATCTGGCGGATCACCTCGCTGTCGTATTCGTAGCGGTCGGTGACGGTGTCGATGCGCTCGAGGGCGCTCCGCCGATAGGCCCGGAAACCCGATTGGCTGTCCGACACCCAGAGCCCGTAAATGTACCAGGTGAGCACGTTGGCCAGGGCGTTGGCCAGCACCTTGTACCACGGCATGCCGCGGGTGTCGGAGAGACGCGTCCCGAGCACCACCGCCGCCTCGCCCTGGAGGATGGGCGCGATGATCCGGGCGATATCGGCCGGGTCATGCTGACCGTCCCCGTCCATGGTCACGACGATACCCGCGCCGAGGAGCTTGGCGCCTTCGATGCCCGTCTTGGTGGCGGCGCCCTTACCGCGGTTCAGGCGGTGGACGAGCACTGTGGTCCCGGCGACCGATGCGGCTTCGTCCGCGGTCCGATCCTTGCTCCCGTCGTCCACTATCACGATATTCCGATAGCCGGCGGCCTGCACCTCGCGGAGTACCGAAGCAATCACTTTGGCTTCGTTGTAGGCGGGGATGACGATCCAGATGGACGGGGAAGTATCAGTCATGACGGTTTTTGGCTTTATTAAGCCATTATAAAACAAAACTGAGCCCTTGTCGAAAGGGCTCGGTTCTTCTATTTTTTGGCTTTACAAAGCCATTTTCAGATTGGCCTCCACAGCAAGCGTCCGCCAGCGGTCCTTTCCCTCGGTCCGCTCCTCGGGTGACGCAAGCGACCAGCGATAGGCCGCAGCCGCCCCGATCATGGCCGCGTTGTCGAGGGAGTAGACGAAGGGCGGCGTCATAAAGCGCGTTTCGGAGAATTCTTCGGCCAGCATCTCCTGGAGACGGGCGCGCAGAGCGGTGTTGGCGGACACGCCCCCCGCAATGACGAAGGTCCGCGGCCGAAAGCGCTCCACCGCGAGACGGGTCTTGCCCACCAGGACGTCGAGTACCGCCGCCTGGAAGGCGTGGCAGACTCCGGTGACATAGGCATCGTCTTTCACTTTGTTCGCGTCTTTCTTGAGGCGGTAGAGCACGGCCGTCTTCAAACCGGAGAAAGAGAAATCGAGCGTATCATCGTCGAGAAGCGGCCGAGGGAAGGCCAATCCGAACATTGCGGCTTCCGCCTGACCGCGGTCGGCGCGCTCCGAGACGGGCGGACCGCCTGGATAGGGGAGGCCGAGCATCTTGGCCACTTTGTCGAAAGCTTCGCCCACCGCGTCGTCCTGCGTCTCACCGACGATCTCGTACCGGAAATGGTCGCGCATCAGCACCAGCTCGGTGTGGCCACCCGAGACGACCAGAGCGAGGACGGGAAATTCGAAAACTGGCGCATCCATACCCATCTGGTTGCTGGTCAACAGGTTCGCATAAATATGCCCCTCGATGTGATGGATGCCGAGGAGCGGCTTCTTCCAAGCGTACGCGAGAGATTTGGCCGCCATCACGCCGGTCACGAGCGCGGGCACGAGTCCTGGACCCGCCGTCACAGCGATGAGATCGATGTCGTCCCGCGTGACGCCCGCCTCCGCGAGGGCCCGGCCGGTGACCGGCACGAGGTTCCTCACATGTTCACGCGCGGCGAGGGTGGGTACCACCCCGCCCCAGGCCGCGTGGAGATCGGCCTGGGAGGAGACGACGTTCGAAAGCACGGTGAGGCGCCCAGCGTCAAACGAGAGGACGGCGGCGGCCGTCTCGTCACAGGAGGTCTCGATGGCGAGGACGCGAAAGGAGGTTTGCATATGCAAGAAAGAGATTCTACCCTAAACCGAACCAAACGACCAGGACATACACCAAAAGGCCGAGGAAACCGAGGATGATGAGATGGAAGGGAAGTTTCCGCATATGGTAGCGGATGTCCTCGCGGAGCCACGCATCGTTGCCGTGTTCCCGGTGGAGCCGCTCCACTTCTGCCCGAGTCCAGACCGTCCACTGGGCGTGGGCCAGGTCATAATGGATGCCACCCTCCCGGTCGGAGAAGAGTTTGGAGAAATTGCCCGAGAAAGGCCACAGCCAACGCACGCCGTATCCCATCCCGATCGAATCATGGACGAAGTGCCCGTAAATACCAAGTACGGCCAGCGTCCCGAGCGCCGGTCCGCCCCAGACGAAACAGCCGGCCACCGCCGGCAGGAACACGAGCGGATTGTGGAGGAGGGTGCGATGCGCGCCCAATTCCTTCCCACCGACCGTCCCGCGTCGGACCAATTCCACCCAGAAATCAAGATCCGGAAGTAAAGCGAAACAGACGCCGAGCGCCACCCACTCCCAGGTGAGCGGCTCCCCGAACATAAGTGCGGTCAGGACCGCCCACACGAGGCCAAGTTGGATATCGAGAAACATGTCTCCAGCATAGCAAAAAACCCGCCTGTGAGCGGGTTCATACTTGGTAGCCCCAAGGGAAATCCCCCTCGCCTGTCGCTAGAAAAACACCGAAAAAGAAAAGCACCGACCGCGGGGCCAGTGCTTTTCTTTTTTAGTAGCCCCAAGGGGAATCGAACCCCTCTTAACGGCTTGAAAAGCCGCTGTCCTAGCCGATAGACGATGGGGCCAAAGAGAAAACGCTTCCGAAAAAGCGCGAGGCTACTCTAACACACACGAGCGGCTTGAGCAAGGATTTTTCACACAAACTCGGCCCGGCTGGCAGGGGCCTGCATCCGGTTGGTGCGGCAGACCTCCGCGTACCAGCGGGCGCTCTCGCGGACGGTGCGCTCCTGAGTGGGGTAGTCCACCACCACCAGTCCGAAACGCGGCCAGTACCCCTTGTCCCATTCGAAATTGTCGAGGAGCGACCAGTAGAGGTAGCCTCGCACGTCCGCGCCGTCCTCGACGGCCCGGTGGACGGCCGAGAGCGCTTCGGGGAGGAAGCGTGAGCGCAGGGCGTCCGACGCGTCGGCGAGGCCGTTTTCGGTGACGTAGACCGGCTTCCGGTAGCGGCGGAGCTCCATAATCGCCTGGTAGAGGGAATCCGGCGCGTACTCCCAGCCGAAATCCGTACGCTCGACGTTCGGGTTTTGGCCGTACCAGCCGTCGATGACGTTCCGGTTGTAATGGTTGAGCCCGATGAAATCCTGATGGTCGCGGATACGGTCGAGGAAATCCCAGTTCCACACCCGGTCGGCAAGATACTTGAGCAGACGGTTCCAGAGGGTCGGCCGCGCGACCTCGAAGGCGATCTGGTGCTTGGCGATGCCGATCGAAGCCGTCTCGTCGGCTTGGCGGATGGCGGCGTAGGCACGCCGGTGCGTCTCCGCGAGAGCGCGCACTGCCTTGAGATAATTGAAGACGCCTTTTTTCATGGGCGGCCATTGGCCCTTCAAATATGCGTGCCCGGCGTAAACGTCCGGCTCGTTCAAAGTGATCCAGAAACGCACGGCCGGCCCACACTCCTGCGCCATGCGTTCGGCATACCGCCGGAAGAGACGGGGGAAGTCGGGCGCCAGGACGCCGCCCCGCTCGGCCACCCAGGGAGGGAGCGTCCAGTGCCAGAGCGTGACGAAAGGCTCCAACCCGCGCTCCCGGAGCGCCTGCACGACTTCCCGATAGTGCGCGATGGCCCGCTCGTCGAAACGGCCTTCTTCGGGCTCGATGCGCGACCACTCGATCGAGAACCGATGGGCATTATGATTGAGCTCACGAGCCAGGTCGAAATCGTCCCGGAAACGGTAGTAGTGGTCGCAGGCCAGACCGGAAATGTAGTTCCTCGGATCAGTGGCCTCGCGCTTGAAACGTTTCCAGTGCGGATTCCAAGCGAAGGCCCGTTCCGATTCCCGGGCGAGACGGGTGGCGTTCCGTTTCTCCCACTCGCTCCAGTCGTTGTGGTTGCCGCCTTCGACCTGGTGGGCCGAGGTGGCCGCTCCCCAGAGGAAATGTTTCGGGAATTGAAGGATTCGCATAGCAAGCGTAGTATATCATCCGAAGACCTCGCAATATGCTTTCCGTCCTCCCTCGCCGTTTTTACCAGCGCCACACCCTCACCGTCGCCCGGGACCTCCTCGGGTGTTTCCTCGTGCGGCGTGTCGGCCGCCGGACCATCCGCGCCCGGATCGTCGAGACCGAGAGCTACCACGGCGAGGACGACCTGGCCTGCCACGCCAGCCGCGGCCGGACCAAGCGCACCGAAACCATGTACGGCGAGGCGGGGCGCGCCTACGTCTATCTCATCTACGGGATGTACCACTGTCTGAATATCGTCACCGGTCCAAAAAATTTCCCAGCGGCCGTGCTCATCCGGGCGGTGGAGGTCGAAGACGTATCGTCCAAGGAAACCGACGGCCCTGGCAAGCTCTGCCGTTTCCTGCGTGTCACCCGGACGGAGAATGGCCACGACATGACGCTGGCGCGAAAGCTCTGGATCGAACGAGGAAGCATCGGCGCGAGTGAGACCGTCGTCGCCACGCCCCGCATCGGCGTGGACTACGCCAAGCATTCCAAGGATTGGCCGTGGAGGTTTATTTTACGGGCCAAAGATTGAGATGTGCTGTTGAATTGAAAGACCTCATTATTCCCAATGCACGGTCTCGTCGAAGCGTTTGAGAGCGGCGGCCAGGAGAGGATGTGATCCGAGTCCCGGATCGGCGTCGAGGAGCCGCGCCGCCTCTTCCTGAGCGATGGTGACCAGCCGGACGTTGGCCAGGTTCTCGAGGGCGATGTCGGAGAAGCCCGACTGCGCGGTGCCAAAAATAGCGCCGGGGCCTCGGAGTCTCAGGTCCACTTCGGCCAGCTCGAAACCGCTCGCGGTTTTTTCCAAAGCCTGGAGACGCTCGTTGTCCGAGCTTCCGCCCGGCAGGAGAAAGCAGTAGCTCTGGTGCTCGCCCCGACCCACGCGCCCGCGGAACTGGTGGAGCTGGGAGAGACCGAAGCGCTCGGCCTCTTCGATGAGCATGACGCTGGCGTTGGGGATGTCGATGCCCACCTCCACGACGGCCGTGGCCACTAAGATGTCGAGTTTCCGATCCTTGAAATCCGCCATCACTTTTTCTTTTTCCTTGGCTTTCAACCGCCCATGGAGGAGACCGAGCCGGAGCTCGGGGAAAATCTCCCGCGCGAGGCGCGCATGCTCCTCCGTGGCGGCTTTCACCTCGGTCAGCACCTTGGATTCCTCGACGAGCGGCAGGATGATGAACGCTTGGCGGCCTTTTTCGATTTCGCTTCGGACGAATCCATAGATCTTCTCGCGATCGGCCGCGTTCTTGGCCAGCACTGTCTTGATGGGTTTGCGATGACGGGGCATCTCGTCCAGGAGGGAGATGTCGAGATTGCCGAAGAACGCCATGGCCAGGGTACGGGGGATGGGCGTGGCGGTCATGGTGAGGAAATGGGGTGTCCGGTCCGGCAGACCGTCATTCAAGTGCTTGGCCTCTGTCTGGAGATAGGCGCGCTGGACCACGCCGAAACGGTGCTGCTCGTCCACGATGACCAGAGTGAGATTCTGGAAGCGTACGCCCTGCTGGAGCACCGCGTGGGTGGCCACGATCACGCGCGCGATCCCGGCCTGGACCGCCTTCTGGAGAGCGGCTTTGGTCATCTCGTCCCGTCCGAGGCACTGGTACTCCCGGGTGAGGAGAGCCGTCTCGAACGGCTGGCCCGAGAAAAGCTCGCGGAGCGTCTCGAAATGCTGGCGGGCCAGGACCTCCGTCGGCGCCAGAAGCACCGCCTGATATCCCGCGCGGGCCGCCACGATGAGGGCATGGGCCGCCACAAGCGTCTTGCCGGAACCCACATCGCCGTTGAGCAGGCGGTTCATCGGCCGGTCCTTGGCCAGGTCGGCGAGGATCTCCCGGACGGCGCGCGTCTGGGCGCCGGTGAGTGGGAAGGGGAAGGTCTTCCGGAAACCCTCGAATTCCTCCTCTGATACCGGAAGCACCACGCTCCGCTCGCGGTTCCAATCCGTGCGCGTCTCAAGCGCCTTCAATTGGACCAGGAACATCTCCTGGAAGGCGAAACGTTTGCGAGCGGCCACGGTTTCGGTCTCGCTTTTCGGAAAGTGGATCATCCGGAGCGCGTCGCGAAGGGAAGGGAGATGGAGCCTGGCCAGGATGTCGGAAGGCAGGGGATCGTCCAAGGGAGGAAGACGGCGGAAGACGGTTTCCAGTTGCCAGCGGAGGAATTTGGATGTGAGGCCGGCCGTCTCGGGATAGACCGGCACGATCCGGCCGGTGTGGGTGGCCCGCCGTGCTGCCGACTCCACGGCGGGCGAGGTGAGGAGAAGCCCTCGCCGACCATCCGCCTCCACCGTCCCCGAGACGCGTACCCGGGCCCCGAGACGGAGCGAGTTGACCAGGAACTTCTGGTTGAACCATACGAGCCGGAGCTCACCCGTGCCGTCCGAGAGGACGGCCTCGGTGAGGAGCACTTTTTTGGTCCTGGTCCGACCACTCCGGAGCCTCACCAGTTCGCCTTCGAACGTAGCCCGGTCGCCAACGACCGCTTCCGCGATACTCACGGCGGTCGCGTAGTCCTCGTAGCGGGTGGGAAAATGGTAGAGCAGATCGCCCACGGTCGTGAGACCGAGCCGTTTCAGTTTCGGCAGGGCGCTCGATCGGACGGTGGGTAGAGAGCTCAGGGGAGTGTCGAGGGTAGGCATACGCCTTCAGTATAGTCGAGCCGGCCAGAAGCATAAAAAATCCCCTCCAGCGCCAGGCGCCGGGAGGGGAAGCAACTTGTCTTCGCTCGGACCGTAGGGGGAACGGTAGGTAAACAAGTTGGCGACAGGCACAAAGGTGTGGATTTCCTGTGGCGCATCCATTAAAACACAGGATTGGATGGAGGTCAAGTAGCGGAAAGACCTGATTTGAGCCATCGCCAGCCTGCCTGATATACTAGGGGCAGCTCCCGGCCCCCGAGGGACTTTTTCGTAATTTTTGAACTATCGGCCATGGCCCGCTACGCCTACTGGCAAGACCGCATCGTTCCCGCCGACACCGTCGCCATCAGCCCTTACGATCTCGGCTTCCTCCGAGGCTACGGGGTATTCGACGTCATGCGTACCGAGAACGGCAAACCGTTCCTTCTCGAGCGCCACTGGGAACGCCTCGCCAATTCGGCGGACATGCTCGGACTGAAGCTGCCGATCGATGCGACGCGCTACCGCGAAACCCTCGCCGACCTCCTGGCCAAAAACGCTTTTCCGCAATCCACCATCCGCACCGTCCTGACTGGGGGACAGAGCGAGAGCGCTTTCACCCCGGAAGGCAAGGAGACCTTCATCATCCTCATTGAGCCCTTCACCCCCCTCGACGATCGGTATTACCGTGACGGCGCAAAACTCATCACTCTCGACTACGCACGTTCCTGGCCGGCGGCCAAGGTGACCAACTATGTGGCCGCCATCCGCGAGAACGCCCGCAAGGTCGCGGCAGACGCGCTGGAGGTCCTCTTCGTCTCGGGTGACCGGGCGCTTGAGGCTTCGACCAGTAACTTCGGGATCATCCTGGGCGAAACGCTCGTCATGCCGGGAGAAGCAATCCTCCGCGGCGTCACCCGCGGCCTCGTCCTCGAACTGGCGCGGGAGGCGGGACTCAAGACCGAGGAGCGTCCCGTCGCCCTCGATGAAGTGTTCGCCGCCGACGAGATGTTCCTCACCGCGACGAACAAGTACATCGTCCCGGTCGTTCGAGTGGACGACCGCACCATCGGTTCCGGCGAGCCGGGGGAGCGCACGCGCGCGCTCATGGCCGCCCTCCGCGACTATTGCGCGCGTTATTAAGCGGGGGAGTAGTTGACAGGAGTTGTTTTTCGTTGTATTGATGAAATACGAGTTCTTTGGTCCACATCATCGAGGAGGTTTCCATGCGTGTCTTATTCCTTTCCCTGGTTTTTGCTGTACTGGCCACCACCATCCTGTACGCGTTTTTCCCGAAACAGTCCGCGATGCCTTGGTGGCTGGTTTTTTCGCTCTCCGGCATCGTCACCTGTGGCCTCAGCGTTTTCCGATCACTCTTGTTTCCCACCCAAGAAGAGCAGTTGGAGCAGCTTATGGAGGACAACCGCGATGCCCTGGCCATGATCGAGCAGGGCGGGGACGCGGACTGTTCAGAGCAAGCAAAGGCTGTTCTGGAGCGGTTCAAACAGCTGCTTCGGGAAAGTGAGTATCTGCTGGGGATATTGGAAACGGTCCCACAAGACAAGCGTCGCCAGTCAATAGGCCGCATCCTCAGGATTGCCCAGACCGCCTATCAGTATCGACGCTGTTACGATCAGCTCATCGGTGTCTCGATGAACCACCCATAAAAAAACAAGCCGGACAACCTTCTTACAGGTGTCCGGCTTTTCAATTTTGGCGGAGGCGGAAGGATTCGAACCTTCGAGACCGTTGCCGGCCTAGCAGTTTTCAAGACTGCCTGTTTCAACCACTCACACACGCCTCCAGCAAGAACGTTTTTAGGCTAGCAAGTTGTTCCGCCTTTGTACACCATATGGTATACTCTTGGCAACGCTATGCCGGCCCCCAAAAACAAACGCACTTCCACGGCCGAACAACCCCAGGCTCCCGCCGGCGGAGAGGTGGTCGACGCCCCGGAGGGCTCGCTCTACGCCTGGGCTTTCGACGAACCGGCCCTCCGTCTCGGCAGACGGAGCCGCTGGATCCTCCTTCTTCTCCTCGTCGTTTCGGGCGTCTACAGCCTGCTCCAGGGGAGCTTCCTTCCGACCGCACTCTTCTTCCTCATCGGCCTCATCGGCTGGCGGGTTTCCCGCGCCGCGCCGCGCGCCTTCCGGTGCTTCCTCACCGGAGAGGGCCTTTATCTCAATACCGAGTTCTTCCCCTACGAAAGGATGCAGTCGTTCTGGATTTTTCCCGGTCACGAGCCAGTCCTGTCGCTCCAGCAGGGGAGCGGTCTCGTGAGACAGGTGCGGGCCCCTTTCCCAGCCGACGACGTCGAGCGGGTTCGCTCGGTCCTCCTCCAGTTTCTGCCAGAGGAGGAACAGGAGGTGCCGCTCGTTGACAGCTTGGAGAAATTGCTCCATAGTTGATGGGCATTTGCCATGGCGGAAAGCCCCCTCAGGAAGAGGCTTTTTCTTTTTCAGCCCAGCTGATGACGCGCTCGTAGCTCAGTGGATAGAGCGTTTGGTTGCGGTCCAAAAGGTCGCAGGTTCGATTCCTGCCGAGCGCACCGCATTGGTTTTCGTAGCACTTCTTCAGCGCCCGTAGCTCAGTGGATAGAGCGTGTGGTTCCGGTCCACAAGGCCGTAGGTCCGATTCCTACCGGGCGCACCAAGAAAACACCCATGAGGGTGTTTTTATTTGTGAGACCCGCAGGGGCTTCACTTCGGCGGGACGGGTTCCAGACGGAGCCCCCAGGCGGAGGCGGCCGGATTGCGGTAACGCCGGATGAGCAGGAATTGGTACCAGCCGAAGAGATTGAGGAGAATGGTGGCGGCCAGTTTGTAGTGGATCCAGACGTCGAGATGGTAATGGCGCGAGACGTACTCGTTGGAAACCGCCAGGAGCAGGAAGAAAACAGACCACCGTAGGGAGAGGAGATACCATCCCCGGTCCGAGATATCGAGCAGGCCCTCGAAGAAAGCCTTGAGCCAGCCCTGACCCCGGAGGCAACCGATAAGGAGGAGGAGCCCGAAGAGGCCGTAGTAGAGGGTGTCCTTGACGATGAAGACGGCCGGCGAGCCGGAGAAGACCGAGACCGCCCCGAAACTGACGATGAAGGCCCCGGCCACGATGGGGAAGAGGGCCAGGCGCCCCTCGCGCACCCGGGCGGCGATCATCGAAAAGACGGTGAGGACGGTGAGGATGCCTGTGGCGATCAGGAAATTGGCCCGCTCGCTCCGGCCCAGGTCGAACCCGTAGAGCAGAATGAAGAACACGGCCAACGGCCCGAATTCAATCACCCAGTTGGTCCACATGCTCCTGTGCATGCCTCCAGTATAGCGCGGCGTTTGGTATACTGGAACCGTCCGTCCCATAACCTCTTTCCACCCGTATGCCTCACGTCGAACGCCTGGGAGTCGTCCTCGAGAAATCCAGCCGCGAATACGAGAATCGGGCCGTCCTCAATCCCGCCACCTACCAGGAGGGGGAGGACGTGCACATGTTCTATCGGGCCGTCTCCCACGACATGGTGTCTTCCATCGGCTACTGCCGCCTCCAGAATGGCATCGAGGTGGTGGAGCGGAGCGACCGCCCCCTCATCGTCCCCGAGCACGACTATGAACGGAAAGGGGTGGAGGATCCCCGCATCACCAAGATCGACGGGACGTACTACATGGTCTACGTCGCCTACGACGGCAAAAACGCCCGACTGGCCTATGCTGTAAGCCAGGACCTGAAGCAGTGGGAGAAGCGGGGTGTCATCAGCCCCAACCTCACCTACACCGAATGTGAGAAGCTCCTGAACGCCTCCAAGCTCAAATCCTCGTACTTCTTCTTCTCCTCCTTCATGCGCCACAGCGTGGGCGAGGATTCACTCCTCTGGGAGAAAGACGGTTTTCTCATGCCGCGCAAGTTCGACGGCAAGTTCGCGCTCGTTCACCGCATCCTCCCCGAAATGCAGGTGGTGTTCTTCGACGACTTCGCCCAGCTCCAAGACGACGACTTCTGGCGCAACTACCTGGCCAATCTAGAGAAGAACGTCATGATCGAAAACACCGAATGGTTCGAGGGACGGAACATCGGCGGCGGCTGTCCAGCCCTCGAGACGTACGCCGGCTGGCTCATCCTCTACCACGGCGTCCGGGAGACTAACCGCAACCGCACCTATTCCGTCGGGGCGGCGCTCCTCGATAGGGACAATCCGCTCCAGATGGTAGCCAAACTGAAAGACCCCATCCTCGAGCCGGCCGAGGAATACGAGATCGCCGGCGACGTGCGACACACCATCTTTCCGACCGCCACTGCCGTCTACGACAACACCCTCTACCTCTACTACGGGGCGGCCGACGAACGCATCGCCGCTGCGAAAATCGAGCTTGACGACTTCCTCCGCTCGCTTATCGAGAACGGCCGCGAAGCGGCGGCACGCTGAAGACCGCGCCCCGGGTACGGAGCGCCTTGTCGAAAGCGAAACGCGCCAGAAGATAGCACACCGTGGATTCCGATCCCTGGTTCAGGTTGACGCCGTCCACCCGGAGACCGTCATAGGAACCGCCCGACGACCGGTCGTACATGGTCCGGTGGATGGCGTTGCGTCCGAGGAACCACTCGAGGGAGCGCCGGCTGAGATGCTGGTATTTTTGGTCGCCCGTCTTTTCGTAGAGGGCGGCCAGCGCCAGAGTGAGTGCTGAGGCTTCCTCGGGCTGTTGGTCGAAATACTGCCGGTGGCCCCCTTTGCGGAACCAGCCGTTCTGGCCGATGGGCACGAGATGGTCCTCGACGAAACTGTGGCGCACGAGAAAGTCGGTGGCGTGCCGGGCGATCTCGACGGCCCGGGCATCGCTGAGCGTCTCGCCGGCAAGGAGGAGGGCGTGCGGCAGGGTGGCGTTGGAATAGGTGAGGAGCGGCGAGAACCATGACCACCAGGAAGAGGCGTGCTCCTGCCAGGCGGTCTTGAGCTGTTCGGCGGCCCGTACAAGAACGGCCTTGGCTTCCGCGTCGTCCGGATGGAGCGTCAGCCAATGCCACAGGCCGAGGATCGAGAAACCGATGGCCCGCAGCTCGGTCAGCTCCCCGGCCACCGGCAAGGCTCCACGGAACAGCCGGCCGGCCTCCGCCTGCAGCGGGGAGGGGACGGCAGCCGCGTAGCCGAGGGCGGCAATGGAACGCCCGTGCCCGTCTTGGCTCATCGAGGCGACATCGTACTGGAGACGATCGGTTTCGGTCCGGGAAGCAAAATTGACGAACCCTTGGCCCGGGCGGAAGGCGCCCTTAAGGTATCCGAAGGCCCGGTCGGCAATCCGGTCCGCTCCCGGGATACCGATCGTCTTGGCCTCGAGCGCCGCGATGAGGGCCCGGGCGTTGTCATCGGCCGTGTAGCCG